>NZ_JBCGFC010000022.1:0-52100 GCF_038739615.1 Aeromonas sp. SER | reverse complement strand
ATGGAGTGGGAACACACGAAACTGGACACCGATAGGAGCCGTGATGCTGAACCCAGAGCGGTCAGAACCAGAAGAAAAACAAGCGGCTTAAAACAGGGTTACGCGACAACTATCTTGAAAAACGCCGACCCTTGCATAGCGCACCTTGCCATCAGGGCTTGCTATCACTCCCCGAACTAAAAATGCCGACCCTGGGGTCGGCATTTTGCTTTTAGAGGCGCAGGTCTGGCGGCATATGCTCAGATCGCAGCTGACCAGATGCTCACACTCGCCATTTCGGCTGAACTTACTGGCTAAAGACCGTCTGCCCGCGAAAGACGGTGCGGGTGACCTTGGTATCGGCGATCTGCTCCGGTTTGCCGGCGGCGACCAGCTGGTAGAGATCCCGATCCAGCACGATAAAGTCGGCCGATTTGCCCGCTTCGATGGAGCCGCTGACGGCCTGCTGGCGCACCGCGCGGGCGCCGTTGATGGTGTAGGCATCCAGCATCTGGTCGAGGGTGATGCGCTGGCTCGCCCGAAAGTCATCGCCGCTCTGGGGTGCATGGTTGACCCCGGCGGCCATATTGGCGAAGGGGCGCGGATCGCGGCTATCGACCGGCGCATCGCTGCCAGCCACCAGAATGGCCCCCGCCTTGCGCGAGCTGGCCACCGGATAGAGCGCCTGCTTGAGATACCCCTTGGGATCGTACATCGCCTCGTGCAGGGATTGCCCCTTGCGGGTCGGCTGGATAAAGGGGGTGACCAGCATGTCGTATTCGGGCTGGGAGTTGGTCCAGGCGTAGGTGAAGGTGAGGTAGAGGCCAAGCTGGCCGAGCCGCTGCTGATCGTCCGGATGCACCACCTGCAGATGGGCGAGGGTGTGGGGAGTGCCGTGATCGCCGTTGCTGGCGCGGGCCGCCTCCAGCGCATCGAGGGCCATGCGGGTAGTACGATCGCCAATGCTGTGCATATGGATGCTAAAGCCCGCCTTGTCGAGCGCCCCCACGTAGCGGTTCAGATCGGCGGCGCGGTAGTTGACCAGCCCCTTGCTGCCGGCATCCTCGCTGTTGGCGGTGATGGTGACTTGCTCGCCCCCTTTATCCGCGGCGAGGTGGGGGGTCTGGTAGTTGGCCAACATGCCGGCGTTGGGCAGGAAGGGGGGCGTGCTGAAAGGGTCGCCTTCCAGTACCCCGTCGAGGAAGATCTTGACCGCATCGGCCTTGATCAGCGGATCGCCGGCAAACTGGTCGCGCACCCGGTTGGCCTTGGCCAGATGGCCGCCGATATCGAGCTTGCCGCTGTAGTCATCCTCGTGAAAACAGGTGGCGGCGGTGACCCGCATATTGAGCAGCCCCTTGTCTTCCATCTCCCGCAGGCGATCGCGGATAAAGTCGGTGGCGCAGGCATCCTGAATGCTGGTGATGCCGCGCGAGGCCATCAGGGTCGAGACGGCGGGCAGGATCTGGCGATACTGGTTCGCCGCCTGCTCGTCACGGGCGCTCAGCAGGCCGCTGTCGGGGGAGGGGATGGCGCTGCGGGCCCCCTCGCGAATGACGCCGCTATCGAGATCCACATAGGGTTTGAAAGGGGCAAAGAGGCCGCCCGGCGCCAGGGTGGCGGCGGTGAAGCCAACCTGTTTGCCGCTCTTGTCGGTCGCCAGCGCCAGTGCCCGCGAGTTGTAGGCGCTGGCGTGGCCATCGACCCCGGCCAGCACCACCGGATTGTCGGGGGCGGCGGCATCGAGAGCCGCCAGCACGGTTTTATAGGCGGCGGTGGGGGCGTTGCCCTCGTAGGGAGACCACTGGTTGATCACCAGCCAGTCGCCAGATTTGGGGGCGTAGCGGGGCAGGCAGCTCTTCACCTTGGCCGCCAGCTCGCCGAGATCGACCGGCTTGCCGTCGAGATCGCACATATCGAGCGCCACCGTGCCCAGCAGGTGGATATGGTTGTCGTGCAGCCCCGGCAGCACCATCTTGCCCTGCAAGTCGACCACCTGGGTGTCGGGGGTGGTGAGCGCCTCGGCGCCCTGCCGGTTGCCCACATAGAGAAACTGGCCGCCGCTCACCACCATGGCCTCTGCCACATGCCGTTGACCATCCTGAGTGTGGATCTTGCCGTTGAGATAAAGAGTGCGTGCGGCGGTGGGCGGCTGCCCCTGCTGGCAACCCGCCAGCGTGGCGGCCAGCAGCGGGGCGAGCAGCAAAAAAGTGCGGGAACGGGCGTGATGTGGTGCCTTGCAATCCATGCAGTGATCTCCTTGAGGGTCGGGTTTTGTGCAGTGTTTACTGCACATTTCGCGATCTCTTTATGGCTGCCCGGTCAAAAAATACCAGCAATTGCTGCAAATATTTAACGTTTTGTTTACCATGTCACATCAATCGGTGGCGAGCGGGGCGCAGTCCCCGCTTTGCTGAGGTAGCAAGATCTACCGCCAGAGCGCCTTGCCGATGGCCAACAACAGGGAGGAGTGATGTCAGAGGAGTCCGTGACCGAGGGGCCGTTACCCCAAGTGTTTGCCATGCGCCGCCAACCCAAACAGCAGCGCAGTCAGGCGGTGGCCAGCCGCATCGAGGAGGCGACCCTGAGCCTGTTGCAGGAGCAGGGCTTTGCGGCCCTTAACACCAATGCCATCGCCGATCGGGCGGGGGTGGGGATCAAGTCGCTCTACCACCTCTATCCCAACAAGGAGGCGATCATCGGCCGCCTCGCCATGGGGTGGCTGGCGGCGGTCTGCGAGGCGCAGGAGCAGATCCGCATTCAGGCGACCAGCTGGCCGCAGGCGCTGGTGCTGCTCGACGAGGCACTGGAGGCGCTGGAGCGCCGCTTTGTCGGCTATGGCGCCCTCTGGCATGCGATGGATCTTATCCCCGAGCTGCATGCGCTGGAGCAGCAGCACGAGCGGGGCCAGATTGACTTTTGGTCATCCCTGCTGCGTGACTTTGGCTGCCGCTGGCCAGAGCCCGAACTCACGACGCTGGTGCGCTACTTCTATCGCACTGCCGATGTTACCAAGCAGTGCACCCGGAGCGATGGGGATCTCGGCCAGCAGATGTGGCTGCTGCACCGCCACTGGAGCGAGCAGCTGATCGCCGCCGCCATTGCCGAGCCCGACCCCGAGCGGGTGTGGCAGGCAAGGCCAGCGCTGCTGCTGGGTACGGAAGTCCCGGCGGCCGACAAGTGGCGGCGATAAAGCGCGCACAAGCGTAGCGGGTTGGCGCTCTTTGTCCTGATCGGCGTGGCTCTCTCTGGCGCAATATCCCTGCAAGGCGGCGCCGTATCGGCCTGATTGTTACGCAAGTGAAATGATGTTTCTTGATAGTGTTTCGCTGGTGAAACAGTGCTATTGGCGGCAAGTCGAACACAGTGTTTGTCGCGCCTTGTTTATGCCCTCCGATCCGGGCGATGCAGCGCGGAGCTGATCGCAGGTTTTCGCCGCGCGGGATCAGCAGGCGCGCTGATGGCCGACGGCGCCAATAGCAAAGCGCCAACCCTTGGGTCGGCGCTTTGCTGGTTGCGGTCAGACGGGGCTGAACCGTGCGGAATTGGCATTACCGCGCTTACTTGTCTGCCTTGCCAGCGGCATCGGCAAGTTTGGCCAGCTGTTTGTCATACCAGGCCACCGGACGGTTCTCATCTTCCGCCCGCTCCTTGCGCCGGATGGCGTTGCGCACAGCCATGGCCCCCAGCCAGCGAAAGGGTTCGGGCGGAAAATAGCCGCGCGGGCCGCTGACCAGCGCGCAGTCGCGCCACGGCTTGTCCGCTTCCCGCACTTCATCGCGCACCAAAGCCGCCAGGATCTGGCCACCGATCCAGCTCTGCGCCACCCCGTTGCCAGAGTAGCCGAGGCCATAGACGATATTGGGCTGCCCTCGCCAGTGGCCGAAGAAGGGGAGGCCATCTACCGAGCGGTCGGAGGCGCCGCACCAGCTGGCGGCGATGGGCACCTCTTTGAGCGCCGGAAAGAATCGGCGCAGGGTGCGGGTGAGGGGGGCAAGATAACGGCTCGGCGCATCGAACTCGGCCAGATGGCGGTTGGCAAAGGCGAAGGTGTTGCCCCCCTTGCCCAGCATCAGCCGCCCTTGCGGGGTGGAGCGGTAGTAATGGACAAAGGTGCGGCCATCCACCACGGAGCGGCCGTGCGCAAGCTGCTGGGCGGCCAGTGCATCCGGCGCGGGGTCGGTGATCACCATATCGGAGGAGACCAGCACGATACTGCGGCGAAACTCGCGAAAGTGCGCCACCATGGCGCTGTTGAGGGCCAGCACCACCTTGCGGGCACGCACCTCACCCTGCGGCGTTTGCACCCGTGCTGGCTGGCCCGCCTCAAGGCGCTGCATGGGAGAGTGCTCATAAACCTCGACCCCCAGTTCCCGCGCTACCCGCAGCAGGCCGCGCACCAAGAGCGCCGGTTGCACCGAGCCCGCGTGGGGGCTGTAGAGCCCCTCCAGATGAACGTGGGAGCCGCTCTGGCTCGCCAGTTCACCCTCTTCAATCGCCTGCCACTGGTTAAGGTCGGCTCGCTGTAGCTCCCGCAATACCGGCTCCATCAGGCCGCGCTGCGCCTCGCTGGTGGCGGTGTAGCAGGTGCCCTCGACCCTCAGCTGCGCCTCTATGTTGTGCGTTTCGCAGAAGCGGGCAATCTCGTGCACCGCCTGCTCAGATCTTTGCACCAGCCAGGCGGCCTGCTTTTCGCCAAAGAGGCGCTTTAACGTCAGATATTTGGCCGACCAGGTGAGCAGGCAGCCGCCGTTGCGCCCGGAGGCGCCGCTACCGCAGCGATCTTTCTCCAGCACCGTGATGCGTAAGGCAGGCTCGGCCTGTTTAAGGGCGATGGCGCTCCACAGCCCGGTAAAGCCGCCACCGACGATGCAGACATCGGCCTCGTGGTGGCCGTGAAGGGGCGTGGGCGGCGCGGGCTGTTCGGCGGCGAGCGCCTCGGCCAGCCAGAAGGGGAGAGTGGACATGATGACTCCTCGATAAGGTTATTGGTGGCGCCAGCGCTGGGTGCGATCCAGCAGGGCGCGGCTCAAAAAGAGCTGGAGCAGCTTGACGGTGGCGGCGGCCAGCAGGATCAGGGTGGCCATGGCGGCGGCCGCGGCGGTATCGCCGGAATCCTCCATATTGAGCACGGCGATGGAGGCGAGCACGCTGTCGCTCGAATAGAGGAAGATCACCGCCGAGGTGGTGGTCATGGCGTTGACGAACAGATAGATAAAGATCTCCAAGAGCGCTGGCAGGGAGGCGGGCAGGGTGACCCGCAAGAACGCCTTCCAGAGCGGAATGCGCAATGAGATGGCCACCAGCTCCAGCTCCTTGGGCAGCTGCTTGAGGCTGGTCAGCGCCGTCATATGGCCCACCGTGTAGTAGTGGATGACGCAGGAGAGCACCATCAGCGGCAGAGTGCCATAGAGGCTGCCAAAGAGCGGATTGCCGTTGAAAAAGAAGATGTAACCCAGCCCCAGCACCATGCCGGGTACCGCCAGCGACAGCATGGCGAGCAGATGCAGCAGCTGGCGCAGCGGCGCGAAGTGGCGCCCCTTCTCCTGTGCCCAGGCCAGCACCATCACCAGCACGGTGCCGATCAGCGCGGTATAGAGGCCCAGCTGCAGGGTATTGGTAAAGGGCTGCCAGCCATAGACGCTGTTGCTGTCAAAGGCGTAGTGATCCAGCGTCAGAGCGAGGTTGTAGGGCCAGAACTGTACCAAGGATCCGTAAACCGCCATCCCCACCAGCGCCAGAAACAGCAGGGCCCAGAGCGTGCACCAGCCGAGCGCCAGCAGATCCCGCAGCCGATGGGGTTTGGGCTGATAGGGCACCGCCTTGGTGCTGCTCTGCTCCTGCATCTTGCTGCGCACTCTGTGCTCCAGCGCAAAGCTCAACAGTGCCGGCAGCAGCAGGGTGACGCTGGCAACGGCGCCCAGCGAGAAGTTCTGCATCCCGATCACCTGCCGGTAGATATCGGTGGCCAGCACGCTGTACTGGCCGCCAATCACCTTGGCAACCCCGAAGTCGCAGATGGTGAGGGTGAAGACGGCGATGGCGGCGCTGAGCAGGCCATAACGGGCGGTAGGCAGGGTGACGGTGACAAAGGTACGCCAGCCGCTGCTGCCGAGCACCCGGGAGGCTTCATAGAGGCGGGCGTCGCTCTGACCGAGCGCCGTGATAAGGATCATCAGGGCGTGAGGGAAGCACCAGAAGCCAAGACCGATGACGATGCCGATGGGGCCGTAGATGCTCTCGCCGCCGAGCAGCCCCTTGGCGATCCCCTGATTGCCAAACCAGTAGACCAGACTGATGGCGGGCAGCAGGGAGGGCATCAAGAGCGGAATAAGGCCGATGAGGCGAAACAGGGGCTTGCCAGGCATGCAGGTGCGGGTGAGGGCGTAGGCGTAGCCAAAGGCGATGGTCACCACCAGTGCGGTGATCAGTACCCCGAGCCAGAGGGTGTTGCCGATGGTGCGCCCCAGATGAGGGGAGTCGAAGTAGGCGCTGAAGTTGGCAAGGCCCACCCAGAGGCCGTTCTCATCCTGCAGGCTCTTTTGCAGCATGGTGAGCAGCGGCAGCAAGAGACCCCCCACCAGCAGAGCGATGCCGAGCGCAAGCAGGAACAGCTGCAGCAGCTGATCCCGGCTCCAGCCGCGACAGAGCCGCTGCCAGCGGCCGTCTTGCCGGGCTGTCGCTGGCGGCAACAGGGAGGAGGTTGCAAAGGGGGCAGTCATGGGCGCTCTCCTTCAAACAGCTGCATCGCTCCGGCGGGCCAGTGCAGCGAGCAGCGCATGCCGCTGCGCCAGCCACCCTGTTCGTGACGGGGCAACTCGTGGGTCGGGCGCTCCACCAGAATTTGCTGCGGGCCCAGATAGGTGTCGGCGGTGCAGATAAGGCGTTGGGCGGCGCCGAGAAACTCCACCTGATCGATGGTTGCTTCAATGCCATGTTGCCCAAGATACGGCTCGCTCGGCGCACTCAGGGTGATCGCCTCGGGGCGGATCGCCACCTGCAATTTGCTGCCGGCCGCGGCCCGGTTGGCAAGTGTCAGCGGCTGCTCGTTAAGGCGCACCTGAGTGGGGCTCAGCACCAGGGTGTCGAGGAAGTTCATGGTGCCGACGAAGCTTGCCACGAAACGGCTGGCAGGCTGGTGGTAGATCTCCTGCGGGGTGCCCACCTGTACGATGCGGCCGCCTTCCATCACCACGATGCGATCGGCCATGGTCAGCGCCTCTTCCTGATCGTGGGTCACCATGATGGTGGTAATGCCAAGACGCTGCTGCAGGGCGCGGATCTCGCTGCGAAGGTGGGTGCGCACCAGCGCATCCAGCGCGCTGAGCGGTTCGTCCAGCAGCAGCAGGCCGGGGGAGAGGGCGAGCGCGCGGGCCAGCGCCACCCGCTGCTGCTGGCCGCCGGAGATCTGGCTCGGGTATTTGTGGGACTGGGCCGTGAGATCCACCAGCCCCAGCCAGTGATCGACCCGCTCCTTGATGAGATCCCGTGCCAGCCCCTGATTCTCAAGGCCGAAGGCGATATTCTGGGCCACCGTCAGGTTGGGGAAGAGGGCGTAGGATTGAAACACGATGCCAAAGTCGCGCTGCTGGGGTGGCAGCCGGGAGATATTGCGCCCCCCTTGCCAGATCTCGCCGCTGTCCGGCAGATCCAGCCCGGCGATGGCTCTGAGCAAGGTGGTCTTGCCGCAGCCGGAGGGGCCGAGAAAGCAGATAAACTCCCCCGGCTCAATGGTCAGAGAGATCCCCTTGAGGGCCTGAAAAGCACCGAACTGCTTGTTGAGATGTTGAATGTCCAGATAGGGCTGGGTCATGGTTCGACTCGCTACTGATTTGGTATATACCAGTTTGAGTGTGAAGTGTGACGGTCAGGTGATCGGGGGATGACAGCTTGATGACAGTCAAATGACATCGGGTCACCAGCAAGTGGCTTGGCACTATGCGAATGGACTAAGCATCGCTAATTGAAGGCAATGCAAACTCGGGAAGTTAAAACCAAAAAGCGAAGGCCAACCCCTGTTGGCCTTCGACTGGCAGTTTATTGGCAGTGGTGTGTCTGGCGTGAACAAACTGCCGCCCTTCACGCTTACTGTTTGGCTTCGGTCTTGCCGTCGAAGCTGGCGCTCCACTGGGCCAGGATGGCGTTACGCTCGCGGGCTGCCCAGCTAAAGTCGTTGTCGATCATCTGGCCTTTGATATCCGCCGGATAGCCCGCTCTCGGTTGGGCTACATCGGGGATGGCGACCACTGCGAACGACTTGTTGTAGAGGGCGTTGGCCTGTTCGGTGGCGGCAAAGTCGATCAGCTGTTTGGCGGCTTCCAGCTTGGGGGTGCCCTTGATGATGGCGGCGGCTTCCATATCCCAGCCCGACCCCTCTTTCGGGAATACCACCTCGATGGGGGCACCCTTGGCCTTGAGGCTGGTAGCCGGGAAGTCGAAGGAGATACCGATCACCGTCTCGCCGCTGGCGGCAAGCTTGCAGGGGGCGGAGCCCGAGTGGGTGTAACGGTCGATGTTCTGGTGCAGGCCGTTCATGAATTGCCAGCCCTGCTGCTCGCCCATGGTCTGCAGCCAGCCAGCAACGCTCAGGTAACCGGTACCGGAGGAGCTTGGGTTGGGCATGATCACCTTGCCCTTGTAGATGGGCTTGGTGAGGTCGGCCCAGCTGGTGGGAGCCGGGATCCCCTGTTTCTCCGCCTCTACCTTGTTGAAGCAGATGGCGCTGAAGAAGGCGTCCAGACCGATCCAGTGCGGCTCGGCCTTGCTGTCGCGAAAGCGGCTGTCGAGCTTCTCCAGCCCTTTCGGTGCATAGGCATTGAGCATCTGCTGCTGATCGAGCTGCATCAGGCTGGTGGCGGCCAGTCCCCACACCACATCCGCTTTGGGCTGGGCTTTTTCTGCCAGCAAGCGGGCGGTGACCACGCCGGTGGAGTCACGCACCCACTTGATGTTGATGTCCGGATGCTGGCGCTCGAACGCGGTTTTCAGCTCGTTGAGCTGCTCCGGTTCGAAGGCGGTGTAGACGGTGAGATCGGTCGCGGCCAGTGCCGGGGCGGTCATGGCAGCCAGCACGGCGGCGGCCAGCAGATGGGTTCCCTGTTTCATCCTCTTCTCCATATAAGTTGGCTTGGTATAAACCAGATTGGTCGAGAGAGAGGCTAGGGGATCTTTATGACGTGACCGTGACAGCCCCGTGACGTTTTGCCGTTCCTGATTTGTCCGTGACTAATCCTGGGTATCCACCTCGATCTCCAGACTGTCGTGACGCCAGTACTCCAGATCGAAGTCGAGCACCCGGCCGTGCTGATCGAAGTTGAGTCGCTCAAGGCGCAGGGCAGGCAGGCCGGCGGTGGCCCCCAGCGCCTTGGCCACTTCGTCCGGCAGGGCGGTGGGAAAAAAGCGCACCTGCATGCGGGCGTAGTGGAGATCGTAATGGGCCTGGTAGATCTCGGTCAGGCTGCCGTTGAGATCCAGCTCCAGCAGGCCGGGCACCCGCTCTGGCAGGCAGTGGTTCTCGCAGTAGCAGATGGCGCGCCCGTTGGCGTAGCGCAGTCGCTTGAGCAAAAAGAGGCTGTCGAACGGCTTGAGCTGCAGTTGCGCCATCAACGCGGGCGGCACCGCCTGACGGCTTTTCTCCAGCAGCTCGGTGCGCGGCTCACCCCCTTGCTCCTGCACTATCTGGTGAAAGTTGGAGGTGCGTCTGGGGTTCAAGCGAAAGCGCGGCGGTGTGACGAACCAGCCGCGGCGATCCTCCCTATAGATAAGGCCGTTCGCCTCCAGCTGCACCAGTGCCTCGCGGATGGTAACCCGGGTGGTGCCATAGAGTTCCCCCAGCAGCCGCTCGGAGGGAAGCTTGTCGTTGGGGGCCAGACCCCCTGCCAGGATCTGGTTGGCGAGGGCATCCTTGATCTGCAGATATTGCGGTTTGCTCATGAAAATCCCTGGTTTTGCAATAAGTTGTGCAATGAGTTGGGCAATGGGCTGGGCACTGGGCAGGTCATCTGCCCGGTGGTTAAACGGCGACATCAACATGTATTGGTAGATACCAGTGCGCCCTCTGCTGTTCAGGCTTCCTAGATTATCGCGATCCCGGCGCTGAAAATGAATTTTTTGTTGCACGTAGCGCCACCCCTTTGACCTTGGCGGGGCAGTTACCCACAATGCGCTCATTCTGGTATATACCAAAAAGGAGCGAAGTCATGACCCATATTCCTGCGGCCCCCGCCGCTGTCGATTACCTGCTGCTGACCCCGGGCCCCCTCTCGACCACAGCCACGGTGCGCGCCGCCATGCTGCAAGACAGCTGTACCTGGGATGCGGACTACAACCAGGGTGTGGTGGAGCCCATCCGCCGCGAGCTGGTGCGCCTCGCCACCGGCCCTGAATATGAAAGTGACTACAGCGCCGTGCTGCTGCAGGGGAGTGGCAGCTATGTGGTGGAGAGCGTGCTGGGCTCGGCGATAGGTGTCGATGAGTGTCTGCTGATCATCAACAACGGCGCCTACGGTGCCCGCATGGGGGAGATGGCCCGCTGCCTTGGCCTGCGTCACCACGAGCTCGACTGCGGCGAGACAACCCGCCCGGAACCCGCCGCCATTGAGGCGATGCTGGCGCGCCACCCCGAGATCACCCACTTGGCCATGGTGCACTGCGAGACCACCACCGGCATGCTCAATCCGCTGGAGGAGGTGGCCGAGCTCTGCCAGCGCCGCGGCATTCGCCTTATCGTCGATGCCATGAGCAGCTTTGGTGGCATCCCCATCGACATGGGGCGCCTTGGCATCGAGTTTCTCATCAGCTCGGCCAACAAGTGCATTCAGGGGGTGCCGGGTTTTGGCTTCGTCATCGCCCGCCGCGCTGCGCTCACGGCCTGCGCCGGTCGCGCCCGCTCGGTCTCTCTCGACCTGCATGCCCAGTGGCAGACCATGGAGCAGCAGGGGGGCAAGTGGCGCTTTACCTCGCCCACCCATACCGTGCTTGCCTTTGCCCAGGCCCTGCGCGAGCTGGACGAGGAGGGGGGCATTGAAGCCCGCCATCGGCGCTACAGCGAGAATCAGCGCACCCTGGTGGTGGGGATGGCTGAGCTCGGCTTTGCGCCACTGCTGCCAGAACAGTGGCAATCCCCCATCATCACCGCCTTCTACTCTCCGGCCCACCCTGACTACCGCTTCGCCGATTTTTACCAGCGGCTCAAGGCGCAGGGCTTTGTCATCTATCCGGGCAAGGTCTCGCAAGCCGATTGCTTCCGTATCGGCAATATCGGTGATGTGACCCCTGAGCGGGTGCGCTGCCTGCTCGCCGCCATGGCCAGCGCCTGCTACTGGCAGGGGGCTGCGTGATGACCAGCATGGCGCCACACGGTTGCGTTCAGCACGACCATAAGCTGCACGGCAGCGGCCGCGCCGACAGCGAAGGGGATATCAACCTTGGCGAGGGGCGGGCGCGCTGGTGGGCGGGTCAGAGCGAAGATGTACAGGCCGGATTGGCGGAGGATAGCCGCTACTTCCTCCATCAGGCCCTCTCCACCCCCTGTCTGGATCTGATTGAGGGGGCGCAGGGGAGCTGGTTGACCAGTGTATCGGGTAAGCGTTACCTCGATTTTCACGGCAACAGCGTTCATCAGCTGGGCCACGGTCATCCCAGGGTGGTGGCCGCGATGCAGCAGCAACTCGCCGATCTGCCGTTCGCGCCCCGCCGCTACACCCATCAGGTCGCCATCGACTGCGCCCGCACCCTGGCCGAACTGGCCCCCGGCGATCTCAACCGGGTGCTGTTCGCTCCCGGTGGCAGCGAGGTAGTGGGGATTGCCCTGAAGCTCGCCCGTTTCATCACTGGCAACAGCAAGGTGGTGTCCCTGTGGGATGCCTTTCACGGCGCCTCCCTCGATGCAATCTCGGTCGGCGGTGAAGCCTGTTTTCGCGCCGGCATGGGCCCGCTGATGGCCGGAGTGGAGCGCATCCCGCCGCCCACCCGTTATCGCGGCGTCTGGTATCGCGGGGAGGGGGATGACCTGCACTACGCCGATTATCTGGAGTACGTCATCGAGAAGGAGGGAGGGATCGGCGCCTTTATCGCCGAGCCCATCCGCAACACCGACGTACAGGTGCCCTCGAAGGCCTACTGGCAGCGGGTGCGGGAGATCTGCGATCGCCACAAGGTGCTGCTGATCGCCGACGAGATCCCCAATGCTCTGGGTCGCACCGGCCACTGGTTCAGCTTTGAAGAGTTCGGCATCGAACCCGACATCATCTGTCTGGGCAAGGGGTTGGGGGGCGGGGTGGTGCCGTTTGCTGCGCTCATCACCCGCGACCGTTTCAATCAGGCGGCAGCTATTTCGCTCGGTCACTACACCCACGAGAAGAGCCCCATCGGCTGCGCGGCGGCCCTCGCCACCATCAGTACCATCCGTGAAGAGGGGTTGCTGGCCAAGGTGCGGGAGGATGGCCGTTTTATGGCGACAGAGCTCGCGGCGCTTGCCGAGCGTCACCCGCTGATCGGGCAGGTGCGCGGCATAGGTATGCTCTGGGCGCTCGATCTGGTGGTCGATCACCAGAGTCGCACCCGCAATAGCCAGGCCGCCGAGCGGCTGCTCTACCGCTGTCTGGAACTGGGGCTCAGCTTCAAGGTCTCTCAGGGCAATGTCATCCAGCTTTCGCCGCCGCTCAATATCGCCCGCGCCGATCTGGTGCGCGCCATCACCATTCTCGATCGCGCCCTTGGCGAGATCGCACTTTCACCGAAACAGGAACACCACCATGACTGACTTGCAGATTGCTGTAGACCCGACCACTGACGTAGAGGCGCTGATCCTCGACTGGGCCGGCACCGTCGTCGATTTCGGCTCCTTCGCCCCCACCTCCATCTTCGTCGAGGCCTTCGCCCGCGCCTATGACTTCCCTGTTACTCTGGATGAGGCGCGCCAGCCCATGGGGTTGGGCAAGTGGGATCATATCGCCGCGCTGGGCCGTCTGCCCTCGGTGGATGCGCGCTGGCAGGCCCGCTTTGGCCACCCCATGAGCCACGCCGAGGTGGACCACATTTATCACACCTTTATG
Source organism: Aeromonas sp. SER (assembly GCF_038739615.1). NCBI lineage: Bacteria > Pseudomonadati > Pseudomonadota > Gammaproteobacteria > Aeromonadales > Aeromonadaceae > Aeromonas > Aeromonas sp. SER. The sequence continues at coordinate 39,066 of NZ_JBCGFC010000022.1, read as the reverse complement.
CCGCTGCAGATTGCCGCGGTGACACGCTTTGCAGACTCGATCCCCGGTGTGCTGCCGGTGCTAGACGCGCTGCGGGGTCAGGGGCTGCGTATCGGCTCCTGCTCCGGTTACCCCCGTCCGGTGATGGAGGCGTTGGTACCTGCTGCGGCCGATCACGGCTATCGCCCGGATCACTGGGTCGCCACCGACGATCTTAAGGCAGGCGGTCGCCCCGGCCCCTGGATGGCGCTGGCCAACGTGATTGAGCTCGGAGTAAGCGCGGTGCATCGCTGCATCAAGGTGGATGACGCCGTGCCGGGTATCAGCGAAGGGCTTAACGCGGGTATGTGGACGGTGGGATTGTCGGTTTCCGGTAACGAATTTGGCGCCACCTGGGACGAGTTTGTCGCCATGAGCGAGGCAGAGATCGCCGCCCGGCGCGCACCGGCCGAGGCCAAACTGCGGGCGGCGGGGGCGCACTACGTGATTGATACCCTTGCCGACATCGCCCGGGTTATCGCCGATATCAACCGCCGTCTGGCCGCTGGCGAGCGGCCTTAAGCGCACGTCGAGATATACCTGCCAAGGCGAACCAATAACAAAACACCCCCGTATGGGGGTGTTTGCATCGATTGACATTGCGCAGGGCTTGGCAGGAAGAAGGCGCTAACGTCCTGAGAAGAAGCAACGGATCTGTCGGGCTAGCCCCCCATCATCCGCGCAGTCTGAATTGCCTCGATAAGCGCAGCCCGGTTGATGCGGGGTCGCTCTTCATCGAGCAGTTGCTGCCACAGCGCAATGGCCTGCCTGTAGCGACCATGCAGGAAGTGATCGGAGGCAAGCAGCATCAGGGCGCTCACCTCGCCTTTGTCCTGCTTGAGGGCGCTTTCCAGCAGGCGCTGTGCTTCCGGGGTCAGCTGCTGGCCCGCTCGGTAGTAGAGCACGGTCGCCTGAGCTGCTTGGGTCGCTGCGCTGGCGCCCCCTTCTTGCAGGGCGAGACGCTGGTAGGCGAGCAGGGCGTTGTCGTACTCGTTCCGATAGAGATAGAGCTGGCCGAGCGCCGCCCAAGCGTCGAGAGCTGCGGGGTTGGTTTGCAGGCGCTGGTGCAGGGCGCCCAGCTCCTTGTCCTGCAGATCCCGCGAGCTCAATCCCGCCAGCGGATCGGGGCGCGACTGATAAGCCTGCCATGCCTGATAGCGGCCGGTGCTGAGATAGACAGCGGCCACGGCTACGAATGTCATGATACCAAGCAGCAACAAGGCCTGCCCGTGCCGGTTATTGCGGCCGCGATTGTCATGCTGGCTGGCCAGTTGCGCGCGCAGGGCCAGCTCAGCTGCCGGGATGGCGTTGGCCAGGCGGGCGGCGCTTAGCTCCCTGTAGAGTGGCTGGTCGGGGGAGAGGCCTGCCTGCTCCCCGTGCATGATCAGCAAATTCAATTCGCTGCGCGGGTCGGCGGCGGGTTGAGGGGGGGCCTCAACGATGGCCTTAACGGCAGGGATGGGTTGCGCCTTTGTGCGCGTCAGGCGGCGAAACAGGATCAACAGCGCCAGCCCCAACAGCAGCAGGGGGCCGCCCCACAGCAGCGCCGTGCTGCTCTTGAAGGGGGGATCGTAGCGGACGAAATCACCGAAGCGCTCCGTCATCCGGGCGATCACCTGTTCATCAGACTGCCCCTCGTCTACCCAGCGGTATACCTCGAGTCGAAGATCCCGCGCGATGGGGGAGTTGGACTCCACCAGATTCTGGTTCTGGCACTGGGGGCAGCGCAGGGCGCGGGCCAGCTCTTGCGCCCGATTTTGCAGCTCGGGGTGGCGAAACTGATAGGTGTCGACCCCGCTGGAATATGCAGTTGCACTCAGCAGCATGCCGAGGGCCAGCAGGGCGCAGGCAAGAGAACGGCACATTATGGCTGTGTCTCCCGAGCTGATGTTGCAATAGATGGCGCAATTGCGGGTGCCGTTGTGGCGGCCTTCATTTGCGCGTCAGTTCGCGCCTTGTCGAGCAGGGGGGCAAACTGGCGTTGCCAGATCCCTTTGGTGAGTTCGCCGGTGTGGCGGGCGAGCAGGGTGCCATTGGCATCAAACAGATAGGTTTCCGGCGTGCCGTAGACGCCGAGCTCAAGGGCCAGTTTGCCGTTGGGGTCGGCCAGCACGGCGCGATAGGGGTTGCCCGCCTGGATAAGCCAGGCGCGGGCCGCATCCCCCTTGTCCCGGTAGTTGAGACCGTAGAGGGGCACTGTGCCCGCGAGCTCGCTGAGCAGCGGATGCTCGGCGCGGCAGTTGACGCACCAGCTGGCCCAGACGTTAAGGACAAAGGGCTCCCCCTTGAGGCTGGCGGTCTGGATCGGACGTCCGTCAAGCAGATTGTCGCTCTGCCACGCAGGCAGGGTACGTCCGAGCGTTGCCTCATCCTGGCTGTAGGGATTGTTGCCAAGGCCGAGCCAGAGCAGGGCGCCGAGGCCCAGAGTGAGCACGAGCGGCACGAACAGGCGCAGACGGGCGTTCATAAGGACTCCTGTTCAAGACGAGGGTAGGGGGCGGTCGCTGGCGCAGGATGGTTAGCCAGCAACGGCCGGCGGGCGAGCAGACGCAGGGTGCCACCCGCCATCATCAACAGGCCGCCGAGCCAGATCCAGCGCACCAGCGGCTTGTAGTGCAGCCGCATGGCATAGGCGCCGGGTCCCATCTTTTCGCCAAGCACCACGTAGAGATCGCCGAGCATTCCCCACGCGATGCCCGGCTCGTTCATGTTCATGGTGCGCACGCTGTAATGGCGCCGCTCCGGCGTCAGCCGCACCACCTCTTTACCGTCTTTATGCACGCTAAGCGTGATGCGCTCGGCGGTATAGTTGGGGCCGATCACCGGCTCGCGCCCCTCATAACGAAACTCGAACGCGCCGAGCTGGTAGGGCTGATTGGCACTTAGCACTGTGCCTCCTTCCTGACTTTGGTGACTCACCTGCGCGATGCCAAGGGCGCACACCGCCACCCCGAGGTGGGCCAGCAAACTGCCGAACCGATTGAGGGTGAACTCGCGCAGCGACGTCGGTTGCAAGAGCGGGAGCAGCAGGCTGGCTATCAGCCAGAGGCTCACCATATTGGCGACGATGCCAATCCAGCTACCGGAAAACGATCTCTGTTCCAGATAGGCAAGGCTAATGAGCCCGCCGCCAAGCAGGCCGAACAGGCATGGGAGCAGCACCTTGATACGGCACTGGGCTGCCAGATGCTGCCAGCGCAGGCGCGGGAGCTGGGTCATCAGCCCCATCAGGCAGAGGGCCAGCGGCACGAAGATGGTATTGAAATAGGGGGCGCCCACCGACAGCGAGCCCAGATGGAGCGACTGGAACACCATGGGGTAGAAGGTGCCGAGCAGCACGCTGGCGCAGGCCACGCAGAGCAGCAGGATGGCGGCGCCGAGCAGCCCCTCTTTTGACAGCAAGCCAAAGCGGGCATAGGGGGCGCGAATGTCTGCGCGCAGGGCAAACAGGGTGAGGGCGCAGGTCAATAGCAAACCGAGCAGCAACAAGAGGGTGAGGCCGCGGCAGGGGTCCACCGCAAAGGCGTGCACCGAGGTGAGCACCCCGGAGCGCACCACAAAGGTGCCGAGCAGGCTCAAGGCGAAGGTGAAGATGGAGAGCAACAGCACGGCGTGGCCGTAAGCGCCGCGCTTCTCGCAGACAATCAGAGCGTGCAGCAGGGCTGTGCCCAGCAGCCAGGGCAAGAGGGAGGCATTTTCCACCGGATCCCAGAACCACCAGCCGCCCCAGCCGAGCTCGTAGTAGGCCCACCAGGAGCCCAGCACGATGCCGGCGGTGAGAAAGACCCATGAGCCGAGCGCCCAGGGGCGACTCCAGTGGGCTACTGCGCCATCGAGCCGGCCCGAGTGCAGCGCCGCCATGGCGAAGGCGAAGTTGACCGCAAAACCGACATAACCGAGATAGAGCAGGGGCGGGTGGATGATAAGACCGATATCCTGCAGCATGGGGTTGAGATCGCGCCCCTCCAGCGGCCCCGGGAACTGGCGGTCAAACGGGCTGGAGAAGATCAGGGTATAGAGGCCGAACAGCCCGACGATCAGCCCCATGATGGCCAATACCCGGGTGCGGATGAGCGGATCGACCCGCTTGGAGCAAAGGGCCACCAGAGTGCCCCACAGCCCCAACGCAAAGACAAAGAACAGCATGGAGCCCTCGTGGCCGCCCCACACGGCCGCCAGCTTGAAGCCAAGGGGCAGGGCGCTGTTGGCGTGCTGGGCCACATAGCTGACGGTGAAATCATCCAGGGCAAAGCAGCTGGCGAGCAGCAGCAGGGAGGCCAACAGCAGGATGGCATTGATCAGCGCCAGTGGCTTGGCGCAGCGCAGCAGAGTTGGGGAGGCGAGCCGTAATCCCAGCCAGGGCAGCAGCCCTTGCAGCAGGGCTAGCCCGGTCGCCAGCAACAGTGAGAGATAGCCGAGCTCTGCCAGCACATAACCTCCGGTTCAATCTTTGATCTCATTCATGTCATGCCACACACGCCGCGTCGTCTCCCTTTGGGGGAACACATTGCCAAGCAACGGGTGTGGCATCACCAGAAATTTATTGGGCCAGCAACAAACCAGCGCCAGTCACCAGAAGGTGGCTGGCGCTGGTGATCATACCTTTAAACTACCGTCATCTGGCCGGCATAAAGCACGAAGTAGCGCAGCAGCAGGATCCCCACCAGGGTCAGGCTGCAGGCCAGTACCAGATAGCCGTTTTTGGCCCGCAGCGGCGCGGGGGCCAGCAGGGCCAGCAACTGGGGCAGCAGCATGCCGATGCCCACCACCCCGAGCCAGAACACCTGAGCCCAGAAGCCGCTGCCGATGGCGGCCCACATGGCTGCCTCCTTCTGGCCGCCACCGAAGTAGAGGCCGGTAAAGAAGCAGACCAGCAGCAACACCTCCACCGCCAGCACCGGCCGCTCGAAGCGGTGAACAAAGCTCACCCCCTGGCTGTGATGGTTCTCCTTGAACAGGGTGACCGCCAGCAAGATGGTGGAGGCGATGCCGGAGCTGACGCCGGAGATGAGGAACAGCACCGGCAGCACAGGGTTGTTCAACAGCGGATAGGTCTTGAGCGCCGACAGCAGAAAGCCGGTGTAGGCCCCCAAGAGCACGGCGAGCAGCAGCAAGAGCGGCGCCAGCAGCCGCTCGATGCGGGCGAGCCAGCCAATCAGCCCATCCACAAAGGCGAACTTCTCTTGCAGCAGGTGACGGCGCAAGGTCTCGATCTCGGAGCGAAACACCACCGCCAGCCAGGCGAACAGCACCGCCATGTAGACCTGGAACAGCATGACCCCCATCGACATCACGGAGTCGAACTGGTAGTGGAACATCAGCTTCCAGAAGGTCCAGGGGCGGGCCAGATGGAAGATAAGGATCAGTAACCCCAGCACCACGCTCACCGGCGCCAGAATGGCGGTCGCCTTGATGATGCCGCTCTCGCTGCCGGCCCCCTTGCGGCGCAACAGCACCGAGAGGGTGGTGGCCCCGGCGGAGATGCCGAGCAGAAAGAGATAGATGGCGATCGGCCAGTCCCACACAAGTGAAGGGAAGTGAAATGCCTCTTGCATGGTCATGACTTTATCTCCCCTTTGGGCACGCGGTACATCTTGGGCGAGGTGCCGAGTGCCTGCTTGTAGCGATAGGTGGTCTCCTTCACCAGCCGTTGGGCGATGGGGCTGTCCGGGTCATCCAGATTGCCGAACACCAGCGCCTTGGTGGGGCAAGACTCGACACAGGCGGGCTCCTTGCCCGCCGCCAGATTGGTCTTGCGGCAAAAGTCGCACTTGTCGGCAACCTTGGTCACAGGGTTGATAAAGCGCACCTGATAGGGGCAGGCGGCGAGGCAATACATGCAGCCGACGCAGAGATCAGCGTTGACGTCGACGATGCCATCCTCCTTGCGGATATGGGAAGCACCGGTCGGGCAGACGTGTACGCAGGGGGCGTTGTCGCAGTGCTGGCAGGACTTGCGAAAGAAGTGGTACTCGGCATCGGGGAATTCACCGATAGGGCCGGAGCGGATGATCTCGAGGCGCGAGACCCCTTCTGGCACTTGATTCACCTCCCGGCAGGCATCCATGCAGGCGGTACAGCCGATGCAGGCCGTCTCGTCGTGGAGCATGCCATAGCGTACCCCGTCGATGGTCTGGCTGTGGGCGAGGGGGGTGGCAAGGGCGCGGGTGTTGGCACGAGCAGCCCCCGTCATCATGATGAGGGCCCCCGCGCTCATCCCCGCCATAAAGTGACGGCGAGAGCAGCTCATTGTGCCTCCTTGCCCGAGGTGGTGTTCGCCCTGGCCTTGACGGCCTCATGCTGCTTGCTGTGGCAGTCAACGCAGAGCTTGATGCGGGACTTTTCCGGGATCTCCACCATGGGCTCTTTGGCCGGGTGCAGCTGGTGGCAGCTGGTGCAGGTGAGCTTGGTGGCGTGCACGTCGTGCGCCCAGAGTGCCTTGCGAAGCTCTTTGGGCTCGTGGCAGCTCATGCATACCCCGTTCTGCTCGCTGATGGGGTAAAGCTTGATGCTCTCTTTATCCTTCAGGCTGTGGCTGAAGCGCATCACATCCTTGACTCTTTCCCTGTGCTGGGGGGAGGGCTGACCGTGGCAGTTGGTGCAGGTGACCGGCGCCAGATTGTTGGGGTTGGTCGCCTGGCCATGCTTGCCGTGCATGCCATACTCCTGCTCCTTGTGGCAGTCGGTACAGGCCTTGTCGGGATTGCGTAAAAACTCCACCTCCTGTGTGGCTGAGACAGCAGTGGTCGGAACAGGGGCGGCAGCAGGCTCGGCCGCCTGGCCCTGCAGGCTGGTCAGCAGCATGGCTGCCATCAGCATTAGTCGTAAGAAATCCATCGTTAAATCACCCATAGGAAGCCTCCATCCGCTGCGGGCCCGACTTGGGGGCCGGACCCGCAGGCGCCGTTACTGTGCCAGCCGTCCGGCCGCTTTGGCCTCGGCATCCCAGGCGGGGACCGTGGTCTTGAGGAACTGGGCCTTGTCGCTCTTGAACTGCTTCATATCCATGCCAAGAGCAGCCTGCGCCTTCTCTTTGCTGGAGATGTCGGGAATGGCGATCTCGTGGGTTATTCCCTTGGCAGCCAGCAGACGAGCCAGCTTGGTGCGGGCGTCGGCAGCCTTGTCCAACGCAGTGCCAAGCACCTTGATCGCCACTTCCGGGGCGTGCATCTGCACCCCGTGGGAGGCGATGGCGTAGTCCCAGCGCCACTGGGCGTGACGGATGTCTTGCAGGATATTCTTCATCTCGGCCTCGGTGGCACCGGCATCCCAGGCCGCCTTGGCTTCAAAGTGGGTGTGAACCAGCTGTTTCTCGACTTTCAGCTTGAGCTCGTGTACCGCCTCTTTGCGCTGCTTGACGATCCCCTGCAGCATCTCCTTGCTCTGGGTATGACAGTTGCGGCAGGTCTGCTCGAAGCGATCGAAAGGGTTGCCCACCTTGTGATCGGTGTAGACCTTGCCCTGCTCGTTCTGCACCTTGGGCATGTGACAGTCGACGCAGGCGACGTTGTTCTGGCCGTGAATGCCGGCGCGCCAGGTCTCGTACTCGGGGTGCTGGGCTTTCAGCATCGGTGTTTTGGAGAGGGCATGGGTCCAGTCGGCGAAGCCCAGCTCGTCATAGTAGGCTTCCATTTGCTCGACGCTGGTGCCCTTGTCCCAGGGGAATTTCACTGCCTTGGTAGGGCCACTGAAGTAGTACTCCACGTGGCACTGGCCGCACACCTGGGACTGCTGATCAAAGCGCCCCTGCTCCTTGAATGGTTTGCCGATGGCACTCATGGCCCGGTCTGCATAGGGACGGGAGAGGTGCAGGGCGGGCTTGCCCTCCTTGAACTCCTGCGAGGCGGTATCGTGGCAGTCGGCGCAGCCGATGGTGTTGACGATCTCGGGGCCGCCTTTTGCCCACATCCCCTTGAAGTAGCCATCCTCACCCTTCTCGTCGATGACGCGGGCCACATCCGGGCCTTTGCAGCTCCAGCAGGCCATGGGTAGCGGACCATCTTCGGCGGTCTTGGGGGCGCCGGTACGCAGGGTTTCCCGCACGTCGGTCAGGGCATAGAAGTGGCCGCGCGGTTTGTTGTAATCCTTGGAGAAGGGGTAGCCGGCCCAGAGCACCACCATCTGCGGATCTTCCGCCAGGGCGTCGGTGCGCTCCTTGCTCTCGCTGGTACCTTTCCAGCTGGTGAACTGATCGGCGTGATCTTTGGCGAACAGCTCGCTGCGCGCCTCGATCTTGCCCTTGCTTTGTGCCTCGTCGGCCGCCTGTGCCCAGCTGCCGGTGCCAAGGCAGGTGGTCAGCAGCAGGGCGGCAAGTCCCAGTCTGCTCTGTCTGTTGTGTGAACTCACCATCATCACTCCCCATCATTGTCCTTGTCTGGCCTGACCGGCTCCCTTTTGTGATGCGGAGATCGATACCCCGAGCGGGGTGGCAGGCCTGTTGTTATTACCGGTGAATAAACCGGATTTATGCATTTTCAGAGAGTGACGTTATCAAACTGGTAAACAAAATGATGAATTATCGGGAGGGGAGTTGCGCCAGATCAATTGGCAGCACGAGCAAAACACAGAAATGAGATCTGGGTAGAATTTTACGAAAAGTCAGGCTGTTGTGACGGTCTTGCCAAGAAAAATCAGCGGATTTTACGAAGCTGGGTAAAGGGCGTTGTGGAGGTCAGCTCACTCCTTGGCCCTATGGCCATCTCTTCTTCGTCGCTCGGCAAGAGAAATGGCTATGCGCAGCCTTAAATTTTTATTCACTTTATTGTCGATAAGCGCTGTTGTTTGGCTGCACTCATTTGCACTGCCTGTTTGTCGCTGGGGCTCGCTTGAAACCCGGATTTACCAGGGATTACGAAGCGAGTCTGCCAAAAGAACTATTTTTTCTTGAATAGGCATATCAGCAAAGGGTTGCAGCAATATTGCGTCACAGGCTATCGCACAAAAGGCGATGCCTGCATGACATTTATTGTACGAAATACCCTGTTTGCGGTCTCTTTTGTCGAAAATTGAGAAAAGACCCTTCAACTTGGTTGCGGTAAGATAGCTAATCCAGTCAGGTGTGCTGTTGATAATGTCGTTAATCAGGTTGTGCCGGAGGTTGTATGGCAGAGTTGCAAATTGAAAAGTCCACGGTGGTGACCCGCATAGAGGGCTCCGTGTTTGTCATCAGTGCAGATGGAGCTGTCGTACGAGCAACCGTGGGGATGGTGCTCCATCCCGGTGATCGGCTGCAAGCCGCGCAGGGGGGGCAGTTTGCACTGGCTGATGCCGATTCGCAGCCAACCGGACAACAACCTGAACCGGCCAATCCTGTTCCGGCCGATGGCAGCGAGGCGCTGCCTGATCAGGAGCTCGCTTCCCTGCAGGAGGCCATTCGCCAGGGGGTTGACCCGACCAAACTCTTTGCCGAGACCGCCGCAGGCAACGCCGCGCCAGCTGCCGGCAATATTGGTGGCGTTGCGGGTTCCAGCTCTGGCGGTTTTGTTGTGGTCGATCGCACCAATGACGCCACCCTGGCCGAGGCCGGTTTCGATACGGATCACAATGCACCGATCGTAAACGATGAGCTGCGTTTTGCCGAAGTACGCGACTTCTTTGCCGCCATCACCATCACCGAGCCGCAGACCAGCGACAACATCATCAACGCTGACGAGGCGGCTGGCGTCATCATCCGCGGTACCGTGCTAGATGTAGAGGTCGGTCAGCCGGTCACCGTGACCCTGATTGACCAGGCAGGCAACCGGCTCACCGTCACCACAGTGGTGCTGCCCGGTCTGGTCTGGGGGGCCAATTTTGGCGACGTCACCGGCAAGCTGGTGGATGGCCCCCTCACCATTCAGGCCGATACCCAGGATGCTGCCGGCAACCGTGCCAGTGATCTGGGCCAGACCCTGCTCGATACCATCACCACCATTACCCTGGATCTTGCCGATGAGAGCGACACCGGTGCCAGCCAGAGCGATGATCTGACCCGCGACAATACCCCGCTGCTGCAGGGCAAGGGGGAGCCCGGTGCCACAGTCACCCTCTCCCTTGGTGGCAGCGTGCTCGCCGTGCTGACCGTCGATGGCAATGGCAACTGGCAATATCAGCTGCCCGATACGCTGGCAGACGGAGCTTATGATTTTCGGGTCGACTCGGTGGATATCGCCGGCAACCGAGCCAGCGATACCCTCACTATTGAGGTTGATACCCAGGCCGCCATCGATATCGATGATCTCTATGCGGTGGAACTCTTTGGCAGCGACAATGCCACCCTGAGTGGTACCACCGCCAATGTCGAGGCGGGACAGAAGGTGACCATCACCCTGCTAGGCAGCGATGGGCAGATCCTGCTTACCACCTCTGCAGTGGTCGGTGCGGATGGCCGTTGGCAGGTATCAGGTCTTGATCTCTCCGGTATCACGCAATCTTTCGAAGTGCGTGCCAGCGTCACCGATCTGGCGGGTAATTCTGCCTTGGACGGTGCGCCGCTGATCGGCAAGAGCGAGACCTTGACCCTCTCCGAAGCCGGACTGGCCAATGGCCCAGTCACCGCGACCGGCAGCCTCAATACCGGCGCCGGGATTGATGGCAGCCTGCAGGTCACCTTCGCCGCTGACCAGAGCGGCCTTGAAGGGCTGAAACTTACCAGTCATGGAGTGGCACTCGATTACGTCTGGGGCGGCCAGACCCTGACCGCCACTGCCGGTGGTGTCACCGTCTTTACCCTGACCCTCAACAATAACGGCAGCTATCGCATCGTCTGGAGCCAGAGCCTGGATCACCCCGAGAGCAAGGGGCAGACCCTGCTTAACACTCAGGAAACCTTGAGTTTGCCGTTCAACCTCGAGTACCGCGACAGCGACGGTGATCTGGTGAAAGCGCCGCTGGTGATCAATCTGGTGGACAGCACTCCACCGAGCTTCGAGATCCCGGCCATTACCCTGACCGAGGATGCCTTTACCAACAGCGCCGCCGTAGTCGGGGAGAGCAGCTTTGTGGTCAAGCACACCGCCGATCCCCTGCTGGTGGATTCGCTGGTGTTCAGCAATCAGAGTGGCACCCTGGCGACCCTCAACAGCTCGGGTCTTGCCAGCGATGGCCATCCGCTGACGTTTGAATTTACCGATGATCGCACCCTGCTGGGCTACTACCTCGATGACAATGGTCAGCGGGTAGAGGTATTGCGCGCCCAGCTGCTGGCTGAACAGCAGGGGAGCGATGTGGGTGGTCGGGTGGTGATCACCCTTACCGGCCCGCTCGATCATCAGGGTAGTGACAGCCTCTCGCTGGGGTTGCAGGTGAGTGCCAAAGAGATCGATGGCGATGTCACCAGTGCCGATCTGGCTCTGACCATCAACGACGGCAGTGATCCTTCGCTTGGTCTCGACAAGGGCGTTTCGCTGCAAGAAGGGGGCAACCAGCGCATCGATGGTCAACTGCCGGTCACGGTGGGTAGCGATCGTCTGGTCTCCCTCAACTTTGAGGCGAGCCAACCAGCGCTCGCTGGGCTCACCAGCCAGGGGCATCCCACCAGTTATGAGGTGCAGGGCAACCAGCTGACCGTCAAGGATTGGCAGGGCAATACGATCCTTACCGTCGCCATTGGGCTGGATGGCAAATACAGCGTCTCCCTGACCGGCGTGTTTGACGAACCGGAAGCGACCAACAGCCTCAACCTTGGCTTGAAGGTACAAGGTTCAGATTTTGACGGCGACAAGAGCAACCTCGGCACCCTCAATATCACCATTACCGATGGTGCCTTGCCGCAGGTCGATCCTGTCTCCCTGACGCTCACGGAAGATAGCAATTGGCAGCAGGAGCAGACCCTTAACGGTGATTTGACCATCACCGCGGGCAGCGATCCGCTGGCCAGCATCACCTTCGATGCCAACCAGCCAGGACTGCAAGGGTTCACCTCGGGCAAGCAGGCCGTGACCATCACGGTGGCCGATCATCTTATCGAGGGGCGTACCCCCGATGGCACGCTGGTGTTTAAGCTGACCCTTGGCAACGATGGCAAATACAGCTTTACCCTCCATCAACCGCTGGATCAGGGCAGTGCCGACAGCCTGCTCAAGGCGGGCTTTACTCTGCTCGACAGCGATGGCGACAAGGTCTCCTCCACTATCACCGTGGCGGTAGGTGATGGCGCCAACCCGACCATCTCTGCCGTCAGCGGCACCGCCATCACCGAGATGGCGCAAGGGGAGGCGGCCGCGGTCAGCAACATGAGTTTCACGGTGACCCACGGCAGCGATGCCCTTGATCCCGCATCTCTCGGTTTTGATATCGCCACCATCCAGAGCACCCTGACTGGGCTCACCAGCCATGGCAGCCCGATCAGTTTCTCCCTCGACGCCAACGGCCAGCTGGTTGGCACCACGGCAGATGGTCGCGAGATCCTGCGCGCCGAGCTGAGCTTGGTCGATAACAACGGCAACTGGAGTGTGAACGCCAAGGTCACCCTGAGTGGTGAGCTGGATCACAAGGGGAGCGAATCCCTCAACCTGCCGTTGGCGGTCACCCTGGCCGACAAGGATGGCGATCGCATCGGTACCACGCTGCCGCTTACCATCGCGGATGGCAAGGCACCTAGCTTTATCCCGGGCAAAGGCGTGTCCCTGGATGAGGGGGACCTCACCGGCAGCAACAGTCTGAGTCAAACCGGTCACTTCGACGTGCAGGCAGGGTCGGATCGGGTGGTCGAGGTGGCGTTTGCCGATGGCAGCCAGCAACCGGCACTCACCGCACTCGGTCAGCCGGTGCAGTACCAGCTGGTGGATGGTGACCCGCTGATCCCGGGCAGCCAGCTGCTCAAGGGCTATGTGATGGTCGATGGCCAGCGCGTCGAGGTGTTTGAGGTGCGGCTGGTTGGCACGCTGGATCAGGCGGGCAAGAACGGTTTTGACTATCAGGTGACCCTCTATCAGGGGATCCATCAAGGCGCCAACGCCGTGACCGAGCTGCCCATCAAGGTGATCGTCAACGACTACGACAAGGCGGGCGGCAACAACGATAGCACCAGCGGCACCCTCAATATCCAGATTGGGGAAGGGGATAAACCGACCCTCACTCTGACAGGTGTAACCCTCAGCGAAGGGCGTTTCGATGGTGCCAACTCGGCCGTGGATGACCAGCAGGCGAGCGGCAAGATCACCATCAAGGCTGACTCGGATCCGGTGACCGATGTGCGACTGACGCTCTCCGGTCAGGTTATGGATGCCAGCGGCAAGCCCATTACCCACAATGGCGAAGCCTTGACCTGGAAAGCGGTTGGCACGGATGGTCACACCTTCCAGGCAGTGACCAGCTCTGGTCTGGTGGTGATGACGGTGTCCATCCCCACTGTGCCCGCCAGCATTGCCGCTCATACCACTGCAACCATCGACTATCAGGTAACGGTGCATACCAACCTGGATCACGGGGCGGATGACAAACTCAACCTGACCTTGCCAATCAAGGTAACCGACAGCGATGGCAGCGTGATCACTGGCAGTACTACTGCCGTAATCACCGATGCTGACAACCCCGTGATCACCGCTATCGAGGGAGTCACCGTCAAGGAGTCGGATCTCAACGGGGGCAATGGCCAGCATGGAGGCACCAGCCCGTCAGGCACGGGAGAGGTTGCCATCGGTCAGGTGACGATCGCCGCCGGGAGTGACCGGGTGGCTTCTCTGCAACTGGATGTGGCTCGCTTCAACGCCCTCAACACCCTCACGTCGGGGGGCAAGGTCGTCACCATTGGCGCCGATAGCCAGCCGGGTGTGTATCTTGGCAAGGACAGCGCAGGCAAGCTCATCTTCAAGCTGACGTTGGATGTCTCCGGCCGCTACACCTTCGAGCTTATCGGCAATCTTGATCACAGGGCTCAGGGCAAGGATCTGCTGGATATCCAGCTGCCGTTACAGGCGCGGGACAGTGACGGAGACCTCAGTGCCGAAGTGATTGGTCATGTGAGCGTGCAGGATGATGTGCCCGTCGCCGTGGATGCGAACAAGACCCTGAATGAAGGAGCGAAAGTGACCGGCGATCTGCTGGCCACCGCCAGTGAGGGGGCGGACGATGCGGTAGTGAAATCGGTCACCATCAATGGCACCGAGCACCCCATCGCCGCAACGGGCAATACCACCATCTCGGTAACAGATGGCACAGGACAAGTCATCGGCACTCTGGTTATCAATGCCGAGGGTAACTACAGCTTCACTGCCAGGTCTGGCATTGATCACAGCAACAGCACTCTGGTGCAGCAGATTGAGTTCCACCTGGTGGACGGTGACGGAGATACCGATGATGGGGTTCTGACCCTGACCATCCGGGACGAAGCTGGCATGCTCAGCGTGAGCGCAGTCACCGGCCTGGAGGATGCCGGAGCAACCGATCCTGGCCAGGGGATCCCCATCACCATGAATCTGGATGTGGGGGATTTCGATCGGGGCGAGCATGTGGAGCAGCTGCTTATCCAGGCACCTGCCAATGCCCAGGGAACCTTCTATTTCAACGGTGTCGCGCTGACCACCATCACCCTGGGTGGCAAGACCTGGTATGAGGTGCCGCCTGCGGCCATGGTGGCGGTGGCCAACACCAACGACAAGTTCCAGCTCACCGGTGTCACCTTCGTGCCTAACCACGACTACTCGAGCTACAACAACGGAGGCAATCCGCTGCGCTTCCCGGTGCAGTTGCAGGTGGGCGTCACCGAGGGGAGCAAGCCCCCGGTGCTCACCGGCAATCTGGACATCACGGTGCAAGGTATTGCCGACAAACCACTGTGGGATGCGGGTAGCACGCACCAGCACTACACCACCAACGAGGACAGCAGCGGCATTGCCCTCAATGTACAGGCGAGCCTCACCGATACGGATGGCTCCGAGGCCCTGACCTACCAGATCAAGTGGGAGTCGGGTCAGGGGACTCTGACCCTTGACGGCAAGGTGCTGACCCCGGGGGCAAACGGCCTCTATACAGTGGCTGGAGGCGACATCAACAAGGTGACCGTGGTTCCGGCCAAGGATTTCAGCGGTGACATCAAGCTGTCGGTGACCCCGATCAGCACGGAGCAGAACCCGATCGCTCCGGGTCAGGGTACGGCGCAGGGAGACAAGATTGAGCTGGTGATCAACGTCAATCCGCAGGCGGATGATGCCAAACTCACCGTGCGCGATATTCAGGGCAAAGAGGATACCTTGCTCGATCTGGGCAGCAAGATTGGCCTAGCCCACCTGGGTGACACCACCGATGGCTCCGAGCAGCTTTTTGTGCGCATCAGCGGCCTGCCCGCCGGGGCGACGCTGCTGCTGGGGGGCGTTGCCGTCAGCCAGAATGCTGCCGGGTACTACGAGGTGCCCTTTGATCGCATCAATGAGCTCAAGCTGCTGCCGCCCAAAAACAGCAACGTCGATTTCGATCTGACCATCAAGGGCGTGGTCAAAGACAGCGCCACCCTGACCGATGCCAATGGCCAGACCCACATCGTGGTGAACGAGAAAGAGACCGGCTCCCAGACCATTCATGTGGATCTGGTGGGGGTGGTGGATCAGCCTCACTTCGAGCTTGGCAATACCGGCTGGGAGGCCGAAGGGACAGGCTATGCCATTACCGTGGGTGAAGATGGGCGGGCGCCGCTCAACTTTACCCTCACCTCGGGCGAGTGGGTCGATACCCCGCACGATACTTCCGAGAGCCTCAACGTGGTGCTGCAAGGGTTGCCGGAAGGGGCCCGAGTCTTTGATGCCAGCGGCAAGGAGCTGACCCTCACCTTTGCCGGACTCGATGCCAGCGGCAAGCCAACCTATCAGGTCAATGTCTCCGATTTTGGCAATCTGCTTATCCAGCCGCCCCACAACAGCACGGCGGATCTTCATCTCGTCGCCAGGGTGGTGGTCACCGAAAACGACGGTGACAGCAAGAGCTTCGAGGTGCCGCTGCATATCAAGGTGGAGCCGGAGATCGATGCGACCGACTACAGCAAGACCAGCCACGGTCTGGAAGATCAGTTCACCGTGCTGGACTGGCATCCGACCCTCACTGACGGCGCCGAGAAGGTCACTGCGCTGAGTCTCTCCGGGGTGGAGGATGGCTACCAGATCTGGCTGCGAGTTGGCGGCGTGGAGAGCCAGCTGACCGTGGTGGCTGGCAAGGTCACCCTGACGGCCGCCCAGCTCGACAGCCTGCTCAACGGGGGACAACTGCTGGTGAAGGGGCCGGAGGATAGCGATCGGGATACCAGTATCCAGAGCCATGTTACTGTTACCCAGCACGATGTGGATTCGGGCGCGGTGGCCGAGAAGGTGATCGATGGCAACCTGCACGTCGATATTCAGGCGGTAGTGGAGCCCGATGGCGTGCTGACCCAGACCGGCGGCGCACTCGTGGGGCAGGGCGGTGCCGATATCGACCTGGCAGGGCGTTTCCTCTTTACCGACCTCGATCCCTCCAGCGTGGAGGAGATCGACTATCTGGTGATTAACCTGCCGGTGTTGAACGGTGGCGCAGGCGATCAGTTTGTGGTGATTGGCGGTATCAACAACGGTAACGGCAGCTGGATCGTACCGGCGGGCAACCTCGGGAGCTTCAAGCTGCATGCGCCCGACGGGTTTGTCGGCAAGGTTCAACCGATCCGTATCGATGCCATGGTGATCGACCGTGGCGATGATGGAGATGCCAGTGCCCATGTCAAGGTGAGCCTGAACACGGATGCGACCTTCGAGGCGACGCCGACGACCAACAAGGAAGCTGCGGCGACCGTCGATATCGACGACAACGAGGTGCTGGTGGGCAAGGAGGATATCCGGGTTGATTTTGGTCAGCAGCTCAAAGGCGTGATCCATATCGGCGACGCCGATCAGGCCAGCGACGAGGTGACCATAGTCCTCAAGGGGCTGCCGGCGGGTGTCACCATTAGCGGCGCCGAATACAACATTTCGACCGGTGAGTATGTCATCAAGGTACCGCCGTCACTGGCTGGTCTGGAAGGGCTGACCCTCGGCTTGCCGCAAGACTTTGCCGGCTCGCTCAATATCGAGGTGAAGGTGGTCAACACGGATACCGCCAGTGGCGATATCAAGGTCGACAGCAGCACGGTACGGGTCGATGTGGCCCCCGTGGTCGATGTAAATGGTGGCCGTGGCGAGCATCCGGAACTGACTTTGAACGTGCTGGATACCAACCATGACGGACAGCCGGACAATCTGGAAGATAGCGAGATCCACCTCGATCTCTCGGTGAAACTGGCCGATATCAGCCCCTCCATCGCCAATGGTGGCCTTGAAACCGTGGAGCGGGTCAACATCACGGTGGATGCCAAATATGGCTACTTCCTTGATGGCAGTGGCAAGCCGGTCAACACCCTGGTGGTCAGCGATGTGGCTGCCCTCAAGGACTTGGTGTTTGTGCCCAAAGAGCACTTCAGCGGTCAGGTACCGCTCGACATCAAGGTCGATATCGTCGATACCGCGCTGGTCGGCGGCCAGCTGGTGACCGACAGCGGCAGCTGGAGCGGGCAGGTCGGCTTTGAGGTGAGACCGGTCAACGATCCGGCAGCGCTGACGCTGCACGATGTATCGGGCAATGAAGATGGTGCCATCAGCCTGGCTGGCTTTGGTGCCGCCCTCATCGATAACGACGGTTCCGAGAAGATAGTGGCGTTGCAGATCAAGGGGGTGCCGGATGGTTTCACCCTCTCGGCCCCTGCCGTGAATAATGGTGGTGGTGTCTGGCAAGTACCCGTAGGCACCGATTTTGCCAAGCTGACCCTGATCCCGCCGGCCGATTTCAGCGGCAGCGTGGATCTGTCACTCAGTGCCTTTACCCTCGACAAGGGGCTCACTATTCCCCTTGAAACCAGCGGCAGCTTTACCGTGACCGTCAATCCGGTGGGGGATGCCCTCATCAGCGATCTGGTGCCCAATGCCAGCGGGGTAGAGGGCGACAGGATCCTGCTCAATCTGGGGCTGGAGACCCGCGATACCCACGCCACCGGCGGGAGCGCAAGCAATGTGCATGAAAATGGCGCCGAGCAGGTGCGGGTGACTATCCGCAACGTGCCGGAGGGAGCATCCATTGAGCTGCCGGACGGAGTGGCCGGTCAGGTAGTCAGATTGCCAAACGGTGATTGGCAGGTGACCACTGTGGGTGGCAATCTGGCGGATCTGGTGCTGGTGACCAACGACGTTAACGGTACCCTGAAACTCGAGGTGATCGCCCAGAGTCTGGACAACGGCGCGCTGGGGCCAGAGGTGAAGGGCCGCATCGATGTCACCATAGAGGCGGTCAACGACGCGCCCGAAAACATTCTGCCCACAGCACCGCTGGTAGCCGAAGAGGATGTGCCTTACCGCATTGATGGCCTGCAGGTCAAAGATGTGGATGCGGGTAACAGCCCCATCGAGGTACGCCTCTCGGTTGGCCACGGCACCTTGACCCTGGCGGCCGGCAGCGGCGTGACCGTGACCGGCAGTGGCACGGGCTCGCTGGTGCTGAGTGGCTCGCTTGCAGCCATCAATGCGCTGCTGGCGGGCGGGGTGACCTATCAGGGGGCACAGGACTTCAATGGCCAGGATCAGCTCACCATGGTGACCAATGATCTTGGCAATACCGGTAGCGGTGGAGCCCTCAGCGACACCGATGTGGTACCGATCGAGGTACTGCCGGTCAATGATGCGCCGGTCAATCAGCTGCCGGGCAGCATGACGGTCAAAGAGGATGGCTCTCTGTCGCTATCCGGCATCAGCGTGAAGGATGTGGATGCCGGCAGCGCACCTGTCTCCATGGTGCTGCGGGTCGAGCATGGTGTGCTGACCCTGCTGGGCGCAACCGGCGCCGTGATGGTGCAGGGGGCGGGTACCAGCGAGATCACCCTGGTGGGGTCGCTGGCCGATCTCAACCAGTTGCTGGCAAGCAGCCTGCACTATGAACCAGCCAAAGATTTCTGGGGAGAGGATACCCTGACCGTCACCACCTCGGATCAGGGCAACAGCGGTGCGGGCGGCCCACTGAGCGACACTGATCAAGTGACCATCAATGTCACGCCCGAGCCGGACATGCCGAGCCTGACGCTGACCCAGCACGAGATCCATGCCCTGCAGGGGGCGCTGGTGCCCCTGAGTCTGCAGGCCAGTGTGGTCAATCCGGCAACCGGCGAGCTATCCATTCGGATCAGCGGATTGGGGAACGCTCAGGTGCAGGATGAACATGGCCTGACCGTGGGACATCAGGAGAGCAACGGTGACTGGCTGATCCCGGCGGATCACTCGGTACCGCTCTACTTTAACGGCCTGAGCGATGGGGATCATGTGCTGGGGATCTCTGCCGAGTCGAGTGTCGGCGGTTCCACCATCAGCACGCCACTCGATACCCTGACCATCCACAGCCAGAGCGGTCATGAGCTGTTGGGTTCCGAGCATGACGACATCCTCTTTGGCTCTTCAGGCGATGATCGTCTGGTGGGAGGGCTTGGGAACGATGTGCTCCATGGCGGCAAAGGCAACGATATCCTCACCGGCGGTGCCGGCAGCGATCTCTTTGTCTGGCAGAAGGGGGATGAGGGTAGTCAGGGGCAACCTGCAGTCGATACCATCACCGACTTCCATCCGGAACAGGGGGACCGGATCGATCTGGCCGACCTGTTGCGGGGCGGCCCGGGAGCCAGCGTCGAAAGTCTGCTAAGCAACCTCTCGGCGTCGGTGACGACCGGCAGCAATGGTCTGAGCGATGTGAATCTCTCGGTGACCTCGGCCAGTGGTGGTCAGGTGACTCAGCAGATCACCCTGAAGGATGTGGATTTGAACAGCTGGAATCTCACCAGCACCTCGTCCCACGACATCCTGCAGAGCATGCTGGATAACCACAGCCTGATCATCCAGCATCCCTGATAGCGGGAGTGAAACGTAAAAGGAAGAGCCGGCAATTGCCGGCTCTTTGTTTATCTCTGCGTGGATTGTCTTTTGTTATCAGCCGATCAGGCCAGTGCCTGGGCCAGTAGATGGATGGGATGTTCGCAGCGAAACGCCGTGCTCATCTCGATCTGCCATTTGCAGGTTTCGCAATCGGTGATCACCAGATCGGGGGCCAGGCGGTTGATCTGATCGAACAGCCCCTCGCCGATGGTCTGGCTGGTCTGGTAGTTCTCCGACTTGAAGCCGTAGGTGCCGGCGATGCCGCAGCACTGGGACTCCAGTACCGTCACCTTGACCCCGGGAATGGCGCGCAGCAATTCGAGGGTGTAGATGACACCCCCCATCTTCTCCATGTGGCAGGGGGTGTGGTAGGCGATGTGCAGATTGAGCGGCTTCATCGCCGGTTTGTTGCCCTTGTAGAACTCGTTCCACAGGAAGCGGGTCACCAGCGAGATGCGATCCCGTACCTTGTGGTTGTCCTGCTCCAGCAGGTGGGGATATTCATCGCGCAGGGTGAAACCGCAGGTGGAGGAGGTAGCCAGCAGCGGCATCTCGTTGCCGAGCAGGGAGTTCTCCATCTGCTTGATATTGAAGGCCGCCTGCTGCTTGGCCTTGTCCATGAAGCCGTTGGCAATGAGTGGCACGCCGCAGCACTTCTCCCGCTCCAGCAACTGCACGCCGATGTTCATGGCGTTGAGCACTTGCACCAGCTCCTTGCCAAGCTGCGGATGGTTGTAGTTGACGTAGCAGCCGTGGAAGTAGGCTATTTGGCGCTCATAACGGGCCTGAGCTTCTTTTTGCTTCTTGTACCAGCCGCGGAAGGTGCCCTGGGAGTATTTGGGCAGGTCGCGATGGGATGAGACCCCCAGCGCCTTGTCCAGCACCAGTTTCATCGGTTTGAGGCCGGTGGTGAAGTTGACCACCGGCGCCATCAGGGTAGACATGCTGCCCATCAGGTCGGTGTGAGAGAGCACGAACTCGCGGATCCCCGGTTTGAAGCCGCTGTACTTGTCTTTGGCCTTGGCGATGATATCGCCGATGCGTACCCCGCTCGGGCAGGCCACTTCGCAGCGCTTGCAGTTGGTGCAGTGCTTGAGGGCGCTGTCAAACAGCTCCGGGCTCTTGATCCGCAGCCGCTCGCCATCCGGGCCGGCCTGTTTCGGGCCGGGATAGGCGGGGTTGGCCTTGGCCACCGGACAGTAGGCGGTACAGACGGTGCATTTGATGCACTGATCGAAAGTTTGGTTGGCATGATCCAGTAGCATGTCAGTTCTCCTCCCGTAGGGTGTGAAGGCACGGGATATGGGACAAAATCATCATTGGGCTGAACTCAAAATGTGACCGGCGGCCTGCCAGCCGGTGGCAACCGCGACACCGGAACCTGATCCCTCTTTGATGGGGTCATAGTGAGCCAGCACGCTGCCGGCGCCGTAGAGGTTGGCGAGCGGCTTGCCACCGCGCAGCACTCTGAGCTTGTCGTCGGTCTTGACCCCGAAACCCATGAAAGGGTGGTGGTCGAACAGGCGACGACCGGCCCAGGCGTCGCGCTCCTCCAGACTCAGCACATCGGCATCGAAGATGGGTTCGCGAATGCCGCGCAGACGGGACTCCAGCCCGCGGCTGAAGAAGCTGCCGGAGGCGAGCACGAAGTTGTCGGCTTCAAACAGCTGATCATCGCCATTCTGGGTGTGAACGCCGACCACCCGATCCCCCTTGTAACGGGCGCCCAGCACCCGCTCGCTGGTGAGGAAGGTGCCGCCAAGGGCCATGAAGCGGCGCTTGAGCGCCTCCTGCATCCGCATCCCTATCAGCGATGGCGGCATGGTCGCCACCTCCTTGATGGTGCAGCCGGTGCGCTGCTCCAGCTCCGCCAGACGCGGGCCAACCAGCCCCAGCGACAGGCAGGCGGGTAGCACGATATGGCGGCAGTCGGGCACGCCGTTCTCCTGCACCATTCGACAGATCTCGCTGGCCAGATCGGCCACCAGATGGTGCTTGTCACACAGGCGCGCGATGTCGGCAGAGCGAAACTCATGGGGATTGCGGCTGAATTCGGCCAGCTGGGGCAGGCGGATTTCGCCAGTCAGAATGCGGCAGTGGGCAAAACGCGGATGGGTCGCCAGATTGGCCGCCGCCAGTGCCGGATGAAAGTCGCGAAAGCCTTCGAGGGTGGCCAGCAGTAGCACGTCCGGGATCGGTGCATCGGTGACGCAGGCGCAAGTATCGGGGGAGAGCCAGGTACGCTTGAGGGTGCCGATGGGGGTCAGGCGCTGGTGATTGGTCTCGTGGCGCACCAGCGGCAGCCCCTGCTCGGCGCAGTGGCGCTGCAGATCGGCCAGACTCGCCTCGATATTCTGCATTCCTACTTTGCTGTAGGGGTGATCCGGATGGGCCGCCATAAAGGCGGGCAGGGCGGCGCGGGGATCTCCTTCGCTCTCCAGCAGGTCGACCGAGCCGGAGGAGAAGTGCAGGGCACTCTGGCCTGAGGCCATCAGCAGGGTCTTCTGGCCCGCCTCCACCAGACGCAGGGCGGCCGAGAGACCCGCCATGCCGCCGCCGATAACGATATTGTCAAACTTCATGACGGCTCTCCTTCTCAGTGGCGTGAGTGGCATTGTGCTGCCCGGGGGCGCGTGACGCATCGGTGACCAGCTGCGGTGTGGTCCACTCGCCAAGGCCAAACAGCCCCTCGTAGATCCAGTAGGTAAACTCGGCCTCGCGCAGGGCATCGCCCCACAGCACCGGGCGGGTGCCCTTGTAGCGCTCTTCCAGGAACTGGCGCAGCATGACGCAGGCCTGACGGCCGTCGGCCTTGCCGTACTCCTGCATCAGGCCGGCGGCGCGGTAGGCGCACAGCTCGCCCTGACAGGGCCCCATCCCCAGACGGGTGCGGCGGCGCAGGTCGATGAGGTTGTCCACATCGAGCTCGCGCAGGGCGTATTCGATTTCGCCGGCGGTGACCATTTCGCACTCGCAGATGAGGGCGTTGGCTTTCGGATTGTCACGGAAGAAGGCGATGACCCGCTCGCCGTGGCGGTATTGGGCTGACCCTTCGGCAGGCACCGAGAGCCCGGGGGCGGAGACCTTCTCCGGATCCCGCGAGCCGGGCAGATTGAGCTCGGCTGTGCGGCAGGGCTTGTTGTTGCCGAGTTTTTTGGCCAGCAGATCGGTGGCCCACTCGGCCATCAGGCGGTAGGTCATCAGCTTGCCGCCGGTGATGGTGTTGAAGCCCTTGAGGCCGTCGCGCTCGGCGTGATCGAGCAGCACGATGCCGCGGCTGATATTGCGGCCGCTCTCGTCGCCATCCACCGCTACCAGCGGGCGAACGCCTGCGTAAGCGCGCAACAGACGGGTGCGCGCCATGATGGGGGCAAGCTTGATCCCCTCGCGAAGCAGCACCTCCACCTCTTCGGGCTCGACGGTGAGCTGGTCAATCTTGTTGTAATCGATACGGCTGGAGGTGGTGCCGATGAGGGAGATGGTATCGCCCGGCACCAGAATGTCCGCATCCGCCGGTTTGCGGGCGCGGTTGAGCACCAGCTGGTTGATGCGGTAATCCATGATGAGCAGGGATCCCTTGGCAGGGAACATGCGGATGCCGAGATCGGCGTATTCGCAAATTTGCTGGCCCCAGATGCCGGCGGCGTTGATCACCTCCTGACACTCCACCTCGAAGGCTTCGCCGGTGCGGGTGTTGATCGCCTTGACCCCGTGTACCCGATCCTGAGTGCGCAAGAGTCCCAGCACCTTGCAGTGGGTAAAGATGCGCGCGCCGTGCTCTTTGGCGTCCAGCACGTTGGCGGCGGCGAGGCGGAACGGATCGACCGTGCCATCCGGCACGTGGATGGCGCCGATCATCGCCGGGTTGGCGTTGGGCTCCATACGCAAGGCTTCGCGGGGATCGAGCTGACGGGTTTCGATCCCGGCGCGGGCGCAGGCATCCATGAAGGTGGTTTGGAAATTGATGTCATCTTCCGGCAGGGTGAGGAAGAGGCCGCCAGTATCCTCGACACAGTGGCTGGCAATCCGCTTGAGGATGCGGTTTTCCTGAATGCACTCGCGGGCGGACTCTTGGTCCGTCACCGCGTAGCGTGCTCCCGAGTGGAGCAGGCCATGGTTGCGCCCCGTAGTGCCGGCGGCGATATCGTCCCGTTCGAGCAGAATGCAGTCAATGCCGCGCAGTGCGCAATCGCGCATGATGCCTGCCCCGGTGGCCCCGCCGCCTATGATGACGACTTGTGTAGTTATTCTTTGCATTGGTGCCGGTCTCGCTACTCACATTGATGAGAAGTTTGACGTTAACCGTGAGTAAAATGTTTGATTCAGACCAAATAAATGAGCGTGATCGAACATTTTCGACCATTAATGCTCAGAAGTGTGATCGGGATCGGCCTGACAATAGCCCCTTTCAGGGGGCGGAGTGGCCCATGGCGATGTTCGCAACGGCGCCAGCTTGAGTGCGAACGACCATTTGATGGCCATTGAATTCGAGGTGTTTCAAAAAGGTTTCGCTTTGCTGCAAGCCGGCTGCGTCGAATTGCATGCCGTAGACGGGGTAGTTGTTGATCTGGCGCTGGTTGCGCACTGTGCCGGTCAGCTGGTAGGGCATCCCGTTGGCGCTAGAGGCATCGAGACGTAGCTCAAGCGAGTGGTTGAGGGGAATGGTCGGTGCCTGATGGTGGGTGCTGAAGGCGCAACCTGCCAGCGAAAAGTCGACCAGATGAATGTTGAGCGGATGCTGGGCAAAAAGAGCGACTCCTGTGCAACTGATTGGGTAGCGGATCTCCTTGCGGATCTTGAACAGGGTCATGCTCTCTGGCTGGCGCATGGTGAAGAGCTGGGGCTGCTTGTTGAACTGCTCGATAAAACCCTCGAAGCAGAGCATGGCTCCCACGCCTCGCTCGCAGATGATGGCCGCAGTGAGCCGGTAACCCGGCTGGCAGTAGAGGGCGGCATCCGCCGGGGTGGTGGCGGGCAGGCTGAAATAGATGATACGCGCCTTGTCGGCGCCGATCAGCACGGCAGGCAGGGAGCGCAGCTGACCGGTCGGAGTGATCACCTCGATCCCCACCTTGCTGGCGGGATAGAGATAATCCATGACATCGGGCCCCTGGATGGAGATGCCCTTCTCCTTATTGGCCTTGATGCGATCCTTGATTGATTTGAAGGGTGACTGCTGAGTCTGTTGTGTCATGGATCATGGTCCCGATGCTCCCGCGTTACAGATTCATTTAAGTAGTCAGCCTCAATTGCCGCAACACTTCTTGAACTTCTTGCCGCTGCCACAGGGGCAGGGATCATTGCGCCCAATGCGGAGCGGGACGGGATCTATCTCGCCGTCGGTGTAGACCCAGCGCCCCTCATGACGTACGAAGCGGGAACGTTCATGCAGGCAGTGACGAGTCTCGCCTTCCACGAACCAGGCTTTGAACTCCACCATGCCGAGTATGTCGTCGGGGCCGCCCTGGCTGGCGATGATCTCGAGGCCATCCCATTGGGTATCGGTCTGGGAGAGCAGTTCTGCTGTCAGATCACCCAGATAGTCGGGGTGCCAGCTATGCACCAGATAATTCCCCAGACCCAGCACGAAGGCACTGTAGCGCGAGCGCATCAGCTGTTCTGGGGTGAGAGCGGGAGCACCGCCGTGGAGTGATCCGCAGCACAGATCGAGAGAAAGGTTGGAACCGCAAGGGCAAAGAGTCATGTTTTTCGCTAATTGGCCGATTTATTTTAAGGGAATTGTAACGAAAGCGAGCCGCGAACTGCCAGCACCTATACTGATGATTGGGCAAGGAATTCCAATAAAAACAGCTGCAAGGATGTGAAAAATGACGTTAAAGCAGAAAATCCTGTTACTCGGAGCGCTCCCCGTGCTGTTGATGGCACTGGCGGTCAATCTCAGCAACTACATGCTCTCCAGAAGCGATCTGGAGTCTGATCTGGTGGTGGCGCGGGAGAAGGCGATCAAGGATCGCAAGGCGCTGCTCAGCAGTTACATCATGATGGCCCAGACTGCCATCAACGCGGTCTACTCCTTGCCTGACTCACCGGAGAATCGGCAAAAGGTCAAAGAGTTGCTCAGACCGCTGCGCTACAGCAGCGACGGTTACTTCTTTGTCTATGACTTTGAGGGCAATACCATATTGCTGCCGGTTCGCACCGAACTGGAGGGGAAAAACCGCTGGAATGACAAGGATGCCAAGGGCAAGTTCCTTATTCAGGAGATCCTCAAGTCGGCCCGTCAGGGGGATGGCTTTACCGAATACTGGACCGCCAAGCCCTCCATTGGCCGTGATGCGCCCAAGCTGGCCTTTACCCTGGTGCTGGACAAGTACCAGTGGATCATAGGGACCGGCTTTTATATCGATGACATCGACAACGAACTGGCCACCCTGCGTGCCGAGCGGGAGAGCAAGATGAACAGCTCGCTGCAGGTCGGGGTGCTGGTGATCCTGGTGATTTTGGGCGTCACTCTGGTGGCAACCGTGATTGTCGGCAACCGGGTCAGCAAACCGCTGGCAGATGCGGTGCTGGCATTGAACGATATCGCCAACGGCGAGGGGGATCTGACCCAGCGGCTCAAGGTGCAGAGCAAGGATGAGATTGGTCAGCTGGCCAGCGCCTTCAACCGCTTCGTCGAGCGGATCCAGTCGGTGGTGAGTCAGGTCGGGGAGACCAGCAACCACCTCTTCAGCGCCGTCGACAAGCTGCATCACCTGAGCGAGCACTATGACCAGCAGATGCACGGTCATAGCCGGGAGACCGATCAGGTGGTCACCGCGGTGACCGAGATGAGCTCGACCGCGCAGGAAGTGGCGGCCAGCGCCTCCAATGCGGCCAGTGCTACCAGCGATGCGGCCCGCGAATCCGACGCGGCGCGCGGCGTAGTCAGCACCGCCATCAACAGCATCAACCGGCTGGTGGGCGAGGTACATACCGCCTCCGGCGTTATCGAGCAGCTGGCGCAGGAGACCGGCAAGATCGGTTCTGTGGTTGAAGTCATTCGCGGCATCGCCGAGCAGACCAACCTGCTGGCGCTCAACGCAGCCATTGAAGCGGCGCGGGCCGGTGAGCAGGGGCGGGGCTTTGCGGTGGTGGCGGACGAAGTACGATCCCTTGCTGGCCGTACCCAGCAGAGCACCAAGGAGATCAACGAGATGCTCCAGCGTCTGCAGGGCGGGGTGAAGCAGGCGGTGGATGTAATGCAGGCGAGCGAGGAGCGCAGTCAGGAGACAGTGCAGGAGGCGAGCCACATCGCCAGCTCCCTCGACAGCATGGTGATGGCGGTCAGCACCATCAACGACATGAACATCCAGATCGCCACGGCCGCCGAGGAGCAACACGCGGTCTCTGAGGAGATCAACAAGAACCTGGTGGCCATCCAGCAGATTGTCAGCGAGCTGACCAGCGCGGCGGTCGAATCCAACAGCACCACCCGCGATCTGGCCAATACCGGCGACAAATTGCGCAAGCTGGTCTCCCAGTTCCGCTATTGATCCTGCCTTGTCAGGTGACGAGTGCCACAAGATGCGGTCTGAACCCCGGTTCAGGCCGCACTTTATTTGGGGATTGACCAATAATGTGTGAAAATTGCCGCCCTCTGTGTCTGCGTTTGCCCCATAGCCTATGAATGAGATCGTGAAAGGTAGTATCGACTTGATCCGCCAGCTCAACTACGGCCTGGTTTATGCCAGCCTGGAAGAGCACAAGGAGTTGTCGCGCACCGATCTCTCCCGTTTGACAGGTCTCTCTCCCGCCAGCATTACCAAGATCACCCGCGAGCTGCTCGACAGCGGGCTGGTGGTCACCTGTGGTGAAAGCTCGGTGGGGCGTGGCCGTCGCCAGACCTTGCTGCGCATCAACGAGCGCCGCTTCCAGTTTCTCTCCATGCGGCTGGGGCGTGGTTATGTAGACATGGCGTTGTTCGACTTCACCGGTCGTTCGCTGGCGCGCCATCGCCATATTTTTACCGAGGCCGAGCGCGGCGAACTGCTGGATAGCCTGGTTCACGCCATTCGCAGCTTCTTGCCGAAAAAGGCCCTCAACCTTGCCTGCATCGCCCTTTGTCTGCCGGGTCAGGTAGAGCGCCACTCCGGCATGGTCAAGCACTTCCCCTTCTACGATCTGCGCAACTGGCCGCTGGGGCCGACCCTGCAGGAGGCCTTCGCGGTGCCGGTGCTGGTGAGCGGCGACGTGCGCACCTGGATCCAGGCCGAGCGCGAGTGGGGGGCCGCCAAGAATTGTGCCGATGCGGTGCTGGTGTTCGTTCACAACGACATCGGGGTCGGCATGGTGGTCAATGGCCAGCTTATCGAGAGCGAGAATGCGCTGCTCGGCGATCTCAGCCATTTGCAGCTCGAACCCTATGGCCAGCGCTGTTACTGCGGCGGCTTTGGCTGCGCCTGCACGCTAGTGACCAATCAGGCGCTGGAGGCGCAATACCGGGATCTGCGCGAGCGGATGCAGGAGCACGATCTGCCGGAGAGCGTCACCATTCGCGAGCTGTGCGAGCTGGCGCTGGCGGGCAACAGCCTCTGTCAGGATATCCTCCATCAGGCGGCGGGGCGCCTGTCGCGGGTGCTCTCCAATCTCATCTGTCTGCTCAATCCGGGCAAGCTGCTACTGGGGGGCGAGATCACCCGCGCCGATCGGCTGCTCTTCCCCATGTTGCATCAGTCGCTGGCGAGCCAGCTGCCGGCCGAATATCTGGTGCGGCTGCAGATTGAATCCACCCACTTCTACGAAGATCCCACCAAGCCCACCTCGGTGCAGGTGCACAAGGCGCTGCGCGACGGCAGCCTGTTGCTGGAGCTGCTGCGCACCTGTCAGGAGTCCTGAACCCTTTTTACAGGGCAGTGGGCAAGGCGTTTGGCGAAAGGGGCAGTGAATGCTGTTCCATCGCCGCGCAACTGGGTACAATCCAGCCCCTTTGTGGCGGGCCGCTGGCGCCGCCGTTGATGATCTCCCTCTGTTTGTGACACAAGATGAAGCCTGTTCCTGATCACGCCGTCAACCGCCTGCGGGCCTGGCGCAAGAGTATCTCTACCCGACCGTTTCTCGCCCGTGGCGGCACCCTGGCTCGTTGTCCAGCCTGCCAGCTGCGCGAGGACTGGTGTGCCTGCGAGTGGCGCCCCGAGCTCAAAGCGGAGGCGGGCTTTTGCCTGCTGATGTATGACAGCGAACCGATGAAGCCCTCCAACACCGGCCGTCTCATCGCCGATGTGTTGCCGGATAGCACCTGGGCCTTTCTCTGGTCGCGCACCGAGCCCCATCCCGAGTTGCTGGCCCTGCTGGCCGATCCCGCGTGGCAGCCCTATGTGGTCTTTCCTGCCTGTGAAAAGGAGCCGGCCCGTTTGACCGGCGAGGTTGTGCTTGCGCCCGGCAAGAAGCCGCTCTTTATCCTGCTCGACGGCACCTGGCCCGAGGCGCGCAAGATGTTCAACAAGAGCCCCTATCTCGACGGTTTTCCGGTGCTGGCCATCAAACCCGATGCGCTCTCCACTTACGGTATGCGGGTGGCCAACAGCGAGGAGCACCTCTGCACCGCCGAGGTAGCGGCCTGTGTGCTGGAAGTGGCGGGGGAGCTCAGGGCCGGGCAGGCGCTGCAGCACTGGTTCAATCTCTTCAGCCGCCGCTACATGGCCGGTCGGGTCAGCCGTTTCCCCGGTGATGACGAGGCGCCGCTGCTGGCGGCCCTGAGCGCCATCAAGGGATCGGAAGCGGAGTCACCGGCGCCACAAAGCGCCGCCTGAGCCGAGGGGCAGGGGCGCGTGAGCCCAAATTAGTGAAAATCAGGAATCAATTGGCTGCCACTGTTTCGTTAGATTCATGGACTTTGGCCCGTTAGGATAACCGACAGTCAGTGCAGCCCCTCTGCCCGGCGTGTTTATTCTCCCCCCGGTTGCCCTTGTGTCGGGCAACCCAATCCCGTGAGGTCTATGGATGGAATTGGAACTGGTTACCCTGTTTGCCCTGTTTGGCGTGGCGCTCATCGCCGGCTTTATCGATGCCATCGCCGGTGGCGGCGGCCTGTTGACGGTGCCGGCCCTGCTGGCTACCGGCATGCCCCCCGCGCTGGTGCTCGGCACCAACAAGTTGCAGAGCAGTTTCGGCTCCTTCTCCGCCACCTGGTTCTATGCCCGCAGAGGATTGCTGGAGTGGGCGATGATCTGGCCTGCGGTGATCTGCACCTTTATCGGCGCCGCCGTGGGTACGCTGGCGGTGCAAACCATCGACGCCGCCGTGCTGGAGCGCTTGCTCCCCTTCCTGCTGATGGCCTTTGCCTGTTACTTCTTCTTCTCGCCGCGGGTGAGTGATGCCGAGAGCTCCCGCCGCCTGACTCCCATGCTGTTTGCGCTGCTGGTGGGGGGCGGGGTCGGCTTCTATGACGGCTTCTTCGGGCCGGGGACCGGTTCATTCTTTGCCATCGGTTTCGTGGCGCTTGCTGGTTTTGGCATGGCGCGGGCCACCGCCCATACCAAGCTGCTCAACTTCACCTCCAACATCGCCTCCCTGCTGTTCTTTGCTCTCGGTGGCAAGGTGGTGTGGAGCGTCGGCTTCTGCATGGCGCTGGGGCAGTTCATCGGCGCCCGTTTTGGCTCCAAAATGGTGTTGAAAAAAGGGGTGAAGCTGATCAAGCCGTTGCTGGTGACCGTCTCCCTGCTGATGTCCGCCAAGCTGGTGTGGAGTCAGTATCCCGAGCTGTTTGCCTGGATCTGATGTGCGCCTTGCTTGCCGCATCGCAATTGTTAACGGGGCCTTCGGGCCCCGTTGTCATATCTGCGGTTTTACAGCGTTAGCGCGGTGTGTCGCTGTAATGGCTGAAGTGTTTGCGCAAGGCATTGACCAGTTTGGCAATGCGCTCGCGCTTGAGGCTGTTTGGCCGGTAGACCAGATGGAGCGGGCGGGCGAGTGTCGGCAGCAGGCGGGCCGTTTCTCCCTGCTCTCCCACCAGCGCCAGCAGACCGGCAGGTAGCAGCACCGGGCCGATACCTGCCTTGGCCAGCTCGATCAGCGCCAGATAGGAGTCGAGCTCCATGGCGGGCTCCAGGCCGAGGGCGGCGAGGGGCTCGCGCAGATAGCGATTGGCGGGGTTCTCCAGATCCATGGTGAGGATCTTGCGCGCGCCGCCCTGAGCGGCAGGGGGCAGGCTCTGCTGCGCCTCTCCCACCAGATAGAAGGGCTCCTCCAGCAGCAGCTCGGCGTCGAGGCCATGGCCGGGCGGGAGGCGACCGGCGCAGATGCCGAGCAGGGCATCGCCGCTGCGCACCCGCGCCAGAATGACCGGGGTGTGGTGGGTGGAGAGGGCGAGATGCGGGTCGCGGCCAAGGTAGCCACGCATGAAGTGGGCGAGATAACCGGCCAGCAGGGTCTCGGAGCAGGCGATGGGGAGGGGGCTGTGATCCGCCAGATCCTGGCTGTCGGCCAGCACTCCCTTCATCTCGGCCAGGCTCGGCGCTACCCGCTCCAGCAGCTCCAGCGCCTGCGGAGTGAGCCGGATCTGGCGCCCCTCCGGCTCGATCAGCTTCTTGCCAAGGCGCTGCTCCAGCTGGGCAATCCGCTTGCTCACCGCCGACTGGCTGATATAGAGGCGGCTGGCCACCTTGGCCATGGTTCCTTCACTTGCCAGCAGGCTCAGCGTCTCCAGCCCTTCCAGTAACATCTCGCCCCCTTGCCATCGACAGATTGGATCTGCGTTACCTTAGGGGCTGGTCGCTTCAGGAGCAAGTGTCGTTTGCCGCCTTGAACGGGCCAATGCGCCAGCTCTTCAAGGGCGGTGCGAAGATCACCAGATTGCCGATGAGGCTCACCACCACCCCGACCACCGACACCGGCTGCCAGACAAATCCCTCATAGAAGGTCGAAAGGGTGAGCGCTACCAGCGGAAAGAGCACGGTCGCGTAGGAGGCCTTGCTGGCCCCGATGCGCCCCACCAGGGTCAGGTAGGCGGTAAAGGCGATGACCGAGCCAAACAGGGCGAGGTAGACCATGGCCGCCAGATAGTGGCTGTCGGTCGGCACCACCAGCTGCTGACCGAGCAATGTAACCCAGCCCAGCAACAGCACGACGCCGTAAACCATGCCCCAGGGCACCATCTGCAACACGTGGTAGCCGTGGCGCTGACCGCGGGCCGAGACCAGATTGCCCAGCGAAAAACAGAGGGTGCCGCCACAGGCGAACAGCAATCCCTTCCAGCCGTTTGCACCCAGTTGCGCATCTGCCAGCACCGGCCAGAACAGCAGCAGGGTGCCAAAGAGCCCCAGTAACGACCCTTGCAGCCAGCGCAGGCCCGGCCGTTTGCCCTCGAACAGCCAGAGGTTGAGGCCGTTGAAGATGCTGGCACTGGCGAAGATCACCGCCGACATGCCGCTCGGGATATAGCGGGTGGCGTGGTAGAAGCAGAGAAAGTTGGTGGAAAAGAGCAGGGCGCCGAGCAGCGCCGCGTAGCGCTGGCCGTGCCACGGCAGGCGCGGAAAGCGGCCGCTGGCGGTGAGCAGGGCAAACAGCGCCACCGCCGCCAGCAAGAAGCGATAGAGCACCGACACCTCGATGGGTATGGGGCCAAGCTGCCAGGCGATGGCGATCCAGGTGCTGCCCCAGATAAGGACGGTGGCGAGATAGAGCAGAAGGTTCATCGGTTGTTCCACAAGCAGGTAGGTTTGTATTCCAGCATGGGGTGGGCAGGGGCTTGCTGGCTTGCACCATCTTGCGGTTTTTGTTTGTGGGCCGCTGTCATCCCGGGCGTCAGTCGGTAAGATGAGCGGACGGCAGGATGGGCTTGCCGGGAGCGTCAGGGAGAAGCGGGGTCAGATGAAAACGGCAGGGGTATTCGATGCACTGGTCAGCACCGGCGCCCGGCTGGAGGACTCCTGCTGGCTGGAGCCCGGACTTGGCGTCGCCAGCTGGCGCAACTGCTACGATCAGACCCGCTACCACAAGCCGGGCCACCACACCCTGAGCGTCTATCTGCAGGGGGGCGAGCAGACCGAGCGGCTCGACGGGCCGGGCGGTTGTGGCGGCACCGGCAAGGTGTGCATCATGCCGGATCACCACAGATCCGAATGGCTGGTGCGCGAGGAGTTTCGCTTCTTCCACCTCTACTTCACCCCGGCCCACCTGACCCGTATCGCCGAGGAGGTGTGCGACCGCGAGGGGCGCCACCTGCAACTGCTGGACAAGACCTTTATCGACGATCCGAAGGCCGCATTGCTGGTGCAGAGTCAGCTGATGCAGCTTGAGTGGCAGCACGGCATCGACCGCCTGGCGCTCTCTCACGGTGCCTGGATGTTGATCCTTCACGCCTATCGCCACCATACCGAGGCGGCGCCTGCGCTGCCGACGGTGCGTGGCGGGCTGGCTCCGGTGGCGATCCGGCGGGTGCAGGAGTACCTCCATGCTCATCTGGCCGAACCGGTGACGCTGGCCCAGCTGGCGCAGCAGGCGGGTCTGAGCGAGTATCACTTCGCCCGCATGTTCAGCCAGAGCCTGGGTTGCCCGCCACACCGCTACCTGCTGGAGCTGCGCCTCAAGCGGGCCAAGCAGCTGCTGGCGGGGAGTGAGCCGCTGGCGACGATCGCCAGCCAGTGCGGTTTCTCCTCCCAGGCTCACTTTGGCAACCGCTTTCGCGAGGCGTTTGGTCTGACGCCGGGGCAGTGGCGTGCCCGGCTGTCATCCTCCTGTCACAGTTAACCGCGAGACTCAATGCGTTCCGGTGAGTTCGCTCATCCCGTCATTTCGCAGTGCCACAAACAGGAGCCGCCATTGAATCATCGCAAGCGCCAGATCCGTACCCGCCACCTCTGGTTCAACCACTGGAATGCCCCGCAGGGGCGCCTGACAGAGCCAACTCCGCCCGAACCTGCCATTCCTCACAGTTCCCGTTGAAAAAGGGCGCTGCCCGATAGGATTTTTCCGGCAACTTTGCCACTATTGCTCCATCAGAGTGACGTGGACATGGCTGGATGTATCTGGAACGTATTGAAGTTAAAGGATTTCGCGGCATCAATCGGTTGTCGCTCGGGCTCGACCATACCACAGTGTTGATCGGTGAAAACACCTGGGGGAAATCGAGCCTGCTGCGCGCCCTCTGGTGTCTGCTGGGGCAAAATGCCGAGCCTTATCAGTTTGGCGCCGAGGATTTCCACCGGCCGGAAGATCCCGAGCTTGCCCCGGCGCGCCATCTGCAACTGGTGCTCACCTTCTGTGAGCATCGACCCCAGATGTGCCAGCACTCCCGCCGTCTGGCCCGGCTTTGCCCTGCCTGGGTGCTGCACAAGGACAAGTTCAACCGCATTCACTATCGTGCCAGCGCCGAGCAGCTGGAGGATGGCACGGTCGCGACCCTGCACGATTTTCTCGACGGGGTGGGCAAGAGCCTGCCCATCGCCAATGCTCACGAGCTGGTCTGCATGCTCATCACCATGAACCCGGTCTTTCGCCTGCGCGATGCCCGCACCGCCCGCAACGGGGTGGAGACGTTGCAGTGGGGCGATCTCTCCGAGCATCGTCTGAACGAGCTGGCCGACAAGCTCATCGACGAGCCCCAGCGCATTGGCGAGCCCGAGCTCAAGGAAGCGCTGCAGGCGGTGCGCCAGCTGATGGATCACTACTTCAACGCGCTGGCGCCCATCAAGAACAAGCCGCGCAGCCAGCGCGACATCATCAATCGCCCCATGACATTGCGCAATCCGGGCAACCTGCACACCCTGCTGCGTCAGGCGGACAATCGCGCTTTGCAGCTGGCGATGGCGGGGATGGCGGCGACTTTGTTGCAGGCGCGCGGCAACCGGGAGCTGGAGGAGGGGGCTCGCCCCATCATGATCCTCGAAGATCCCGAAAGCCGGCTCCATCCAACCATGCTGGCACTGGCGTGGGGACTGCTGGAGCAGTTGCCTGGCCAGAAGCTGCTCACCACCAACTCGGGGGACCTGCTCTCCTCCCTGCCGCTCAATCAGGTGCGCCGGCTGGTGCGGCGCCAGCAGGATATCCTCTGCCACCAACTGGGTGGCGAGCGCTACAGCAGCGACGATCTGCGCAAGATTGCCTTCCATGTGCGGATCAACCGGCCCATGTCGCTGTTTGCCCGTTGCTGGCTGCTGGTGGAAGGGGAGACAGAGATCTGGCTGCTCTCGGAGCTGGCCCAGATCTGTGGCTACAGCCTGCGGGCCGAGGGGGTGCGGATCATCGAGTTTGCCCAGTGTGGCCAGTCACCGCTGATCAAGGTGGCGCGCGACTTTGGCATCGAGTGGCATCTGCTGGCCGATGGCGACGAGGCGGGAGTCAAGTATGCCGCTTCGGCCCGCGGTCAGCTCAAAGGCGACAGGGAGAGGGATCGGCTGACCCAGCTGCCTGCGGTCGACATCGAGCACTACCTCTACAACAACGGCTTTGAGGGGGTGTTCCGGCGCGAAGCCGGTGTCGGTGGCCGCGCCATGTGGAGTGCCAGCCATATCATCAACAAGGCGATCCATCATCGCAGCAAACCGGGCATGGCGCTGGCGGTGGTCGAAGAGGCGGAGCGGCTCGGCGCTGAGCACATACCACCGGTGATCCGCCAGATGTTTGCCAGGGTGGTGGCGCTGGCCCGCGGTCAGCGTTAAGGCCGCCACTTATGATGTCAGGCGTTGGGGATGGCGCCGGGTTTGGGTATACTCGGCCCCTCTCTGGCGCCACCACGGCGCATTTCGACACCCTTTGCTGGAGGCGCCATGTTCGTCCAACTCCCTTTCTGGCTTTTTCCCCTGACCGGCCTGATGGCGCTGGGAGCGCTTGTTGCCCTTGGCATCGTGCTCTGGCGCGGTGATATCTGCCCGGGCCAGCGCTCGCGTATCAGCCAGCAACTCTTCTCCATCTGGGTCATTACCGCCCTCTCGCTGATGCTGGCGGTAGAGGCCAAGGCGGCCAGCTGGCTGATCTGGAGCGGCGGCGCGGCGCTGGTGCTGGGCGTGGGCCTTTCGCTTGCCCAATCTAGGCTGGAGGGGAAACGTTCCATCCCATCTTCCCTGCTCTGGCTGCCGGCGTTGCCGCTTTCAGTTTATGGTGTGGGCCTGCTGCAACTGCAGGGCTGGGTGAGCGGTTTGCTGCAGATGGCGATGCTGGGAGCGGCCTTTGCCCACCTGATGCTGCTGCGAGCGCGTCACCGCCTGCAGGCATTCAATACCCTGCTGCCACTGGCTGGTCTGGTTGGAGCCATGGCCAGCCTTATCTGGCTGGGCGTGCTGGTGGGCTGGCAAGGGGGTGAGGCCAATCTCGATGCGCTGATCCCGGCTGTGGTGACCCAGGCTGTATTGCTGGTGGCCTCCCTGCTGCTCTGGTTCAGCCCGCTCTATCTTCAGCGTGACACTGCGCCGGTTGTGGTTTCAACTTCGTTGTGTGGTCTGCTCATCGCCCAGATCGCCGCCACCAGCGTGCTCCATCAGCTGGTGTGACGCAAACGGGTTTACTGTGATCTCTGAAATAGAAAGCCCCCGGATTTGTCCGGGGGCTTTTGTTTGCAAGAGACGGCATCAGTAGAAGTCGTCGGCCCCGCAGATAAAGAGGCAACTGCTGCGCGGCTGGGCCAGATATTCGCGGGTCAGCCCCTCCAGCGGCATGCCGAAGGTGCAGATATCCTGCGGCGAGGGGAGGGCGGTATCGAGGATCCGCCGCCAGTAGCCACCGACCCCTTTGGGGGGGCTTGGCAGGTTGAAGGTGAGGGGCTCCCAGTAGGCGTTGAACAGCACGTAGAGTGCCAGCCGGGTTTCGCTCGAGAGGGCCGACATGGCGATGGCGTGGGAGTGGGGGCTGAAGTCCGGCTGCATGGCGTTGACGCCGTGCCAGCAGATCTCACTGTGGCGCAGGATTTCGGTCAGTGACAACGGCATGCTCTCCTGCTCGGGGCGCTGGAACAAATGTTTGCGATACTGGATCAGCTCCTTCATGAAGCGGAACATCTCCTGACTGCGGGCGCTGGGTTGCCAGTCCATCCAGCAGGTGGGGTTATCCTGACAGTAGCCATTGTTGTTGCCATGCTGGGTGCGCAGCAGTTCGTCGCCCATCAGCAGCATGGGGGAGCCCACCGAGAGCAGGGTAGCCACCATCATGTTCTTGGCCTGACGCATGCGCAGGGCGTTGATCTGGGGATCTTCCGTTACCCCTTCGTGGCCGTGGTTCCAGCTGAAGTTGTGATCACAGCCATCGCGGTTCTGCTCGCCGTTGGCTTCGTTGTGCTTGTGGTTGTAGCTGGCCCAGTCCCACAGGGTAAAGCCATCGTGGCAGGTGACGAAGTTGATGCTCTTCTCGGGGTCGGCATGGTGATAGTGGTAGATATCGGGGCTGCCGCAGAGTCGCTCGACAAAAGCGGTCACGCTGTTATCGTCCCCCCTCAGAAAACGGCGCACATCGTCGCGGAACTGACCGTTCCATTCACGCCAGCGCGCGCCGGCGAGTGACCCCACCTGATAGAGCCCCCCCGCATCCCAGGCTTCGGCAATCAGCTTGATATCGGCGATGTTGGGATCGGTGTCTATGGTGCGCAGGGTGGGGGCGTTGGCCTGCGGTTGGCCCGATTCATCCCGCGACAAAATGGCCGCCAGATCAAACCGGAAGCCATCGACGTGCATCTCCTGCCGCCAGAAGTGCAGGCTGTCCATGATCATCCGCAGCACCACCGGGTGGGCGCCGTTGAAGGTGTTGCCGCAGCCCGAGTAGTTGGTGTCCTGCTGGTTGTTGTCGAGGATGTAGTAGGCCTCATTGTCGATGCCGCGAAACGAGAAGGTGGGGCCATCATTGCCCCCTTCCGCCGTGTGGTTGTAGACCACATCGAGGATCACCTCGATATTGGCTTTGTGCAGTGCCTTGACCATGTCGCGAAACTCGGTCAGCGGATCGTCGCCGCAGGCGTACTGGGCGTGGGGAGCAAAAAAGGACATGGGGCTGTAACCCCAGTAGTTGGAGAGCCCTTTGGGCGAATCCTGCGGATCAAACTGGAACACCGGCAGCAACTCGACGGCGGTGACGCCGAGGGATTGCAGATAGGGGATCTTCTCGATGAGACCCAGATAGGTGCCGCGCAGTTCAGGCGCAACCCCGGAGCTTGGTGAGTTGGTAAAGCCTCCCAAATGGAGTTCGTAGATCACCGAGCGCGAGAGGGAGTGGGCCGGTAGCTTGTCACCCTCCCAGTTATAGTGGCGGGTATCAACCACCCGGTTCTTGGCACAGCTGGCAATGTTGCTGCCCGGGAGTGCAGCAGCCCAGCGATCGTAGTTGGGGCCGAGCTCGATACTGCGGCCATAGGGATCGAGCAGCACCTTTTCCCCATCGAAGCGGGTACCGCAATAGGGGCGCCATGGGCCCTGAATACGATAGGCGTAACGCTGCCCGATGGGCAGGCCTTCAATATGGATATGCCAGTAATAGGCGGTACGGTTGAAACGGGGCGAGAGCGGGATCACCTCCGGGGTGCAGTCTTCTGCACTGGAGAAGAGCAGGAGTTCTACCCGGCTGGCCAGGCGTGCCCAGATCGCGAAGTTGACGCCGTGACTGTCGGGTGTAGCCCCCAACTGACGGCAATGTCCGGCGGAGATGCGCATATCATACCTACCCAAAATGAGGAGTGTTCAGCTTATTGAGTGTAGTGCCGGATGCCTTTCCCAGATCCGTTTGCCTGAAAAAACAGCATGATGCTGATAAAGACCGCACTCTTTGTCGTATAAATCTACGAATAAACTTTTTTTGATATATTTACTTGCAATCTGTGCGCTGGCGCCTATTATTGGCCACCTCGGACGCGGGGTGGAGCAGCTCGGTAGCTCGTCGGGCTCATAACCCGAAGGTCGTCGGTTCAAATCCGGCCCCCGCAACCAACTTTTTCGTCAGCCTGCGATGTGTAAACCATCGAAGGCAGACAAACGCCACAGACTTCTGCTCGGTCTGGGGTGACAATTCGGACGCGGGGTGGAGCAGCTCGGTAGCTCGTCGGGCTCATAACCCGAAGGTCGTCGGTTCAAATCCGGCCCCCGCAACCAACTTTTTCGTCAGCCTGCGATGGTGTGAACAATCGATGGCAGACAAACGCCACAGACTTCTGCTCGGTCTGGGGTGACAATTCGGACGCGGGGTGGAGCAGCTCGGTAGCTCGTCGGGCTCATAACCCGAAGGTCGTCGGTTCAAATCCGGCCCCCGCAACCAA
>NZ_JBCGFC010000021.1:0-53232 GCF_038739615.1 Aeromonas sp. SER | reverse complement strand
GACTGAGCTAACGACCCATCTAAATCATTTTTTTACAAACTGGTGGTCGTTACTGGGATCGAACCAGTGACCCCCTCCTTGTAAGGGAGGTGCTCTCCCAGCTGAGCTAAACGACCTGGGAATTCTGAAATGATGGTGGGTCGTGCTGGATTCGAACCAGCGACCAATTGATTAAAAGTCAACTGCTCTACCGACTGAGCTAACGACCCATCTAAATCATTTTTTTACAAACTGGTGGTCGTTACTGGGATCGAACCAGTGACCCCCTCCTTGTAAGGGAGGTGCTCTCCCAGCTGAGCTAAACGACCTGGGAATTCTGTCTCCACCTGGTGGAGAAAATGGTGGGTCGTGCTGGATTCGAACCAGCGACCAATTGATTAAAAGTCAACTGCTCTACCGACTGAGCTAACGACCCTCACCACGACCAGTACCGACTGCATTACTGCTTCGGCTCTGACGGCGGCCTATATTACGGATTTAAATTTCCGGTGCAACAGAAAATTCGTAATTTAAATCCGTTTGCTCACTGTGCGTACAAATGCAGGCTGTTTTTACAGTACCGTTACGAAAACAGTGACATACAGCAATGTTACAGCTTGCTCAGGCTCTGCTTCGCCAGCTGTGCCGGAGAGGTGTTGGGGTAACCCTTGATCACCTGCTCGTAGAACGCTTTCGCCTCGGCCTTCTTGCCATCCAGCTGTGACAGCATCCCCAGCTTCAGCAGGGCATCGGCGCGCTTGGGCGACTTGCTGTACTTGTTGGCGACGGTAGAGAACTGGGCAGCTGCACCGGCTCGATCACCCTTGTTGAACAGCAGCTGGCCCAGCCAGTAGTGTGCATTGGGGACATAGCTTGAACTGGGGTACTGCTTGATGAAGCCCTGGAAAGCCGGAATGGCTTTGTCGTAGTTCTTCTCTTTGAGCACCATGTTCACGGCAGCGTCGTAGGCCTGATTCTCGTCCTGATTGGTCGAGTAGTTGACGGCCGGGGCCGGATTGGCCGCAGTGGCTGCAGCTGGTGCGGCGGCGGCCGGAGCAGCGGCCTGCTGCTGGCTGCTCACCTTGTCCAGCTCCTGGTAGAGCTGACGCTGACGCTCTTGCGACTGCTCCATCTGGTAGGTCTGCTGCTCCAGCTGACCACGCAGCTCGGAGACCTCCCCTTGCAGGGAGTCGACCTGCTGCTGCAAGTCAGCTTGCAGGCGCAGACGGGCGTTCAGGGTGCGCTCCAGCAGGGCAACCCGATCTTCGAGGCTACCGGTGGGCACGATGGCGCCGTTGTTGCCATTAAGGACAACGCCGCCGGAATCCCCCCCCAAATCGCTGACCGGAGCCGCGGCGTGGGCAGAGACTGCAAATAAAACGGCCATCGAAATGGCCGCTTGCTTATACACAAAATTCATCCGTATAGAACCTTAGTAAACCAGAACCGCACGGCGGTTTTTGGCAAAGGCTTCCTCGGTGTGAGACAGATCCAGCGGCTTCTCTTCGCCATAGCTGACGATGGAGAGCTGCTCGGCCTGCACACCCAGGGTTTGCAGATACTTGGCAACAGCCTTGGCACGACGCTCACCCAGAGCGATGTTGTACTCCGGAGTACCGCGCTCATCGGCGTGGCCTTCGATCAGTACTTTCACGCTCGGACGCTCGCGCAGGTAGCTGGCATGGGCATCCAGCAGATCAGCGTACTGACCCTGGATTTCGTAGCCGTCAAACGGGAAGTAGATGACGTTGTCGCGCTGCAGCGCTTCGAACTTCTGACGCATCTGCTCTTCCGGGGACAACATGCCGTTGGCGCCACCGGTTTGTACACCGCCCATGCCGTCGGTCATACCTGATTCGGCACCAGCAGAGCCTGAATCAGAAGAGGAGCTACAAGCAGCCAGGGTGAACAGTGGCAGTGCGATGGCCAAACCCTTGAGCAGTTTATTGAGTTGCATGCTATTTCCTTAAACCTTTATAACAAAACAAAAAACAATTGGATTTTTATCAATTCAAGAAGGGCGACCAAGCTGGTGCACGAATTTCACCGCTACTGGTCGGAAGCACAGCCTTGAAGCGACCATCAGTCGACACCAACGCAAGACTCTTACGACCCTGATAGATGGTGGCATAAATGATCATGCTGCCATTGGGAGCCACACTTGGGGACTCGTCCAGTGCACTCTGAGTCAGGACCAACTGGGCATTGGTGTCCATATCCTGACGGGCAATACGGTATTGCCCTTGAACCCGGGTCACCATCACCATGATCTTGCCATCAGGTGTGATGGATGCGCCCTGGTTGGATTCACCTTCCCAGGTCATCCGGCGAGTCATGCCAGTCGCCAAATTTACGCTATAAATCTGGGGTTTGCCACCACGTTCAGAGGTGAACAGCAAATTTTGCCCGTCCGGCATCCAGGAGGGTTCGGTGTCGATCACCCGGCTGGTGGTGACCCTGGTCAACTGCTTGCTTGCGACATCAACAACATAGAGGTTCGGTGACCCGTCCTTGGAGAGAACGATAGCCAGACGACGACCATCCGGAGACCACTCCGGCGCACCGTTGATACCGCGGAAGCTGGTGATCAGGCTGCGCTGCTGGGTGTAGATATCCTGCACATAAATCTCGGATTTCTGGTTCTCGAAGCTCACGTAGGCCAGCTTGCTGCCATCCGGCGACCAGGCCGGGGACATCAGCGGCTCGCGGGAGCGCAGCAGGGTCTTCTCGTTGTAACCGTCGTAGTCGGAGATCCGCAGCTGGTACGGGAACTGGGTTCCCTGCTGTACGGAAACATAAGCCAGACGAGTCAGGAAGGCTCCACGCTCGCCAGTCAGACGCTCATAGACGATGTCGGAGATACGGTGGGCGAACTGACGCATCTGGGCACCCGGGATGGTCGCCATACGGCTATCCAGGATGTAACCATTGCTCTCGCCACCCTGCGCCTTGGCCAGCTGGCCTTTGAGCACATCGACCAGTTCGAAGTTGATCTTGTAGGTACCGTCACCCACGGCGGCGATGGAGCCTACCACCACAGCCTCGACCCCCTGGGCTGCCCAGGGTGCGAAGTTGATTTCGCTGCTGCTGCTCGGGGTCTGCGGCATCTGGCTGCGCGCCAGCGGCTTGAACTTGCCGCTGCGCATCAGGTCGTTGGAGACCACTTCCGCGATATCCTGCGGCAGCTGGCCGTTACCTTCCCACTTGAAGGGGGCAACGGCGACGGGACGAGCGCTGTCAATGCCGCCAGTGATGACGATATCCAGAGCCGCATGGGCACTCTGGCCCAGCAGCAAACAACCAACCAAAGCAAAAAACACTTTTCTGATCATGGCTTAAATACTCGGTTCCAATTTGAGGTTAAATTCCTTCAACATCTCGAATGCCGCAGGATCCTTCGGCACCGGCAACTGGTTGGCCTTCAATACGGCCGCTTTACCGGAACGACATACCGCCGGGTCACCCTGGCCGTTATCCACCGAAATGACAAAGCCACTGCTCGCAAGACGTACGCCGATAGTACATGTTTTGCCCCGCATGGTGGGATCCAAAATCATATAACGCTCAACAGTGGCCTTGATGAGTGCCGCATATTTGTCGACTTCACCCTTGGCTGCCGCCGATGCAGCCTGACTGCGCGCATTGGCTTCAGCCGCCATCTGCTGCTCCATCATGGCTTCCATCTCTTTCTGCAGCTTGGCCTCTTCTGCCTTGCGCTTGCGCTCGGCATCCGCCTTGGCCTTCTTCTCGGCTTCGGCTTTGGCTTTTTTCTCTGCGTCAGCTTTTGCCTTTTTATCAGCCTCTTCCTTGGCCTTCTTCTCGGCCTCGGCTTTGGCTTTCTTCTCGGCTTCTGCCTTGGCTTTTTTCTCAGCTTCGGCTTTGGCCTTCTTCTCGGCTTCCGCTTTCTTGGCCTTGGCCTCTTCGGCCTTGGCTTTCTCTTCCGCCTGTTTTTTCTCGAGCTCTTTCTTTTTCTTCAGCGCGAGCGCCTTGGCATCTTCCGCCGCTTTCTTCTCGGCCTCTGCCTTCTTGGCTTTTTGCTCTTCCAGCTTGCGGGCTTCCTCGGCTTTCTGGGCCTTCTCTTCCGCCTGCTTCTGCTCAGCCTCTTTCTTCTGCTTTTCGGCTTCTGCCTTGCGGGTCGCCTCTTCGGCCTGCTTGCGCTTGGTCTCGGCAATACGCAGGCGCTCCTGCTGCTCGGCCAGCTCGCGCTTGGCCTCTTCCGCCTCTTCCTTTTTCTTCTGCTGTTGCTGTGCAGCCTTGGGCTGAGCCTTCTGCTGCTGGATCTGCTGCGCCTGCTGGGCCAGGAATTCGCTATCCAGCATCACCGCATTGACGATCTGCCCCTGCGACTCGGGCCGCTTCGGCTTGCTGAAGTCGAGCCCGACAAACAGGATGATGCCGATGATCAGGTGCAGCAGAAACGATGCGATGAGATAACCGGAAATACCACGCTTCACATCCATCTCCGTCAATTCACCGGATCAGTCATCAGGCCAACCTGAGGAACACCGGCTTTCTTGAGGGCCACCATCAACAGGATCACCTCTTCGTAGCGCACCGACTTGTCACCGGCCACCACCACGGGAGCGTTCTGGTTGATGGCCAGATAGCCCATGGCTTTCTCGGTGATGTACTGCTGCATCGCTTCGGGCGTGCCGCTTGGTACCGGCTCATCCTCGGCTTCGCCAGCCTTGATGACATACTCGCCATCGGTGTTGACGCTGACGATGAAGGGCGGCTTGGCATCTTCCGGCAACTGCTCGGATTCCGCCTGCGGCAGGTCAACCTTGACCCCCTGGGTGATCACCGGCGTTACCGCCATGAAGATGATAAGCAGCACCAGCATGACGTCGATATAGGGAACCACGTTGATCTCGGCCACCTTCTTGCGCCGGATCCGCTGATAGGTTTGCATTACTGATCACCCTGCTGCTGTGCAATTTGACGGTTCAGAATGGTGGTGAACTCGTCCATGAAGTTGGCGTAGGCGTTCTCCAGCTTTTCCACCTTGTTGGAGAAGCGGTTGTAGAAGATAACGGCCGGGATGGCGGCAAACAGACCCATGGCGGTGGCGATCAGCGCTTCCGCGATACCGGGCGCAACCATCTGCAGGGTCGCCTGCTGTACCTGACCCAGGGCGATAAAGGCGTTCATGATCCCCCATACGGTACCGAACAGGCCGATATAGGGACTGATGGAGCCGATGGTCGCCAGGATGGGCAGGTTGGATTCGAGATCGTCCACCGCACGAGAGAGGGAGACGCGCATGGCACGGTAGGTACCGTCCATCACCGCATCCTGACCGCGGGCGCCGGCCTTAAGCAAGCGGGCATACTCCTTGAAACCGGAGTAGAAGATATCTTCCATGCCTTCGATGTCATCGCGGCGGGAAGAGGACTCCTGATAGAGGCGATTGAGATCAACCCCGGACCAGAAGCGATCTTCAAACTGCTCAGATGCGATATTGGCAGCCTTGATCGCCTTGGAGCGCTGGATAATCAGCGCCCAGGAGACAATCGACATGCTCATCAGGGTCATCATGACCAGTTTTACCAACAGGCTGGCTTGCCAAAACAGGCCAATAAACGAAATTTCAGCGTGCACTTACAGCACTCCCTTCACATTTACAGGTATTGCAACAGGTTTCATTTGCGGATGACTGACACAGGCTATCTGTACCATGGCCTGAGTGACCAGTCGCCCATCAGCCGCCAGGATCTGCTGTGAAAAACGCATGGATGCGCGTTTCACTTCAGTCACTTGCGTTAACACATTCAAAAGTTCATTAAAACGGGCCGCCGAGCGGAAATCGATCTCTGTTCGACTCACGACGAAGGCATATCCCTCCTGCAGCAAGACGTCCTGTTCGACCCCTTTGGCACGAAGGAACTCGGTGCGAGCACGT
The DNA here is from genome assembly GCF_038739615.1 of Aeromonas sp. SER. Taxonomy (NCBI): domain Bacteria; kingdom Pseudomonadati; phylum Pseudomonadota; class Gammaproteobacteria; order Aeromonadales; family Aeromonadaceae; genus Aeromonas; species Aeromonas sp. SER. The sequence continues at coordinate 47,351 of NZ_JBCGFC010000021.1, read as the reverse complement.
TCCATAAACTTGAGATAATTGGCGTTGTAGACGATGCCCCCGGCGTCGGTGTCCTCGTAATAGACACGCACCGGAAACTCATGGACTTCCCCCATAACAATCTGTGATCCATTCGACAGTCAGATGGGGGGCTATCATAGCGCAGGGCTGAATAGGAAAGAAGCAGGGGGAAGCAGGGAAATCCTGCCTCCCCCTGTTTTTTATGAGAGGAAATATGAATGTGTCAGCCAAAGGCCATACAACAAACTGGGCCAGGCGAGCCAGGGGTTAAACAGGATCCGCCCGAACACACTTTTCAGATGAAAGCCGAGTCCGTTCAGGATGCCGCAGCAGACCGCCCACATCAGCCAGAACGACAACCAGTGGCCATGGCTGCTGGTGTTGGCGGCTATCAGATTGGGGGCCTGCAAAATAGCGACGGCCAACAAGGCCGCCGCGAGCAACATCAACCCTTGCCATGGCTGGCGCTCCAGTGGAGCCGCCAGCCTGGCCAGTCGATCACTTATCCTCATCGATCTGACGATCCATGTTCTCGGTATGTTCCAACCACAGCGCATTGATGATGCCAAATGCACAGGCCAGCAGCAGACCCAGGATCCAGGTGAAATACCACATTATCAGGGCTCCTCTTAGTAGGCCGAATGTTGGTTATCTTCGATGTGCTTGTTGGTCACCCGGCCAAACATCTTGATGTAGGTCCAGATGGTGTAACCCAGCACAATCGGTACGAAGATAGCTGCGGCCACTGTCATCACCTGCAGGGTGTTGAAAGAGGCAGTGGTATCCCACATGGTCAGGCTCTGTGACGGCTCAAGGCTTGAGGGCATCACGAACGGGAACATGGAGAAACCGGCAGTCAGGATCACGCCAGCCATCGCCAGGGAGGAGGTAGTGAACGCCACCCAACCTTTGTTCAGCATGGCGAACAGCGCAGTCAGCAGGCTCATGGAGAGACCCAGTACCGGCGCGGCAATCATCCACGGGTAGAGGCTGTAGTTGTTCATCCAGGCGCCAGCCTGCAGCACAACTTCCTTGCCCAGCGGGTTGGAGACAGCATCGTTGGCCGCAGCCTTGACGATGACATAGCCTTCCATGCCGCTAACCCACCAGCCAGCGACAGCGAACAGCACCAGCAGCAGCAGCGAGCTGCCGATGGCGGCGGTACGGGAGCGCGCCAGCACTTCGCCTTCGGTCTTCATCATCAGCCAGGTCGCGCCCTGAGCCAGGAACATGCTGAGGCTGACGATACCGGCCAACAGGCCGAACGGGTTGAGCAGGCCGAAGAAGTTGCCGTGATAGGTGGACATCAGGAACTGGTTGAATTCGAACGGTACGCCCTGCAGCAGGTTACCGAACGCGACGCCGAACACGATGGGCGGAACCGCACCACCGATGAACAGGCACCAGTCCCAGTTGTTGCGCCATCTCGGGCTCTCCAGCTTGGAACGGTAGTCAAAACCGACCGGACGGAAGAAGAGCGCCATCAGGGTCAGGATCATCGCCACATAGAAGCCGGAGAACGCAGTTGCGTAAACCAGCGGCCAGGCTGCGAACAGAGCACCACCCGCAGTGATCAGCCACACCTGGTTGCCGTCCCAGTGGGGGGCAATGGAGTTGATCATGACGCGACGCTCGATATCTTTCTTGCCGACGAAGGGGAGCAGTGCGCCCACCCCCATGTCGAAGCCGTCAGTGATGGCGAAGCCAATCAGCAGTACGCCGACCAGTACCCACCAGATGACACGCAGAGTTTCGTAATCAAACATGGTCACTCTCCTTATGCCTTGAGCTGTTCAAAGTGATACTTGCCAGTCTTCAGGCTGCTTGGGCCGAGACGAGCAAACTTGAACATCAGGTACATCTCGATCACCAGCAGCACTGTGTAGAACAGGCAGATACCGATCAGAGAGAACCAGATTTCAGCGGCAGGCACATTGGAAGCGGAGACCGAGGTCGGCAGTACTTCGGCAATGGTCCAGGGCTGACGACCATATTCGGCAACGAACCAGCCAGCTTCGATAGCGATCCACGGCAGCGGAATCCCCCACAGCAGACCCTTGAGCAGCCACTTGCGCTGGCCGATCTGGTGACGGGCACTGTCATAGAAGGCCATACCGATCAGCACCAGCATCAGCATGCCGACGGCAACCATGATGCGGAAAGCGAAGAACAGCGGCAGCACCTGCGGGATGGAGTCATCCACGGCGGCCTTGATCTGCTCGTCGGTAGCGTCGGTCACATTGCTGGTGTAGCGCTTGAGCAGCAGACCGTAACCCAGATCCTGCTTCACTTCATCGAAGCGAGCGCGGGTTTCGTCAGACTTGTCGCCAGACTGCAGCTTGGTCAGCAGATCGTAAGCGGTCATACCGTTACGCACGCGCAGTTCGTGCTCGCTCTTCAGATCCTTGAGACCGGTGACCTGAGTATCAAGGGAACGAGTCGCGATGATGCCCATGGCATAGGGGATCTTGATGGCGTAGTCGGTGCGCATCTCTTCCTGATTCGGAATACCGAACAGTGTGAAGGCAGCCGGAGCAGGCTCAGTTTCCCACTCGGCTTCGATGGCAGCCAGTTTCACCTTCTGCACTTCACCGGTCTCGTAACCGGACTCGTCACCCAGCACCAGTACGGAGAGGATGGAAGCCATACCGAAAGCGGCAGCGATGGCGAAGGAGCGACGGGCAAAAGCCACATCACGATTCTTCAGCAGGTAGTAGGAGGAGATGCCCAGAACGAACATGGCGCCACAGGTATAGCCAGCAGCCACGGTGTGGACGAACTTGACCTGAGCAACCGGGTTGAACACCAGGTCTGCGAAGCTCACCATCTCCATCCGCATGGATTCAAAGTTGAACTCGGCACCGACCGGGTTCTGCATCCAGCCGTTGGCAACCAGGATCCAGAGGGCAGAGAGGTTGGTCCCCAGCGCCATCAACCAGGTCGCAACCAGGTGTTGATGCTTGCTCAGGCGATCCCAACCAAAGAAGAACATGCCGACGAAAGTAGATTCAAGGAAGAATGCCATCAGACCTTCGATAGCCAGCGGGGCACCGAAGATATCGCCAACATAGTGGGAGTAGTAAGCCCAGTTGGTTCCGAACTGGAACTCCATGGTCAAACCGGTCGTTACCCCGAGGGCGAAGTTAATGGCGAACAACTTACCCCAGAACTTGGTCATGTCCTTGTAGATGGGGTTGTTGGTCATAACATAGACAGATTCCATGATCGCGAGAATGAAGGTCATTCCCAGCGTCAGGGGGACAAACAAGAAGTGATAAAGGGCCGTCGCAGCGAACTGGAACCGCGATAGGTCGACCACATGCTCAGCAATCATGATGTTTCCTCACCGATTATTGGCACGGCTATTTTAAGTTTTAAGCACAAAGCTTCCGTTGATGGCCATCAAATGGGTCCCGCCATGAGCACTCACAACAAAACCCCATTACTAACAACCAGCATTAACAACAAGGCAATAACTGAGAACAAAGAAAGCTAATGTTTAACATTTATAAAACAACCAGCTGGAATTTATTCTCGCCCATGATGACTGTGGTTTTATATCACCTTTATTTGATTGAAATCAATGTAAAAGCACCCGCAAAAGATGACCGCAAAAGGCATTTTTAAACTATTTAACGTCTGATGATATGAGTCAGATCACAGAATAACAAAAACAGTAATTTATTGATTTAAATCAATTTAATTGTTTAACCAACAATGCCTTCATTTAATTTGAAAAATGGAGCCAACCTTCTTTTTCTTATGTTATTCGCAACTGACTCCCGCTCTGAAAAACTCAATTTAATACTGCTAAAAATGCATACTCATGCGAGCCAAACCAGTCGAAAAATAAATTAGATAAACTAATCTGAACAGTGCAATTTTTCTTGTTTGCCCACGCCGATTCGAACTCCTACAATGCGCCTCGCAGTGAGGGCATACCCTTGGATACAGGCCGGTTAATCGGGGTTCACGGTACGTATTCGACCATCATTTTGAACCTGACTATTGGAATCGAAGATGAAAAAGTTTGTTGCTAAAACCATCCGTTACTACAAGCTTTCCTTTGTTCAGCTCTATCAACTGAACCGACTCTGAGAGCTCGCGACGGCTCACCTGTTTATTTTCCGGTCTGTGTCCAGACGCACTCACTGTCTGTGAACATCCATCCTGAATTGTCTTTGCCCACCGCATCCGCCGTGGGCTTTTTTTTGCCCGGATAACAAAAAACCGCCTTATGTGGCGGTTTTTTACTCAAACAGCTGTTTTCTTACTTCTCATCAGGCCGCTGAAGGCCAAAATGAGCATATGCCCGCGTAGTCGCTATCCGCCCTCTTGGGGTACGTTGCAGATAGCCCTGCTGGATCAGATAGGGCTCCAGCACATCCTCAATCGTATCTTTCTCTTCACCGATTGCCGCCGCCAGGTTATCGAGACCCACCGGGCCCCCCATAAACTTGTCTATCACAGCCAACAATAACTTGCGGTCCATAAAATCAAACCCCTCGTTATCGACGTCCAGCATGTCCATCGCCCGCGCAGCGATGGGGCCATCGATCCGGCCATCGGATTTGACCTGGGCAAAGTCGCGCACCCGTCTTAACAAGCGGTTAGCAATCCGCGGCGTGCCGCGAGAGCGACGAGCGACCTCAATGGCACCATCTTCTGTCATGTCGAGCCCCAGACAGCGAGCACTGCGGGAGACGATATCGGTGAGATCCTTGACGTTGTAGAACTCGAGACGTTGAACGATGCCGAAGCGGTCCCTCAGCGGGCTGGTGAGAGAGCCGGCCCGGGTGGTAGCACCGATCAGGGTAAAGGGGGGCAGATCGAGCTTGATGGAGCGGGCCGCCGGCCCCTCCCCGATCATGATGTCGAGCTGGTAATCCTCCATCGCCGGATAGAGCACCTCTTCCACCACCGGGCTGAGGCGGTGGATCTCGTCGATAAAGAGCACATCGTGTGGTTCGAGGTTGGTGAGCAATGCAGCCAGATCACCCGCTTTCTCCAATACGGGGCCAGAGGTAGTCTTGATATTGACCCCCATCTCGTTGGCAACGATGTTGGCGAGGGTGGTCTTGCCCAGACCCGGCGGGCCGAAGATCAGCAGGTGATCGAGAGCCTCCCCCCGCTGCCGAGCCGCCTCGATAAAGATCTCCATCTGCTCGCAAACGGCATCCTGACCGGTATAGTCCGCCAGTTTTTTGGGGCGGATGGCACGGTCGATAATGTCGTCCTCGCGGGCGGCACTGGACGAAATGAGACGATCTGCTTCAATCATCTGCTACCTCACACCAGACTACGCAGGGATTCGCGGATGATATCTTCCACCGACATGTCATCTTTGGCGATCTTGCTGACGATCTGGCTCGCCTGTTGCGGCTTGTAACCGAGTGCCACCAGGGCACTGGCCGCCTCTTCCGCTGCATCCGGTGCTCGCAGTTCCGGCTCGCGAGATGGCAAGGTGACTGCTGCCGGGGAGAAGAGATCATGGCTGACCCATCCCTTGAGGCGATCCTTCATCTCCACCACCAGCCGTTCGGCCGTCTTCTTGCCTACCCCTGGCAGCTTGACCAGTGAGCTTATCTCTTCACGCTCGACACTGATGACAAACTGACTGGCCGTCATCCCAGAGAGAATCGCCAGCGCCAGCTTGGGGCCTACCCCGTTGGTCTTGATCAGCTCGCGGAACAGGGCCCGCTCCTGCTTGTGGTTGAAACCATAGAGCAGCTGGGCATCCTCACGCACCACAAAATGGGTGTGGATGGTCGCCTCCTTGCCGATTTCCGGCAAATCATAGAAACAGCTCATTGGCATCTGCACCTCGTAGCCAACGCCACCCACTTCCAGCAAAACCTCGGGGGGCTGCTTCTCAATGACAATGCCTCTCAAGCGACCAATCACGGCTCTCTCCTCACCAGTACAGCAATTCGCAAATTGGCTCATAGCATAAAGAATAACTGGATAAGTATCCAGCATTGCCCTATCGGTGGCCGCTCATCGGAGAAGCATTTTATGCAAGATCCACCATGCTTGATCCTGTGCTTTTTCAGGCACGGGATAACCGGTAGCCGACTCCGCATCTTTGGCAAACATGGCGTTGTCTGATTAGACTTATTCGGCACCTGATAGTGCAACACACCAAGGAAGGCCATCACATGAAGATTGTTACGACCTCAAATCTGGGCCTCACCATATTGCTTGGCTGCACGCTGGGCATGGGGATCGTCGGCTGGTACGGCAGCCAGCGACTGGCCAATTTGCTCTCCTATGTATTGGGGGCAGCCTGGCAAACTGCAGATGGCGCCATGGAAGGCTCCATCGAACTGGGCCACCAGCAACTGCAAATACAAAAGATGCTCAACGGGATCCCGCTCGATAATGGCAAGTTGAATTCAGCCAAGGCGGCAACCGATGATGCACTGACGCGGGTGGCTAACGGGCAACTCATCGACCCCTCCGCAGTCAAGATCATGGATCAGCAGCAGCAGGACTATCGACAGCAGCAAGATGCCTTGCTGGCGCTCTATCGCAGCTATACCGATGTGGATCAATCCTTGCGCGATAATGCCGATCGACTGGCCCGCCTCTCGGAACAGATGGAGGTCATCGGTGATGAGGCCGTGGAAGGCCTGACACAATCGCCCGACCAACCCATTAGCTGGAACGGCGGCCTGGAAACGCGATGGGAGGCTGCCGATGGCGGTATGGAGGCCAATATCGGCTTCTTGCGTCAACTCTACGCCATGGAAAAGATGCGTAGACTCGGCATCTCGGATGCCATCAAAAAGGAGCTGGAAGAGGCAATCACATTTTATGAGAGTGCCGCCAGCCGGATGCTGGCCACTGGAATGTTCGATGCACAGGGCAGCGGAGAATTCGGCGGCCATACGCTGTCGAGCCAATACCGCGAGCTGCAGGCCCGCCACAAACAGTTGCTGGGCAGCTGGCTAGCGGCCCTCGCCAGTTATCAGACACAACAGGCGACCTATGAGCAAAGCGCAGATCGACTAGCGCAACAACTGGTCGATGTCGAGGCAAAAGGCGATGCCACCGTGGAAGATCAGATTATCCAGCTCAATGGTATCATCGGCCAGACCAACAGCCTGATCCTGGCAGGTCTTGTGTTCAGCCTCGTCATCGTCACCCTGTGTGGCTTCTGGCTGACCCGCAAGCTTGTAACCCCACTGCTCCAGGTAAATAAACGCATGGAGGATATAGCCGCGGGCGATGGCGATCTCAACGTGCGCATCAACCTGAAGCGGGATGATGAGATCGGGTCGCTCGCCAATAGCGTGGATCGCTTTATAGAGAAGCTGCAAAAGATGATCAGCTCGACGATGCACAACAACCAGCACATCAGCGAGCATGTCCATACCTCGGTCAATCGGGTGGAGGCCATCAGCCAGAGCAGCCGCCAGACCGCCGAACACGCGCTGGCGCTGCATCATGACAGTGAAGAAATGGTGCAGGTTGCCACCGGTATCTCGGATAACTGCAGCATGGCTGCCCAAAATGCCAATGAGGTGCGCCAGCTGACCACCGAGAGCAGCCAGTATGTCGCCTCTGCCAGCGCGGGCATGCAGCGGGTGGTACAGGAGGTGAGCGAGTGCGCCATCGCCATCAATTCCCTCAAGGAGCAGGCGGGTCAGATCGGCCAGATCATTTCCACCATCAGCGGGATCTCGGAGCAAACCAATCTGCTGGCACTCAATGCTGCCATCGAGGCGGCCCGGGCGGGAGAAATGGGGCGGGGCTTTGCGGTTGTGGCTGACGAGGTGCGCACCCTTGCCAACCGCACAGCGGCTTCCAGTGCCGAGATTAGCCAGGTGATTAGCAGCATCCAGCAGCAAACCGAGACCGCCTACCTGATGATGCAGCGCAATCTCAAGACGGTGGAAGCGGGCATGCAAGATTCCGAAAACACCAAGCAGATCCTGTTCAAGGTACAAGATGCCATCGATCAGCTGGCTGATATGGTGCAACAGGTGGCCGTCGCCACCGGGCAGCTGTCACACACCCTCAGCCACTCCTCCGACAAAGTCTCGGGCATCAGCCTGCAGGCCAAAACCGGTGAACAGGAGGCGCAGGAGTGTCTGCAACTCGCCTCGTCACTGCATCAGGCCAGCCTGCTGCAACAGCGGCTGCTTTCGCAGTTCCGGGTCTGATCCCCCTGAAAAACCAAGATGCCACTCCCCGCGAGTGGCATCTTTTCATCTGGATGAATTAACTCCCTCTGGCCAGTTGCAGCGCCAGGATCAGCATGATGATGCCGACCAGCAGATCGATCCCCTGCTGCACCCTCCCCTTGGCCAGCCAAGGGGCCAGAGCTGCAGCCCCCAGCGCCAGTGAGTAAAACCATACCAGCGAGGCCAGCATGGCACCTGCGGCAAATGCCGGGCGCAAGGACTCTGCCACCTGACTGCCCACGGAGCCGAGCAACATCAGGGTATCGAGATAGACATGGGGATTGAGCAGGGTGACGCCCAGCGTCATCGCCAGCACGCTTTTGGCCCCCATTTGCTGGGGCGAGTCGGCAAGCCCGACCTGAGAACCACGCCAGGCACTGCACAGGGATCGCACGCCGAACCAGGAGAGAAAGAGCACACCGCCCCAGGTCAGCAGCGCCATCCCGATGGGGCTTGCTGAGAGGACAGTAGCACCACCAAATACGCCGATCCCGATCAGGATGAGATCGCAGAAGCTGCAGAGCGTTGCCGTCAGCAGATGGTGATTGCGATGGATGCCGCGGCTAAGCACAAAGGCGTTCTGGGCACCGATGGGAATGATCATGGCAAGGCCAAGGGTAAAGCCTTGCAGAGTAGTAGTGAACATGAAAAGCACCGTCTGAAATTGGGAATAAACGGCACTATAGCGATGAGCGTCTATCCAGAGAAATTCATGGATTTACTGATTGATTCGAGTTGCTAATAGTAACGGACTCATCCATGGCTATCTGGATGCGGTTGCCGCTCTCTTGTCAATTACCGGATCTGACAATTGTCCCCCCTGAATAGCGGCAGGAGAATTCATCGCTCCCGCCAGGAACAGCCCTACTGCAGCGATACCGGGTAATTGGTCACGACAACCTGCTCCAGATTGGGCAACAGGATGCCGCTACTCACGCCCTTGGCAATCGCCTGATAGCGGTTCATGGAGCCGGTTTTACGAGTGACCTGATTGAGATGGTAATTCACCGTGCGCTCGGTGATGCCGAGAATGCAGGCAATTTCGCACGAGGTTTTCCCTTCACTGGCCCAGAAAAGGCACTCGGTTTCACGCTCGGTCAATAGCTCAGGGGCTGGAGCCTCCTGCATGTTGTGACGAACGACCCGAATCGCAGCTTCAAAGATGTAGTTGGACATCCAGGAGAGGATGGGCGAGGACTCCAGCAGCAAATCGCTTGATGCCCGCTCGGAAGTAATGAAGGAGAGGATTCCGTTCTCTCCGCCAGCGCCATGTAGTGGGAAGGAGAGGCCATTGCGCAGCCCAAATTCAGCTGCCAGCCCCATCATGTTCATGCTCCCTTCCTGCAGAAAACGGGCCCGCTCGTCGAGCCGGTTCCAGTAGATAGGGAGTGTCTGTTTGCGCGCCAGCTGAATAACGGGGTCGCAAGCCAGCATGTTGTTGTCGGTATAGGTCTGTACCCAGGGAGCAGGACACTGATTGAACAGCACAACTTTGGGGCGCTGCATCGACATGGGAATGATCAGGGTAAAGCCATAGTAGTCATACCCCATATCGAGTGCGAACTGACCAATTAATCTGGCCAGACAATCCCCATCAGTCACCGAAGTGAAATGTTCCAGATATTCAAACAGTTGCTCTCGTTGCATGTGCTAGCCCCCTTGGCAGAGCATGTGATTATAACGGCGAATAGAAAGAGAGAGGGGCCACAATGTTGGTTTTCACAGGAAAATTGAGAGATCACCCGCGAAATGAGATAGAGAACGAGCTCTATCGCTTTCGAAATCGCATCTTTTCTGGTCGTCTGGGCTGGGATGTCGAATCACACCGCGGTCTTGAGCGCGATAGCTTCGACTCCCCGGACACCCACTGGGTACTAATCGAAGACAGCGAGGGGATATGCGGCTGCATCCGCATGCTCGACTGCTCCGGTACCTACATGTTGTCCACCATTTTTCCAACTGCGCTGGCTGGCGAATGCCCTCCCGACACACCCGACATCTGGGAACTGACTCGTCTGGCCATAGATGCCAGCCGTGCACCCCGCATGGAAAATGGCGTCAGCGAACTCACTTTCGTCATCCTTCGCGAAGTTTATGCTTTTGCCAAAGCCAACGGCATCAAGGAGGTGGTTGGCGTCGCCAGTCTGCCTGCAGAACGTATCTACCGCAGAATGGGCATCCCGATGGAGCGTCTGGGTCACCGCCAATCCGTGGATCTCGGGGCCGTCAGAGGCGTTGGCCTGCGTTTTCACCTCAATGAACACTTTGGCAGAGTCGTCTCGCAAACCCTGCTGGGTCAATACCAGAGCATCGAGCACAAGGTGGAACAACTGGCTGCTCAGGTATAAAAAATCCCGGGAGCCCGCCCCGGGACAAATGGCTCGCCATGACTCCGCGCCGGGCTGCCAGCGCGACGAGCCCAGTATCTGCTCCAAAAGGCTCCTCTACCACTGTCAGATATCACAGCACCGCCAGAATGGCGCCACCTCTCGCCGTTGTTGTCCCCGGCGCAGTCACGTAGAGTTGGGCTCTGCGCAGTCACGTAGAGTTGGGCTCTGCGCCGAGGGGAGGATGAGGGATGAAAGAGCTGGATTACAAACTGCTGCGGGCACTGGATGCCGTGTTGCAGGAGCAGAATTTCGAGCGTGCAGCCAGGTCGCTGCACATCACCCAATCGGCTATCTCTCAACGCATCAAGCAGCTGGAGCAGCAATTTGCCGAGCCGCTGCTCATCCGCAGTCAGCCGTTGCAGGCAACCCCGCTGGGGGAAAAGCTGCTGGCCCACTATCGGCAGGTACATCAGCTCGAACTTGAGCTGGCGGGCGAACTGGCCCCTGCCACGCCAACAGCCCCCATCCGGATCAGCATCGCCGTCAATGCCGATAGCCTGGCCACCTGGTTTCTGCCCGCTATCGCCCCCTTGCTGGAGCAGCATCCCATCGAACTCAATCTGTTGGTGGATGACGAGAGCCGCACCCTCGACAAGGTTCGCGAGGGCCAAGCCTTCGGCGCCGTCAGCCTGAGCCCCCAGCCACTGGCCGGTTGCTGCGTCGATGATCTGGGCGAAATGAACTATCTGCTCACCGCCAGCCCCGCGTTCGTGGCGCGACACTTCCCCCACGGTCTGACCCGGGAGGCGCTGGCCAAGGCTCCGGCAGTGGCCTTCGATCAACGCGACGACATGCATGTCAGCTTTATGGCGCAACACTTCGGACTGGAGCCCGGCGGTTATCCCTGCCACACGGTTCACTCGTCGGAGGCCTTCGTCGCCATGGCTGAACAGGGCCTGGCCTATTGTCTCATCCCCGAGTTGCAGATAAGAGGCCAGCTGGCTGGCGGATCACTGATCAACCTCAGTCCCGACCACGTCCTGACAGAACGCCTCTACTGGCACCGCTGGGTGCTGGAAAAGGGGGTACACAAGCAGCTCTCCCAACGTCTCATCGACCATGCCAGAGCGCAGTTGAAACCACGCTGAGCAGGCCATTCACCTTGGCTTTGCAGGGCTAAAAACGTATAGTGCTGGGCGATCCTTCATCAGGTCTCCACCCAGGTTTTCACTTCAGGTTCCTCACTTATGTTCCAAGACAATCCGCTGCTGGCCCAGCTCAAGCAACAAATCCGCGAAAACATCCCCAAGAAAGAGGGTGTTATCCGCGCCTCCGATCGGGGCTTCGGCTTTCTGGAGGTCGATGAGAAGACCAGCTATTTCGTGCCGCCTCCCTACATGAAGAAGGTGATGCACGGTGACCGGGTGAGCGCCCTGATCCGCACCGAAAAAGAGAAGGAAGTGGCCGAGCCGGATGCCCTGCTGGAGCAGTCCGTCACCCGCTTCGTGGCCCGGGTCAAGATGTTCCGCGACCGCCTCAACGTGGTCGCAGACCACCCGCTGATCAAAGATGCCATCAAGGCCCGCGTCAAGAAGGGTCTGGACGAAAAAGAGTTCAAGGAAGGGGACTGGGTGGTCGCTACCCTCAAGCGCCATGCGCTGGTCGACGGCAACTTCTCCGCCGAGATCACCCAGAAGATTGCCGCCCAGGAAGATCACAACGTGCCCTGGTGGGTGGTGCTGGCACGCCACAACCTGGCCCAGGTCGAGCCGGCTGATCTGCCGGAGTGGAAGGTGATCGAAGAGGAGGAGCTGCCCCGTCGTGACCTGACCAAGGTGCCTTTCTTCACCATCGACGGTGCCAAGACCAAGGACATGGACGATGCGCTGGCCATCACCAAGCTGGATAACGGCTGGGAGCTGCTGGTCGCCATCGCCGACCCGACCGCCTATGTGGCCGAAGGGAGCGAGCTGGACAAGGAGGCCGCCCAGCGCGCTTTCACCGTCTACATGCCGGGCCGCAACGTACCCATGATCCCGCGCACCCTCTCGGACGAGCTCTGCTCCCTGAAGGAGGGCGAGGAGCGCAACACCCTGTGCGCCCGTCTGCTGATCGCCGAAGATGGTCTGCTGCTGGAGGAGACCGAGTTCTTCGCCGCCCGCATCTGCTCCCACGCCCGCCTCAACTATGACGACGTCTCCGACTGGGCCGAGAATGGCAAAGAGCTGGCCATCGACGCAGGCGTACTGGCCCAGCTGCCGCTGATGAAGGCGATGACCGAAGCGCGCATCAAGTGGCGCACCGAGCATGCGCTGGTATTCCCGGATCGTCCCGACTACGACTTCGAGCTGGGCGAAAATGGCGAAGTGCTGGCTATCCACGTCGAGCCACGCCGCATCGCCAACCGCATGGTGGAAGAGTCGATGATCGCCGCCAACATCTGCGCCGGTCGCGTGCTGGGCAAGAGCGTCGGTTACGGCATCTTCAACGTTCACACCGGCTTTGACGAAGAGTCCCTCGACGGCGCCATCGACCTGCTGAAGAGTGCCGAAGCCCCGTTCGAGCGCGACGAGATCGCCAGCCTCTCCGGCTTCTGCGCCCTGCGCCGCTGGATCGACAACCTCGATACCCGCTGGCTGGATGGCAAGATCCGCCGTTTCCAGAGCTATGCGCTGATGTCCTCCGAGCCGGGCGCCCACTACGGCCTGGGCCTGGATGCCTACGCCACCTGGACGTCACCTATTCGCAAGTACGGCGATATGGTCAACCATCGTCTGCTCAAAGCCGTCATCGCCGGCAAGACCCCGGGTGAGCGCCCGAGCACCGAGCTCACCGAGCACCTGACCGCCTGCCGCCGTCTGCACCGCATGGTGGAGCGCGACATCGGCGACTGGCTCTATGTCCGTTATCTGAAAGCCGCCGCGGGCACCGATCAGGTGTTCAACGCCGAGATCATCGACGTGATGCGTGCCGGTCTCAAGCTGCGTCTGCAGGAGAACGGCGCCGTGGTGTTCATGCCTGCCCGTCACATCCTCGACAACAAGGATCGACTGGAGTGCAACTGGGACAACGGCCGCGTCTATCTGGACAAGACCGAGGTGGTCTACGAGCTCGGCCAGATCATCGAGGTGAAGCTGACCGAAGCGGTGGAAGAGACCCGTTCTCTCATCGCCAAACCGGCGGTAGATCTGGTACCGGGTCCGGCACCGGAAGCGCCGGTCGCCGAGAACAGTGCTGATAACGCCGCGGCACCGGCCGATGAAGCCGGCAAGGCGGAATAAATCCCCCTCTCCAGAGCCCGCCACTGTGCGGGCTCTTCTTTTCATAATCCTTCAAATCTCCCTGCCAACCGGCCACTGATTGCTGTTACCCGTAACAGTTAATAGCCCCATGCAAAGCCCGTCATCACGCACCATAAAAGGAGCCAAAATCTGGGCTCTGGATCTCCATTTTGACATTTCAATCAATAAATTAAACAGACTCTATATATACTCGCGGGGTTAGACCCAAAGGGATATTGGCATGCAGGAATGGGATCCGGAACACTTCACCAACTTTGCCCAGTTATGCGAAGTCAGCCTCGCTACCATTCGTGACAAGACAGATGCCGACTACCTCTATCTCTGGCTGAAATCCCCCGAACCGAAACTCTATCGCTTCCAGCTGGAGCAGGGGCTGACGATGCTCGATATCGCCCATCTGGATGCATTACCCCTGCCCCACACCTTGATCGACAAGGCGATTCATCAGGGCCAGCTGATGATCGAGCCGGTCCACCAGCCTCCGGACGAGCGGGATGAATCGGAGCCCCAACCTCCCCGCCTGCGCGCCTGCTTCCCCCTCAAACGTCACTTGAAGCTGGAAGGGGTCATCTACCTCGAAACCCACCGCCGGATCGATCGTCTCTCCCGCCATCAGCGTCAGGGGATCCAGCTGCTGATCCACTACCTGACCGCCGAACTGAGCAACCATCTGCTCGCAGATCAGGTTGATCAGGAGCGGGACCAGCGGCTGCATACCCAGACCGATCTGGTGCAGAGCCAGGCGCTGCAGGGCTCCTTCCTCACCATGCTGCAGGCGTTGCACATGGTCAGCGTCACTCTCTCCCGCAGCCGCAGCGAGAACCAGCTCCTGCGTGATGCCGTGCTGCTGGCACGCAAGGAGCTGCAATTTGACCGGGTCGCCATTTTTCTCATCGAGCCCGATGGCAAAACCATGCGCGGCACCTGGGGCACCAGTGAAGAGGGAGAGCTGGTAGACGAACACGACTTTGTCAGCCCCATCCCGGATCACCCCACGGTGCAGGAGGCGCTCAAGCGCAAGGATTACGTGCTGGTGCTCGAAGATACCCCTCTCTACTACGAGAAACAGCAGGTGGGACAGGGCTGGAACGCCATGGTATCGCTCTGGGATGGCGCCATCCCCATCGGCTGGATTGCCGCCGACAACCTGCTGTGGCACCGCCCGCTCAAAGCCTATCAGAGCGAGATCTTCAAACAGTACGCCGCCATCCTGTCACAACTGCTGATCCGCCAGCGCACCCAGGAGCAGCTGGAGCGGCTCAATCGCGAGCTGGAGGAGCGGGTCGCCGAGCGCACCATGCAACTGGCCGAGACCAACCGTGCGCTGGAAGAGGCCAACCGGCGCCTCTCACTGCTCTCCCTAGAAGATCCCCTCACCGGCATCGCCAACCGGCGCCAGTGGGATATCACCATGCAACGGGAGTGGGAGTGGGCAAGACGCACCCAGAGCCTGCTGGCCGTACTGATGATCGATGTGGACGAGTTCAAGGGCTACAACGATCACTTTGGTCACGCCAAGGGGGATGAGTGCCTCCAGCAGGTGGCCCGGGTGCTACAGGAGGCGGAACGCCGCCGCACCAATCTGGTGGCTCGCTATGGCGGGGAGGAGTTCGTCATCCTGCTCTGCGCACCGCAACCCGGTGAAGCGGAGCAGCTGGCGGAGCGGATTCACGAGGGACTAGCCCGCCTGCACCTGCCACATCCAGCATCCCGAGTTGCTGATTTCATTACGGTTAGCATAGGCTTTAGCTATCTGGTCCCCTCCCAGGACGAGGCATGGCAGAGCCTGACCGAACAGGCCGACCAGGCGCTCTACCACGCCAAATCAGAAGGGAGGGCCCGCACACTGGCTTATCGGTGATCCCATGCTGTTGCGTCGCTATCCCATCTTCAACCGTCGCCTGGCTCTGGTGGCCTACGGCATCGACTATCAGCTCAGCTCACCGGCCGAATGGCCCGCACTGGCCCAACATAGCCACCTGCTGGCGCAGGGGCGCCAATATCTGCTCCCCTTCAACCACGAACAACTCGATGAGCAACGCCCCCTGCTGTTTGCTCAGGAGACCATCCCGCTGGTCGAAGCCTCCAGCGAACGGCTACCCACCTCCTTTCCGGTGCTGGAGCAGTGGCGCGACAGCCGGCGCCGGCTCGCCGTGCATGGCGCCCAGCGCGATGCCCGCTGGCTCGGCGCTAGCCGCCTGCTGGTGTTCTGGACGGGGGAAGAGGGGATCTGCCAGCCCACCGATCACAAGCGGATGGCGCTCAACGTCGAGGCGTGGGAGGACTTTCTCCCCTTGCGGGAGGCGGGGGTCGACTTCTTCGCTGGCGGCTTTCTCGCCCGTCCCGAGCTGATCAACCAGCGCGCCCAGCAGCCCGACATGGCACTGGTACAGCAGATCCTACAGCTCATCTGCCACGAAGAGTTCTCGTTTGCTCAGGTCGCCCGCCTGCTGGAGCAGGATGCCTGGCTGCCGGGCCTGCTGCTCACCTATGTCAACGCCCCCGGTTTCGATCACGCCACCCCCATCACCTCGGTGCCCCGCGCCCTCTCCTATCTGGGGGAGCAGGAGATCCGCAAGTTCGTGCTGATCAACGGGCTGGCCCGGGCCAGCCAGCATATGCCCGAAGCCTGTACCCGGATGGCCATTGCTCGCGGCCGCTTCTGCGAGCTCATCGCCCTCACGGCGCTCGGTAAAGCCGACGCCAGCTGGGCCTTTCTGGTCGGGCTGGTGCAGGATGCCTCCCTGCTGTCGGAGGAGATGAAGCGCCACCTGCCCACAAACGTCAAACGGGCCATCGAGCTGCGCGAAGGGCCGCTGTTTCACCTGTTCCAGCTGGTCAACACCTACGAACAGGGCAACTGGGCCCTGCTGGCACAGCTGGCCCCGCACTACCAGCTCGATCCGGCCAGACTCACCCCCATCTATTTTCAGGCACAAATGTGGGGGCAAGCGTTTCTCACCAGCTAGGTGATGGCGAGCCGGGGAGCCACTGGCTAGAATGGGCTCCCTTTTTTCAGAGACAGACCCCGCACCATGACCCTTTCCGGATTCCAAGGCCTGGTCTTTGACCTTGATGGCACTTTGGTCGACTCCATGCCGCTGCACCTCGCCGCTTGGGAGCACACCGCCCGCGAGTTTGGCTTTCGCTTCGATGCAGACTGGTTCTATGAACTGGGTGGCATGCCGAGCCGCAAGATCGCGCTACTGGTCGCCGAAGAGCAGCAGATCCCCCTCGATCCGCTCGAGGTGACTCGCTGCAAGACCACCCACTATGTGGCCAACCTGCACAAGGCGACGGTGTTTCCGGCCATGCAGACACTGCTCGATCGCTATCACGGCACCATCCCGATGGGAATTGGCACCGGCTCTCCCCGGGTCAATGCCGAAGCCGTGCTGCGCAATACCGGGCTGGATCGCTACTTTCAGGTGGTGGTGACGGCCGACGACGTGGAGCTGCACAAGCCCAATCCGGACACCTTCCTGCTGGTCGCCAGCAAGCTGGGGGTCGCACCGTCAAGCTGTCTGGTGTTTGAAGATACCGGGATCGGCGTACAGGCGGGCGAAGCTGCCGGGATGCAGACCTGCATGGTCAAAGAGGGTAAACCGGTAGGGATCGACTTCTGATGAGGTGAACGTTATCGCCCTGACAGGGCGATAACGGGAGTCCGCGCTCATACGGGACAGGATGGAGAATGAGCGGAACTCCCGTCAGCCGTTGACGCAGCAGGCGGTCAACGGACAGGCAGTGACGTACGATTACTCGTTGTTGCCGCCGCCCTGATTGTCGTCATAGCGACCCGGCGCACCGTGGGGGCGCGGCGCCATGGAGACACGCGGCTTGCGAGCACGCTGGATGTTCACCTGCGGACGGCCGGTGTGCATGGCGATGGTGGAGATCTTGGCCTTGTAGACCAGCTGCTGGTTGCCGTGTGCATCGGTCAGCAGCACGCTGTACTGGTCAAACCCGCTGATGGTGCCCTCCAGCTTGATGCCGCTCACCAGGAAAATGGCGACCTGACTGCGGTTTTTACGCAACCAGTTGAGGGCAGAATCTTGCCCGTTCCCGAGGGAGAAGGCTTGCTCAATCGTGGAGTAGCTTGGGGATTCAGTTGTCATAAATTATTGTCCCGCGGAAAAAAAGTGGCGTTTGATTGTGCTAAATGGCCACTGGCTTGTCAAAGTCATTCTCACACACCGCCCCGCAAATCGCACCGCCGCAGGACTGGTCGCTGACCGGTACAACTGCGATAATCGCCCCTCTGGTTCTCTCGCGAGCCTAATCTGGGGTTTTATCTTGCATCCGGTTTCACACCAACACCATACCACCTACGTTCATGACGACACCGCCTGCGAAGAGTGTGACCTGCTGATCCCGGCCACACCGCTGGCGGTGGGCGAAGCCAGCCACTGCCCCCGTTGCGGTCACACCCTGAGCCAGCATCTGCCACAGCAGGAGCTGCGTCCCATCTCCTACGGGTTTGCGGCGCTCATCATGTTCGTGCTCTCCAACTCCTTTACTTTCATGTCCTTCTCGGCCAAGGGGATCGGGCAGGAGATGACCTTTCTCCAGTGCATCTCGACTCTGGTGGACGAAGGGTATCTGTTTCTCAGCGCCGTGCTCAGCATCACCCTGATCGGTCTGCCGCTGGTCTATATCGGCTCCATCATGCTGGTACTGTGGCGCCTCGACAAAAACCTGCACAGCCACGCCCTGCGCTCTCTCGGCCGCCTGCTCTGCCGTATCAAGCCCTGGCTGATGGTGGATGTCTTTCTGGTGGGTGTGCTCATCTCGCTGGTCAAGCTGATGGGGATGGCCGACATCCAGATGGGCCTCTCGTTCTGGGCCTTCGTCGGTTACACCATCCTGCTCATCAAGACCATCTCGTCGCTGGATCGGATGTGGCTCTGGCAACGGCTGTTCGGCCCGACCGAGCAGCGTGAACTGGACCCCGAAGCGGGCGCCATAGCATCGGGTCTGGTGGGCTGCCATATCTGCGGCGCCCTGAGCGAGGCGGGCAGCCACAGTTGCCAGCGCTGCGGCGGCAAGCTGCATGCCCGCAAACCGGGCGGCCTGAACCGCACCTGGGCCCTGCTCATCACCTCGGCCATTCTCTATATCCCGGCCAACGTCTACCCGATTATGGACACCGTCTTTCTCGGCGATGACAGCCCATCCACCATCCTCGGCGGCGTGGTGCTGCTCTGGGCGATGGGCTCCTACCCCATCGCCGCCGTCATCTTCTTTGCCAGCGTGGTCGTGCCGCTGGTGAAGATCCTGGCGCTGTTCTGGCTCTGTTACATGGTGCAGAGCGGCCATGCCGAGTCGCCGCTCGGCAAGCTCAAGCTCTATCGGATGACCGAATTTGTCGGACGCTGGTCGATGATCGACGTCTTCGTGGTGGCCATTCTGGCGGGCCTGATCCGGCTCGACAACCTGATGACCATCTACCCCGGCCCTGCGGCCGTCGCATTTGCAGGCGTGGTACTGATCACCATGGTCGCCGCCATGAGCTTCGACTCGCGCCTGATCTGGGATTTACAACAAGGAGAACGCGAACGTGAGTGAGCGTAAAACAAGGTGGAAACCGGGCTCTGACTTTCTGAGCTCCGCCGCCGCAATCTGGATGGTGCCGCTGCTGGCACTGTTCATCGGTCTCTGGATGCTGTTCCAGCACTGGTACTCCCAAGGCCCGAGCTTCACCCTGACAGTCGCCACCGCCGAAGGCATAGTGGCAGGCAAGACGGAGATCCGCTCGCGCGAGGTCACCGTCGGCCGCATCGATGCCGTCCAGCTGAGCGATGACTACAGTCACGCCGTGCTCAAGGGGCGCCTGACCAACGACGCCTCCAGCATGCTGCGCGGCGACAGCAAGTTCTGGGTGGTCAAACCCAGAGTCGGTCGCGAAGGGGTATCGGGTCTCAGCACCCTGCTCTCCGGCGCCTATATCGAGCTCTCCCCCGGCAAGAAAGGGAAGGCACGCGACGAGTACGCCATGCTCGACAAGCCGCCGCTCGCCTCGCTGGACGCCAAGGGGCTGCGCCTCACCCTCTCCAGCCGCGAAGCCAAGGCACTTGGCGAGGGCTCGCCCATCAACTATCAGGGCTTCACCATAGGTCAGGTGGAAGAGGCGAAGTTCCTGCCTGAAAAGAGCGAGATGCAGTATCAGATCTTCATCAACGCCCCCTACGACATTCTGGTGAGCAGCAACTCCCGCTTCTGGCTGACCCCGGGCTTCGAGGTCTCCATGAGCAGCGAAGGGATGAAGGTGAAGATGGATTCGCTGGAGAGCCTGATCGACGGCGGCATCACTATGGGCCTGCCTGCCGGCTGGTCACCGGGTGATCCGGTCAAGCAGCACGAGGAGTTCACCCTGTTCCAGGATGAGGCGAGCGTGCTGGCCGGTAGTCTGGATCAGTTCATCGACTACGTCTTCCTGTTCGACGACAACGTGGCGGGTCTCCATCCGGGCGCGGCGGTGCAGTATCGCGGCATCCGGGTCGGCACCGTCATCTCGGCGCCCTACATGATCGAGGAGAAGGGGGTTCGCATCTTCCAGAACCGCCAGATCCCGGTACTGGCCCGCATCGAGGTGCAGCGTCTCTCCCACCGTTATGCCAAGGCGGAAAAAGATCAGTGGCGCGCCCTGTTCAGCAAGCAGTTCAAGGAGGGGTTGCGTGCCAGCCTCAAGACCTCGAGCCTGCTGACCGGCGGCAAGATCATCGATCTCAACTTCTATCCGGACGCACCACGCTTCGATCAGGTCAAGCTGGCTGGCTATCAGGTATTCCCGACCGTGCAGGGTGGGCTGGATCAGATCGAGCGCAAGGTGAACCTCATCCTCGACAAGTTTGTCGACATGGATATGGCCACCACCCTGACCAAGGTCAACAGCTCGCTCTCGACGCTGGATGGTACCCTGCGCAACATCAGTGCGGTCAGCGCCAATCTGGACAAGCTCACTGCCAAGGACTCCACCCAGCAGCTGCCGGCGTCGCTCAACGAGAGCCTCAAGCAGTTGCAGGAGACCCTGCAGGCCTATGATGCCCAGTCGCAAACCAATCAGGATCTGCGTCAGTCGGTGCAGACCCTCAACCAGCTGATGCGCGAGCTGCAGCCGCTGGTGCACTCTCTCAACGAGCAGCCGAGCTCGCTGATCTTCGATCGAGTCCACCCCCGAGACCCTGAACCCAAGCGAGGCACACCATGAAAAAGTTCATCCTGACGCTGGCGCTGACCGGCCTGCTGGCCGGGTGCAGCAGCACCCAGCCAGCGCTGCACTACTACTCCCTCGCCGCCGACAGCCAGCAACCGGCAGCGGCGCCGGTTACCCCGCAGCACCAGCTGGTGCTGCGCCCCATCGCGCTGGCGGGCCAGCTCGACCGGATCAGTCTGGTCTATCAGCTGGAGGGGCAGGAGCTCCACTTCACCGAGTACCACCGCTGGGCCGGTTCGCTCGACGATCAGCTCAATCAGCTCACCCTCAACGGCCTCTCCACCCGCCTGCCGGGCTGGGTCGTCCGTCAGGATGGCGGCCGCAAGGGCCCGGTGCTGACCATACTGGTCGAGCGCTTTCAGGGTCGTCACGATGGCCGCGCCGTGCTGAGCGGGCGCTGGCGCCTGCTGGCGGAAGATGGCTCGGTGCTGCGCGAAGCCCCCTTCAATCAGGTGCGGATGCTGCCGGCCGATGGCTACAACGCCCTGGTCAGCGAGCTGGGTCTGGGCTGGCAACAGCTGCTCGACCAGATTGCCGACGAGGTTCGCAAGCAGGGCTGACCACCGCAACCTGCGAGCATCAGATAGAAAAAAACGACGCCAGTTGGCGTCGTTTTTTTATGGGCGCAAGTCAGAGGCGACTTATACCTTGGCGGGCAGGCTCAGGCGAGCGACAGCTTCGACGTGCATGGAGTGCGGGAACATATCGACCGGCTGCACCTCATCCAGCACGAAGCCCTGCTTGACCAGCCAGGCGAGATCGCGGGCCAGAGTCTGCGGGTTGCAGGAGACATAGACCAGACGGCGCGGGGCCATGGCCACCAGGGTCTGCAGTACGGCCTTGTCACAGCCTTTGCGCGGCGGATCCATCACCACCACATCAGCACTCACCCCTTCGGCGTGCAGGGCAGGCATCAGCTGCTCCGCTTTGCCGACATGGAACTCGGTCTGCTCGATGCCGTTGAGAGCCGCATTGCGACGGGCATCGCTGATGGCGCTCTCGACCGACTCGATCCCCACTACCTTGGCGGCCTTGCCAGCCAGGAACAGGGAGATGGTGCCGATACCGCAATAGATGTCGAACACCGTCTCGTTACCGGTCAGCTCGCAATACTCCAGCGCCTTGGAGTAGAGCACGTCGGTCTGGCTCGGGTTGTTCTGGAAGAAGGAGAGCGGCGAGATCTCGAATTCGAGTTCGTGGATCTTGTCGCGGATCACCCCGCTGCCCAGCAGCACCCGGTTGTTGTCGCCCAGAATGCGGTTGGTGCGCGCTTCGTTGATGTTCTGCACCAGGGTAGTGATCGGCAGATCCTGCAGAGCCGCCAGCAGCTCGGCTTCGAACGGCAGCTCCTCGCTCAGGGTCACCAGCACCACCATCAGCTCGCCGCTCTTGAAGCCCTTGCGGGTCATCAGGTTGCGCACACAGCCGGTGTGGTTCACCTCGTCATAGGCCGCGATGTCGTGCGCGCGCATCCAGTTGCGCACCCGGGCGTTCAGCTCCACGTGCAGCGAGTCCTGCACCGCACAGTCATCGGCGGTGATGAGATCGTGGGAGTGCTTGCGATAAAAACCGATCTCGGCACCGGCGTCACAGCCGCGCACCGCGTACTGCGCCTTGTTGCGATAGGCGAACGGGGTCTCCATGCCGAGGATGGGATTGACCACGGCCTCACCCAGCCCGACCTGCTCCAGGGCGCTCTGCACCAGACTCTGCTTGAGCTTGAGCTGGGCCGGATAGGCCAGCGGGCGCACCTGACAGCCACCGCACTCGGTGTTGGGGCAGAAGTCGGCTACCCGGTCGGCGGAGGGCTGGAGCAGCTCGGCGACCTTGCCGTGCAGGTAGTTGGGCTTCACCTCGGTCAGTTCGACCAACGCCTGCTCACCCGGCAGCAGACCTTCGACAAACAGGGGGCGGTCGAACAGGCGTCCTTTGCCATCTCCTTTGTCGGTCAGTTCCAGGATCTCGATCTGGTGTTGATGTCCCACTAGCGGCATGAGCGGCTCCAAAAGTGCAAATAAAGAGGGGGAGACGGGGCCGGTTTGGCCGACCCGTCACGAAAAGGTGGCAGAGTTTAGCGGAGATCCGGCCAAATTGCAGGCATTAAAAGCCCAATGGTTGTGGTACTACCCGCCCCGCTTTTTCATCCCGGCCAAACCGCGCAATGGCAAGGCCCCGCCAGCCCCCGTTCCCGCGGGTTGCGGCAAGATCAGCATCGTCAGGATCGGCCAATCCCCCTAGCGAGCCCTCACTGGCAAGCTGCGGCCCGTTACAGGGACAAACAGCGCGATATAAATCAAATTTATGGTTTTTTCCAAAATGGCCAAACTTTTACTTATACCAAGCCAATTGCGGTCACATGCGTCTCCGGCAAGCCGGTGATGGCCAGCCGGGCATCCCCTTCGATCCGGACAAGATGGCCAGCCCGCACCGCCCTTTCGCGGCTGCGGCAAATTTAGCCCTTGGGCCGCAACGTCCAGCCTGTTAAAATTCCGCCCTTGAAATTATCCTGGGCCCCGCGCCCGTTCTAGCTAAGGTCTACCGCGATGCGTACCAGCCAATATCTGCTTTCCACTCTCAAGGAAACCCCCTCCGACGCTGAAGTTGTCAGCCACCAGCTGATGCTGCGCGCCGGGATGATCCGTAAACTGGCCTCCGGCATGTATGCCTGGTTGCCAACCGGTCTGCGGGTACTGAAGAAAATCGAGAACATTGTTCGCGAAGAGATGAACAATGCAGGTGCCATCGAAGTCTCCATGCCGGTGGTTCAGCCCGCCGAGCTGTGGCAGGAGTCCGGCCGCTGGGATGACTACGGTCCCGAGCTGTGCCGTCTGACCGACCGTCACAACCGTCCCTTCGTGCTGGGCCCGACCCACGAAGAGGTGATCACTGCGCTGGTGCGTTACGAAGTGAACAGCTACAAGCAGCTGCCGCTCAACCTCTACCAGATCCAGACCAAGTTCCGCGACGAAGTGCGCCCCCGTTTCGGCGTGATGCGTGGCCGCGAATTCCTGATGAAGGATGCCTACTCCTTCCACATCGACAAAGAGTCTCTGGTCGATACCTACGAGAAGATGCACGCCGCCTACTGCAAGGCGTTCACCCGCATGGGTCTGAACTTCCGTCCGGTGCAGGCCGATACCGGCTCCATCGGTGGTACCGGTTCCCACGAATTCCAAGTGCTGGCCGAGAGCGGTGAAGACTTGATCGCCTTCTCCGATACATCAGATTACGCCGCCAACATCGAGATGGCCGAAGCGCTGGCGCCGGCTGGCGAGCGCGCTGCCGCAACCAAAGCCCTGACCAAGGTTGCCACCCCGAACGTCCACACCATCGACGAAGTGGCCGCCTTCCTGAACGTGGCGCCGACCGCCATCGCCAAGACCCTGCTGGTACTGGCAGAGGAAGATGAGCACGGCAAGCAGGCCGTCATCGCGCTGGTACTGCGTGGCGACCACGAGCTGAACGAAATCAAAGCCGAGAAGCTGGCTGGCGTGGCCAACCCGCTGACCTTCGCCAACGACGAGCAGATCAAAGCGGCCGCCGGTTGCGACGCAGGCTCCATCGGCCCGGTCGGCTTTGCCGGTCGCATCATCGTCGATCGCAGCGCCGCCCATCTGGCGGACTTCGTCTGCGGCGCCAACGAGACCGGTTTCCACCTGACCGGTGCCAACTGGGATCGCGACATCACCGCTTACGAAGTTGCCGACCTGCGCAACGTAGTGGAAGGCGACCCGAGCCCGTGCGGCCAGGGCAAGCTGCTGCTCAAGCGCGGTATCGAAGTGGGCCACATCTTCCAGCTGGGTACCAAGTACTCCGAAGCGATGAAGGCGAGCGTGCTGAACGAAGGCGGCAAGTCCGTCACCATGGAGATGGGTTGCTACGGTATCGGGGTTTCCCGTCTGGTGGCTGCCGCCATCGAGCAGAACAACGACCAGTACGGCATCATCTGGCCGGACGCCATCGCCCCGTTCGAAGTGGCCATCGTGCCGATGAACATGCACAAGTCAGTGCGCGTTGCCGAGCTGGCCGAGCAGTTCTACGCCGAGCTGAAAGCGGCCGGTGTCGACGTGCTGTTCGACGACCGTAAAGAGCGCCCGGGCGTGATGTTCGCCGACATGGAGCTGCTGGGCGTGCCGCACGGCATCGTCATCGGCGAGCGCGGCATGGACAACGGCGTGGTGGAGTACAAGTGCCGCCGCACCGGCGAGAAGCAGGAAGTGGCCATCAGCGACATCGTCGCCATGATCAAGGCCAAGCTGGGGCGTTAAGCCCCACTGCCGCGTTAACGAACGCACTCAAAATGGTGCCAGTCAGCCAATGCTGACTGGCATTTTTTATTGCTCGCTCTGACGGATGGCCCTGTTGCATCAGAATGCCGGGTATCTTCCTGCACAGTCTCCTGACTCCTGACTCCTGACTCCTGACCGCCAAACCGCGCCACCAGCTCTCGTAAGGAGGTGTCGCTATGTTGGGGTGATCTGACGGGAAATACCGGAAATCCCCCTCCATGTGCTCAATATGGCTCTGTGTAAATAAACTGTGGGACAATCCAGTCTTGCGGCGATATATAACCGATATTTAACAGAAATATCTGCCTAGCACGCCTTTAATTGCCATAAAACCCCCAAGTGAGCACCCGCAATTACTTTTTCACCACCCGTGAGCGCTCTCACAATCAGCACCACATTCTATTGTCTCTCGTTAATTTCAGGACTATCTCTTGACGCAAATATCAATTGCGTTTTTTAACCGGGGGGATATATGCAAGTCAAAGTGATTGAGAGAACCTTCAGACTGGTCGGCGAAAATGAACTTTTTGCTCAATTTACCTTTATTACATCGGGAATTATACATATCTGGTTTCCAACGACGGGACTGCAAATGGAAGCACACCGTAATCATATTCATGTTCAAGACAGCACAATTATATATACCGATGGCCTCAGCTCAGACCAGCATCGTGCCCTCTGGTCGTTAACTCTGCACAGCGAAGACATCAAGGAGTTCATCTCCATCATCTCTTGATGTACCCCATCACCCGTGAAACCTGGTGACGATAGTCCAGTCCGCTCAACCGCTGGCAAAGCTCATCATGGCCAGGATGGAGAAATGACGCTGTATATAAAAACCTTCTATTTCCTATGGTTATGTTTTTGTCGATGTGGCTTGCTTGACAAAAAACGTACAGAGATTGATGCTAAGTAATAGGCAACTTACTTTACTTCGAGACCAGACCAGATGGCACGTCATCCCAAGCATTTACCGAGCGAAGAGCGGCAAGCCGCCACGATCCAGACGGTCATCACACTGCTGGCCAAGCATCACCCCGGGGAGCTCACCACCACCATCATTGCGCAGCACATGGGGCTCACCCAGGGGGCCCTGTTCAAACATTTTCCCACCAAGGATGCCATCTTCCAGACGGTGATGGAGTGGATCGCCAACACCCTGCTCTCCCGTCTCGAACGTGCCATAGAGGGTATCGAGTCAGCACCGGCTGCACTGGAAGCCATGTTTATGACGCACGCTGAATTTGCAGCTCATCACCCCGGTATTCCGAGAATGATGTTTGGCGAGCTGCAAAAGAGCCGAGCCTCGCCAACCAGAGCGATTGCCAAGACATTGTTATTACGTTATCGGGCGATGTTGATTAAATTAATGCAGCAAGGTATTGCAAACCATGAATTTCCATCAACTCTGGATATGGATGCTGCGGCGACATTATTCATCGGCATGCTCCAAGGTTTGATTATGCAGGCCGTCATTGCCGAGGATATGGAACAACTCCAGAAGCAGGCTCCGGGGGTATTTTCAATATTCCTTGCCGGAATTACCCATCCTGAATCTGCTTCAGCAGCGACCAGCTAAATTTATTACTGATTTAATCCATCACCAAATAATATGACCGGTAATCATAGTAGCATAACATGATTGCCATATTGGCCGCTGCGTGGAGCCTCTAAATTATGCGACATCCTTTGTTCATGTTAATCATCGCTCAACTATGTCTGACCCCATTAATAAGTGATGCCGCAGAAAACAAAATGGCGACGGCAATCACGACGGTGACGCCACAGCGGCAGCTCTGGCCTGACATCATTCCGGCAATGGGCGTTGTTACACCCTGGCAGGAGGCCATCGTCAGCGCCAATAGCGGCAACATGGCGGTGGTGGAAATCAACGCCGCTGTCGGTGATCTGGTCACTCGAGGCACCTTGCTGGCTCGGCTGGATGACAGGATCGCCAGAGCAGATGTGCAGCGAGCCCAAGCCGAGCTCATCAAGGCCGAGGCGAGCCTGCAGCAAAACCTGGCCAATGCCCAGCGCATGCGCAGGCTCTATCAGGCAAAGAGTGTCAGCGATCAGGATCTGCTCAAAGTGGAAACCGAGCTCAAGCTGGCTCAGGCGCAGGAGCTATCTGCCAAGGCATCACTGACCAGTCAGCAGGTGCGTCTGGACGATACCCGCATCATTGCGCCGGATGATGGTCTTATTACTGCTCGCAATGCCACGTTGGGGCAGGTACCAGCCACAGGCACCGAACTGTTTCGGCTCATACGGCAAAATCGCCTTGAGTGGCGCGCCGAACTGACCGCCGCCAAGATGGAGCAAGTCAAGCCGGGCCAGCATGTCTCCTTGCTCCTGCCATCCGGTGCCAGAACGGAAGGGCAGGTCAGGCAGCTGGCTGGCGCACTCGACAACAACAGCCGGATGGGTACTGCCTATGTCGATATCCTGCCGGGCAGCGGTGCCAAGTCGGCCATGTATATCGGTGGCCAAATTGAAGTCGAGAAACGGCAGGCACTGACCATCCCGGCACAGGCGCTGCTGATCCGGGATGGCCGCAGCGTCGTTTTCCGCATCGACGATGGCAAGGCCTATATGCAGGAGGTCACCGTGGGCCTGCGCCGCGACAATGCCGTCGAAATCACCCGGGGCATCCGGGAAAACGACCTGATTGCCCTCAAGGGGGCCGGGTTCCTCAACAATGGTGAAGCCATTCGCGTCATGACCGCCAAAGGCAAGGAGTAACCATGAATCTGGCAACCTGGTCGATCCGCAACCCCATTCCCTCCATTCTGCTGTTTATCATGCTGACCCTGGCCGGCGTGGCCGGCTTCCAGAAGCTCGGGATCCAGGATTTGCCGGATCTCGATTTACCGACCGTCAAACTGGAACTCCGTCAGCCGGGCGCCAGCCCCTCCCAGCTGGAAACCGATGTCGCCAAAAAGGTGGAAGATTCGCTGGCGACCGTACGTGGTCTGCGCCACATGACCACCAAAATTAACGATGGAGTGGTCACCATCACGGTGACCTTTGATCTGGAGCGCAATCTGAATGAAGCCTTGTCCGACACCAAGGATGCGGTGGATCGGATCCGCAACGATCTGCCCGATGACCTGCAGGAGCCTATCGTCAGCAAGGTGATCGCGGGGCCAGGCGGCGCCATGCTCACCTATGCCATTGCCAGCGACAAGATGAGTGAAGAGGCCCTGTCGTGGCTGGTTGACAACGAACTGGCCAAGGCGGTGCAAGCCGTTCCCGGCATCACAGATTTCACCCGGATCGGTGGCGTGCGCCGGGAAGTGCGCATCGAAGTCGATCCCATTCGTCTCTCCGGGCTGGGGGCCACTGCGGCTGATGTATCGCGCGCGCTACGCAGTGTCCAGCAGGAGTCATCCGGCGGACGGGGTCAGATGGGTGGGGCTGAGCAGAGTGTGCGAACCCTGGCGACGGTACAGCAAGCCGACCAGCTGCGCGCCCTGCCGGTGGTGCTGAGTGATGGACGCAAAATCCGTCTGGACGAGATCGCGACCGTCCAGGATACAACTGCCGACAGAACCCAGTCGGCCATGCTGGATGGCAAACCTGCGGTGGGATTTCAACTCTGGCGCACCAAGGGGTTTGACGAAGTGCGCATTGCTGCAGGGGTAGAGCAAGCGCTGAAGGAGATCCAGCACAAATATCCCGATATCAAGTTGCTACGGGTCAACAGCACGGTCGAGCATACCGAGGAGCAGTACGAAGGTTCGATGCACATGCTCTATGAGGGCGCCATTATCTCCGTGCTGGTAATCTGGCTGTTCCTGCGCGACTGGCGAGCCACCCTGATAGGGGCGGTCGCACTCCCTCTCTCCATCATACCGGCCTTCGCCTATATGCACTGGGCAGGCTATACGCTCAACACCATTACGTTGCTGGCGCTGGCGGTCGTCGTCGGGATCCTGGTCGATGATGCCATCGTTGAGGTCGAGAACATCGCCCGCCATATGAACAAGGGGAAAAGTGCCCGGGAGGCCACTGAAGACGCGGTCAACGAGATTGCGCTGGCAGTAGCGGCGACCACCACCACGCTGATCGTGGTGTTCCTGCCCACCGCCATGATGAGTGGTGTCCCCGGTCTGGTATTCAAGCAATTTGGCTGGACCATAGTGATTGCCGTCGGCCTCTCTTTCATGGTCGCCCGCATCATCACCCCCATGATGGCGGTCTGGCTGATCAAACCCGGTCTGCACCAGCAAGAGCACGATGGCCCCACCATGCAATTCTATCTGCGACTGGCTCGCTGGTGCCTCGATCATCGTCTGAAGACCTTGCTCATCGGGGTCGGTCTGTTTGTACTCTCCGCCGCCCTGTTGCCGCTGCTGCCTACCGGCTTTATTCCGCCGGCTGATCGGGGTAGCACCACCATCAGCATTGAGCTGCCTCCGGGAGCCAGCATCAATCAAACCATGGAGATGGCCGAGGAGGCCAGAAATGCGCTGATTGGCACTGAAGGCGTGAAGTCCATGTTCGCCTATGCCGGCAATGCCTCGGCCAATGATCCCGGTGAAGTACGCTTTGCCAGCCTGGTCGTCGTGCTTGCCGAACGTGGGGAACGTCCGAAACAGAGGGAGATCGAGCTGGCCATGCGGCAGCGGTTGGCTGATGTTCCCGGTGCCCGCTTCTCATTTAGCAGCGGTGGCTCGGGTGAAAAACTCGAGCTGGTGCTCTCCAGCTCAGATACACACGCGCTGATGAATAGCGCCAAACAGCTGGAACAACAGCTACGTGGCTTGCCATTTCTCCACAACGTGACCTCGACAGCCAGTCTGGAGCGGCAAGATGTAGTCATCCGACCCGATGCCGATCAAGCTGCCGAGAGCGGTGTAACAACCCAGGCCATTGGCGACACCTTGCGGGTCGCGCTGGCAGGAGATCGCGAGTCCTCGCTCTCCAAACTGAATCTGGAACAGCGACAACTGGATATCCGGGTGCTGTTGCGCGGGGAGATGCGCCAGAACCTTGAGGCTATTGCGGCGCTGCGTGTACCAGGTCGCACCGGACTGGTTCCTCTTGGCAACGTAGCCGCAATTGGGCTGGAGAGCGGCCCATCACAAATAGACAGATTTGATCGCGAACGTCAGGTCACGCTGACAGCAGATCTGGGGGGTTATGCCTTGGGCAATGCCCTGAAAGCGGCTAAAGCGCTGCCTGCTCTGCAGGACCGCCCGGAACAGGTACGGCTGCTGGAGTCTGGCGATGCAGAAACCCAGGCCGAGCTGTTTGCCGGCATGAGCGGTGCCATGATTGCGGGTGTGCTTTGCGTTTACGGGGTACTGGTGCTGCTGTTCAAGGATTGGTTCCAGCCTCTGACCATCCTCTCCGCCGTCCCGATGGCCGCGGGAGGTGCCTTTGCCGCCTTGCTGCTGACCCACGGCGAATTGAACCTGCCATCGCTCATCGGGCTGGTCATGCTGATGGGGATCGTCACAAAGAACTCGATACTGGTAGTGGATTTTGCCATCGTAGCCAGACAGCAGGGGATGAGCCTGCGCGATGCCCTGCTCGATGCCTGTCATAAACGGGCACAGCCGATCACCATGACATCGGTCGCCATGACGGCGGGTTTGCTGCCACTTGCGCTGGGCTTTGGCGCGGATGCCAGCTTCCGCCAACCGATGGCCATTGCCGTAATAGGGGGGTTACTGTCAGCCACCGCCATGAGCCTGCTGATGGTGCCGGTTGTCTACAGCTATGTGGCCGACCTGGAGAGCTGGCTGAAAGGGAAACTGGCCAGCAGAAGCAGCCAAGCAGGGCTGCACCAATGATCGATTTTGCTATCAGCTAAAAAACAAGGGAGGCATTACGCCTCCCTCTTTCTTTAACCTGAGCCTGCGCGGCAAGAGAAAAAGCTACTCGTTGCGACCGATAAAGAGGTCGGTCACGTGGCAGCTGCTGCGAGCTTCCAACGCATCGAGCATGTAGGCGGCGGCATCTTCCGGAGTCATGAAACGGGTCGGGTCGACGTGATCCGAGTTGTCCCAGAAGGCGCTGCGGATCCCGCTCGGGTAGAGGTTCACCAGCCGCAGCGGCGAGCCTTTCAGCTCGGCGCGCAACGACTCCAGAAAGCCGCGCATCCCCCATTTGGAGGCGCAGTAGAGGCTCTCGTTGGCCTTGCCCACCTGCGCGGCAGAGGAGAGCACGTTGGCCAGCACCCCGCCTTTCTCGCCGATGAGGCGCACCGTCTGCTGGGCCACCAGAATGGTGGAGACAAGATTGCTCTCCACCACACTGCGGATCTGCTCGGCGGTGTAGATGCCGACCGGGCCGAATTCACCAACCCCGGCGCAGTGGATCACCATCTCGGGCAGGCCGCCCCACTCGACGGCGGCGGCAAAAGCCATCTCCACCTCTTCGTGGTGCGCCAGATCGGCGGCAATGCCGATCACCGCCTGACCGAGCTGATCTTCCTGCTCCTGCAACTTCTCGTAACGGCGCCCCATCATGGCAACCCGATGGCCCCGCTCAACCAGCCCTGCGGTCAAGGCGCGGCCCAGACCGGAACCGGCCCCCGTCACTATGATGTAGCCCATTACTTCTCCTTGTCGTCAGACGCTCAGATTAGAAGGTGAATTCGCCGCCCATGAACCAGCCGTCGATACGCTGGTCGACGTTGTCGAAGTCCACATTGGCTTCACGCCAGCCGGCGCGCAGCTTGACCGGCATGTTGGAGAACTTGTAGGAGGCACCCAGACGGTAGTCATAGTTGTCCACATCGTGAGTACGCAGATCACCGAAGAAGGCGAAACCTGTGTTCGGGATGTAGAGTTCGCTACCGGCGTAGGCCATCACGGTGTCCTTGTCGTAGCCCTTGCGACCGTAGGAGGTCAGCTCGCCATCATAGTAACGACCGGTCAGACCCAGATCGATCTTGAACAGATCGTTGTTGAACAGACGGTAGTAGAGGTTCAGATCGTAGGCAGTCAGCTCGTTCTTGAAGGCGCCGCCGGAGGTGCTGAAGTCGGAGATCTCAAACTTGGCGTTCGGCAGGAAAATGATGCCGTGTTCCAGCTGCAGGTAGCCGTTCCAGTTGTAGTGATCGTCATAGTTGGTGCTGGCACCATAAACCTGACCACTGCCCTGGGCATTCCATACGTCGGCACCGGCGGCGAAACGCCAGTCATTGGCGGCCATGGCACCCTGGCTGCACAGGGCAAACAGAACACCGGCAATCAGCGTCTTTTTCATCACTTCACTTCCTCTTGCATACATGGAAAGAGCGCTATTTTACCCGGTGCAGCCAAAATACCCAGTCTCAAATCTGAACAAGCGACGACAAATGTCAGTGTTTCATATGCTTCATGTTCATCCCCGCCATCGGCTCGATCGGTTTGACCGGCAGGGAGAGCTCCAGCTTCTCGCCATCATCCATGGTCAGAGTGAGCGGCATCGGCGTTTTTTCGGAGAGCGCGCCAATCTCGAACAGCATGATGTGGAAGCTGCCGGGCTTGAGCGCCACTTCGCCCTTGGCCGGGATCTCGATGCTCTCGACCTGACGCATCTTCATCACGCCATTCTCGTGCAGGTGGGTATGCAGCTCGGCGCGACCCGCCGCAGGAGAGGCTGCCGCCACCAGCTTGACCGGCTTGTCGGCATCGTTCTTGAGCACCATGAAGGCGGCGGTGTTGGGAGAGCCCGGCGGCAGCAAACGCACATAGCCGTCAACCGCATCCACCTTGGCCAGCGCGGGAGCCGTCATGCCGAGCACCAGCAGAGAATAAAACGCACGTTTAAACATGGTTGAAATCCTTTTATGATGTTGTTAAACGGCTCCAAGGTTACTCCGGCAGTAACCTTTGTGCACCCTTCAATAACAAGGATTTAGACATGGCCCCCATTCTCGTCGCCGAGCAGCAGGATGGCTTGCTCACCCTGACGCTCAACCGCCCCGACAAGCGCAATGCCCTCAATACCGCCCTCTATCAGCAGCTGGTGAGCGCCCTGCAACAGGCGGCAAACGATGAGGAGGTGCACGCCCTGCTGCTGCAGGGTCAGAGCGACTGCTTTACCGCGGGCAATGATCTGGCCGATTTTGTCGGCAAGAGCTCGCTGGAACCCGACGATCCCATCCTGCAGTTCCTCCACACCCTGGCTGACTTTCCCAAGCCGGTGATTGCGGCGGTCGGCGGCCCGGCGGTGGGGATCGGTACCACCATCCTGCTCCACTGCGATCTGGTCTATCTGGGGGATAACGCCCGCCTGCAACTCCCCTTCGTCGAGCTTGGGCTGGTGCCGGAGTTCGCCTCCAGCCTGCTGCTGCCGCGTCTGGTGGGTCACCTCAAGGCAGCGGAGCTGTTGCTACTGGCCGAGGCGCTCGATGCCAACGAGGCGCTGCGGCTCGGACTCGCCAACAAGGTGATGGCCGCCGATGTCCTGCTCCCCTTTGCCCGCGAGCAGGGGCTCAAGCTGGCAAGCAAGGCGCCAAAAGCGGTGCAAAAGAGCAAGGCGCTTATGAAACAGGAGCTCAAACAGGCGGTCCACTTCGTCATCGATCTGGAGGCGCGCGCCTTCGCCCAGGCGCTGCAAGGGGAAGAGGCGCAGCAGCGCATCGCTCAAAAGCTCAAACGCCGCAGCTGAGATCGACGCCTGTCAGTTGAGGCGAAAACGGCCGATCAGTTCGCAGCCCTGAACTTTGTCCTGCAACTGGATCAGTTTGGCTATTTCGGGGTTGGGGTGGCGCTTCAAGAAGGCGAGCAGGGCGCCGCGGCAGCAACCCAGCTCGCTGATCAGCGCCTCGCACTCCCGGTTGGGGCACTGCGGCACCAGCGCCGTCACAAGCTCGGAGGCGAGCTTGAGATAACGCAGCTCATAGGCGGGTTCATCCATCGCCCGCCAGAAATCGGCCAGCCGGTGGCAGGTGGCGACCCGCATGCTGGCCAGCTCGGCAAGCTCAACCTCACTCATCTCGTAGACATCCCCCAGCGCCTGCTGATAGAAGCAGACGGCGGCCCCCAGCGAACCGGACTGCCACGACCGCTCCGCCTCCAGCATGTAACGCTGCCAACTCTCTGGTGTCATTTCGTTATCCCCCACCGACTAAACCGGGAGGTTAATGATGGCTAATTGAGAATAAATATCAACCAGATGGTTAGTGCAGGATCTCCGCTGCAGGTTGGCAAATCGCGATCATTACCCTTATGATCGCGCCGATTTCCCATATCAGGGCTTACCCCGAATGCGACCCCGTCTACCCCAAATGCTGGGCTGCTCCCTGCTCTGCGTGCCCCGTATGCTGGTCTGGATCTATTAGCTGCGCTCCATCGAACGCAACCAATCAAATCCATTCAGCAAAGGAGTACCAGGATGAAAACCTGCCAGCACTGGTCACAGGTCGAATACCTGCATCTGACAGTCAGCAACCCCAACATCCGCCTCAAGGGGCAACATAGCTACTACTCGGGTGCCTGGGATGGCCCCTTCGAACAGGAGGTAGTGCGCTACCTCCATGGCGACAGCTTCAGCCGCCACCCCGATACCGGCTGGGAGCCGCTCTGGCATATCGACCAGCTTCATATCGGCGACTACGTGCAGATCGCCGCCGGGGTGAAGATCATCATGGGTGGCAACCACACCCACAATACCGCCTTCATCAGCACCTATCCGTTTGCTGATCTGGAGGCGCTAAAGCGCAGTTACCGCCCTGCCGGCGATACCCGCATCGGCAACGATGTCTGGATCGGCATGGAGGCAATGATCATGCCCGGCGTCACCATCGGCGATGGCGCCATCATCGCCGCCCGGGCGCTGGTCACCAAAGATGTGCCGCCCTACGCCATGGTGGCGGGTACGCCAGCGGCCATAGTGCGGATGCGCTTTACCGAGAGCGAGATAGCCCGGCTGCAGGCCCTCGCCTGGTGGGATTGGCCGGACGAACAGGTCAATGCCCTGTTGCCACTGATCCAGCAGGGCGAGGTGGCGCTACTGGAACAGGCGGCGGCCACCTGGCAGAGCCAAGCGTCTGCGCCAGATGCGACACCATAACGCGCAGCCTGACATAAAAAGAGGGCGACCCACGGGTCGCCCTCTCTCGTTGTCTGGTTGTCAGCTCGCCGTTTTCGACTGGTTTAGGCTGCACTGCCGGCCGGGATAACCGGGCAGGTCTTTGGCATCGCTGCCACAGGCAAGCCGTTTGGCCTGCTGCAGCCGAGCCGCCAGATTGGCACTGTCTATCGGCATCCACTGCATCTGCTTGCCGAGCCAGCTGGCCCAGGCGAACTCGACAAAGTAGACCTGATCCTGCTTGCTGAAGTAACCCGCATCCTGCAGCAACCCCGCCAGAGTGCGATAGGGGTAGTCAGGCAGCTTGTCGATGCTGGTCGGCAACTGCTCCGGCGTGAGGGGTAACCCCTTCTCATCCTTGAGCCAGGCCCAGTGGTTGTTCTGCATCTGGCTCCAGAAGTTGTCTTTATCCTGCAAGCGACCGATCACCTTGACCCGCACCTGCTTGACCCCTTGCTGCCAGAGCGCCTTGGTCAGGTGGTGTCGGTCCACCAGCCAATAGCCGCCATCCGGCGCAATCACCACAGGGATCTCTTTCTTTTTCATCAGCTTGTCGAGCTGCTTGGGATTCATGTCCGCCAGCGTCGCCTGGGTTTCATCCACCTGCAGCTGCCCTACTCCGCCCTGAGTCGGGTGCAGGGTCTCGATCCCCACCTCGCACCAGCTGCCCACCGCCGTGTCGCGCTGACACGGCGTCAACGCCCAGGCACTCTGGCTGAGCGCCCCGACCATCAGGAAACAGCCCGGCAATAACCATGCTTTCATCGTTTGCTACTCCTAGTCACATTCAATCCCGGACACGCGACAACGCGGCGCCGCCCCGGCGACAGATGAGAGCCGAATGCTGGCGGTCAGACCAGTAAACGGGATATCATGATTTCCCGTCTGTCGGCGACATTTTCTCGCCGAGTTTTCTCCCCGCTTCACACAATTTGAAGGATCCGACCCATGAAAGGATGGAGCCCCTTGCTGGCCCTCTTGGGCTGTGCCGCAGTCCAGGCTGCCGATATTCCCGCCGGAACCGAACTGGCCGCCACACAGGTGGTGGTTCGCCACCTGAAAGATGAACCTGCCAGTCTCAGTCCGCTCAAGCTGGTCGGCTTGCCCGAATTGCAGGTGCTGCGGGATCTGTTCGAGGGGCTGTTGACCCAGGGGCCGGATGGCAAACCCGTCCCCGCCGTTGCCGTGCGCTGGGAGAACAAGGACAACCAGTTCTTCACCTTCCACCTGCGCCCTGATGCCCGCTGGTCCAACGGCGATCCGGTCAAGGCTGGCGACTTCGTTTACAGCTGGCGCAAGCTGGTCGACCCGAAAGAGGCGGCCACTTTCGCCTGGTTTGCCCAGCTTGCCCGCTTCGACAAGGTGGACGAGATCATGGCTGGCAAATTGCCTGCCAGCGAGCTGGGTGTCAAGGCGATCGATGACCACACCCTGCAGATCAGCCTCTCCCAACCGGTTCCCTATTTCCTGAGCCTGCTCACCCACCCCAGCCTGTCGCCGCTGCATCAGGCCAGCATCGAGAAATTTGGCAACAAGTGGACTCAGCCCGGCAAGCTGGTCGGCAACGGCGCCTTTGTGCTGAGCAGCCGGGTGGTCAACGAGAAGCTGGAGCTGGTGCCCAATCCCCATTACTGGGACAAGGCCCACACAGTGCTGACCCAGGTCATCTTCATGCCGATCAATCAGGAGACCACCGCCACCAACCGCTATCTGGCGGGGGATCTGCAGATCACCGAATCCTTCCCCAAAGAGCAGTACGACAAGCTGATGAAAGAGATCCCGGGTGAGGTCTACACCCCGATGCAGCTTGGTACCTACTACTACGCCTTCAATACCCGTCAGCCGCCGTTGAACGACGTACGGGTACGCAAGGCGCTCTCCTACACCATCGATCGCGCCCTGATTGCCGACAAGGTGCTCGGCACCGGCGAGAAACCGGCCTACCACTTCACCCCGGATGTCACCGCCAGCTTCGAGCCCAAGGCCAACCTGCTCTCGAGCAGCAGCCAACAGGAGCTGGACAGCAAGGCACAGGCGCTGCTCAAGGAGGCAGGATACGGCCCTGACAAGCCGCTCAAGCTCTCGCTGCTCTACAACACAGCTGAAGTACACAAGAAGCTGGCGCTCGCCATCGCCAACATGTGGAAACAGAAGCTGGGCGCCCAGGTGGAGCTGACCAATCAGGAGTGGAAAACCTATCTCGACAGC
This sequence comes from Aeromonas sp. SER, assembly GCF_038739615.1. NCBI lineage: Bacteria > Pseudomonadati > Pseudomonadota > Gammaproteobacteria > Aeromonadales > Aeromonadaceae > Aeromonas > Aeromonas sp. SER. The sequence goes on along the minus strand of NZ_JBCGFC010000021.1, from coordinate 9,785 downwards.
CGCCAGAGCGGCCAGTTCGAGGTGATCCGCTCCTCCTGGGTGGCCGACTACAACGACCCGTCCGCCTTCCTCGGCCTGTGGGGCTCTCACCATAGCGGCAACATGGCCGGCTTTGCCGATGCAAGCTATGACCAGTTGCTGGACAAGGCGGCGCAAACTCGCGACAGCGGTGCCCGCAGCCGGCTATTCGATCAGGCGGAGAACATCCTCGAACAGCAGGCGCCCATCGCCCCCATCTATCAGTACACCAATGCCCGGCTCATCAAGCCCTGGCTCAAGGGCTACCCCATCAACAACCCGGAAGATGTGGCCTACAGCCGCCAGCTCTATATCGTCAAACACTGAGCTGATATAGAGCGCTAAAGCACAAGAGGGCCGCCTGCGGGCGGCCCTCTTATTGATACTGTTCACACCCGATATCGCCGCATAGAATGCCCGCTTTCCGATTCCATCAGCCGTTGTCGATCGCCATTTATCATGCGTTACCTGTTACTGCTCTCCCTGCTCTGGACACTACCAGCCCTGGCCGAGAGTGAATCTCACTGCCAGCAAGCCTTTGTCGACTGGATGCTGCATCAGCAACAGCAGTTCAGCGATCGCAAGGCGGACAAGATGACGCGGCGACGGGCCGAGCGGGCTATCGACCTTGCCCGGCAGGAGTACGACAAAGCAGGCAGTTTCTGCCAGACCATGCTGCAAATAGAGGCGCATCGCGACAGCGATCCCCGCTTCACCCCGCGCGAGGGGGAGATCCACAACTTCCACCCCGCCAGCTGAACCTCTGCCCACAGCCGATTGAAATAAAAAAAGCGCGTCACAAGACGCGCTTTTTTCGCTTTGCCTGACAGGAGAGTTATTCGCCCTGCTCGCTGGCAGCAAACTCCGGCACCTTGGCCATGGCATCCAGCACCACCTGAATATCCGCCCCCGGCTTGCAGGCGTTTTCGCTCAGGTGACGACGCCAGGCGCGCGCCCCCTGCATGTTCTGGAACAGCCCCAGCATGTGACGGGTCATGTGGGAGAGGTAGTTACCCTTGGCCAGCTCCTGCTCGATATAGGGCAGCATCATCCGCACCACCTCATGGCGGCTCGGCACGGCATTGTTCTGGCCGAACACCAGATTATCCACCTGCGCCAGAATGTAGGGGTTCTGATAGGCTTCGCGCCCCATCATGACGCCGTCCACGTGTTGCAGGTGCTCAAGGGTCTGCTCCATGGAGGTGACACCGCCGTTGAGGGCGATGGTGAGATCCGGGTAATCCTGCTTGACCCGATAGACGCGGGGATAATCGAGCGGCGGGATCTCGCGGTTCTCCTTGGGACTCAGGCCACTCAGCCAGGCCTTGCGGGCATGGACGATGAAGGTGTCGCAACCGGCATCGCGCACCTGTTCGATAAAGGTCTGCAGAAATTCGTAGGAGTCCTGATCGTCGATGCCGATACGGGTCTTCACCGTCACCGGAATATCGACCACATCGCGCATCGCCTTGACGCAGTCCGCCACCAGCGCCGGTTCACCCATCAGGCAGGCGCCAAAGCGGCCGTTCTGCACCCGATCGGAGGGGCAGCCGACGTTGATGTTCACCTCGTCATAGCCACGCTCCTCGGCCAGCTTGGCACAGCGTGCCAGATCGGCCGGATTGCTGCCACCCAGCTGCAGGGAGATGGGGTGCTCCTGCTCGCTGTAACCCAGATAATCCCCCTTGCCGTGGATGATGGCGCCGGTGGTCACCATTTCGGTATAGAGCAAGGTCTGGCGGCTCATCAGTCGATGAAAATAACGGCAATGCCGATCGGTCCAATCGAGCATGGGGGCAATTGAGAATGTCTGGCGGTGGGCAGGCTTGCCAGATATGGCCTCAGAGCCTGATTTAACGGGGTTCTCACTGATTTGTTTCTGAGTCATTTGCGGGTGTTTCCAGACATTTGTTGATTGAACCTGCCCCATATCTGCCCCACCATTTCATGGGGCAGGTGTACTCCACGAGGTATCTATGGCCGGCTACACAATAGAAAAACGTAAGACCAGCAAAGGCGAGTTACGCTATCGCTGTACCGTCAGGGAACATAAAGGCGAAGAGGTAGTATACCGAGAATCCCGAACCTTTGGCAGACAGTCCGACGCCAAGAGCTGGGGAATGCAGATGGTAACAATGATCGAAAGGGATGGCCTTCCGGGGAAACGCCAGCCTGTTCCGACCATCCGCGAACTCATTTCGCTCTACCGTGCCCATCCAGCCATCAGCCCCACCATAGGCAGAACCAAGGCTTATTGCCTCGACCTGGTTGCCGATTGCGATATCGCCAAGCTCAATGCCGACGAGCTCACCATCAAAGACCTGATCGATCACTGTCAAGCCAGAAAAGATGCGGGAGCCTCTCCAGCCACCATTGCCCATGACATAAGCTACCTTGGAACTGTTTTTGCTGCCGCAAACCCGGTCTTTAATATCCCCGTCGACAATAAGCTCATCCTGGAAGCACGCAAAACTCTCGGCAATCTGAAATTGGTGGGAAAATCCCAGAAGCGCACACGCCGCCCGGTGAGCAATGAGCTGGAAAAGATCATCCAGGGGCTGGAAAAACGGCAGAATCACAGTATGGCCAAGATCCCCTACACAGCCCTTCTCAACTTCGCCATCCTGAGCTGCATGCGGATAAGCGAGGTGTGCAAGATAACATGGTCTGGCGTGGATGAAAAAAATCGGGCCGTGCTGGTTGAAGACCGTAAAGACCCGAGAAAAAAGATAGGAAACCATATGCTGGTTCCTCTGCTGGGTGAGGCGTGGGAGATCCTCAAGCGTCAACCCAAAACCGATGCCCGCATCTTCCCTTACAACGGCAAGAGTGTCACAGCCGGTTTTCAGCGAGTCAGAACAGAGCTTGGTATTGAAGACTTACGCTGGCACGACCTACGCCGCGAAGGCGCATGCCGTCTCTTTGAAGCCGGATTTGTCATTGACGAGGTTGCCCAGATCACAGGGCACAGAAACATCAATATTCTTTGGCAAATCTATACCGACCTGTATCCAAACCGGGTGCATGCCAAATTTGAGTTGTTGCAACAAGCCAAGTAGAGCCAGTCTGGCAGCGTCCTCAACAACCAAGGTGATCTATTGACTCGCAACGGGTTTTATCACTGCAATAACATAACCAAAAAGATGTGGGATATTAATAAACACATGTTACCTGTAGCAACTTAGAGTCTTCCTGATAAGATTGGGAACCAGTTGACATGACGACCAGATGATGTCCGTCCGCCGCAGCAATATCGCTGGTCCAGTACATTGAGGTAGTTCCACCACATAGGTCACCACCTAAGGGCCAACCGTAAAGAGCACACATATCATCACTTCTCTCGCCAATTCTGTTGGCTGGGGTCATGTTCAAAAAGAGCGCCTGTAACTCATTACGTGTAGGCAGTCTTGCCTTTATGCCTTTGCAATAATTATTAGCTTCACTCCATTTTTTAGCCGTCGTGAGTGGACATGTAAAACTAAGCTTATCCTTACTCTTACTATCCACCAGTGTGGTACCTTGAGTGCAACTATTCACTGCAATTAATACCTCGCTACTGATGACAGAGCTGCCTTTATTCGGGTATGCAGTGTCAGTGGAATACGGTGTAATACGTACCTTCAGTTTTTTATTTGCGACATCGTATTTCAATGTAATCGAGCCATCTGGGTGCATTGGGTGCAATGCATCATCAAGAAACCATTCAACCAAAGAATTTTTTTCTATGTCACCATCGGCATCGTTATATTTCCATGATGTTTTAACCTGCGTTCCAGCCTTAACCTGCAGTCCAGCCTTGGTATCTATCTGTTCTATTTTTATATCTGATATGGTGGGTGCATGCCCCATAATGGCATCGCTTGCACTTGAAATAATTGTGGTTGCAAGCACAGGTGTAGCTATCATACCAAAATAAAAAGTCCACATAATCGGTGATCTGGTACCTTTCAAGATCCGACCACAACCAACTGTTATCGAATACTCATTCATTTTCATCAGTTACTCCATAAGGGCATCAATCGCAGCCCCATCCTTTTTAACTTTTATTAATATTGCGTTCGATGCCACGCAATCAAATGATAAGAACTGATATGCATTATCTTCATCACATGGTTGAGTTTTCAGCAAAACAGCTTTTTTCACTTTATCCATTTGCAAAGAGATGACATTACTATCTATGTGGATCTCACAGAGATCCAAGTAAACATCCACGTGTTCTACGCCATTTAACTTCAAAGTTAGATGCATCATACTTGGCAACCTTTTAAATTAATTAAATTCATTATCTAGTTCCAGCGCACAATGTAGGAATAGGCTAGAGCCACTAATAATGCAGCGGTTCGGCACATTTAACATATCCGTTAACCACCCCTTAGGGGCCACAAAAATCAATACTCTTGGTAACAGCTGATATAAAAAATGGAACAGTTCTAATTAAGATAAATCCATAGCATGCAGCATGATTTTCTATTGTAAAACTGAAGGCTCTGGTTGTGAGCGAGCCAAGCTAACCCACAAACATATCGACATTGCATATTATCTATTAATAGCGCTTTCGATGGATGCCTCCGGCGTATCTGGCTGTGTTGGCGTCAACTCTACGAATAACTCAGCACCTTGATCACTACCCTTTACCGTATAACTACTTCCTGTTCCAACATTCTCTACTCCCTTCGAATCCTTTCTGCTGAGTTTCCACTGATAGCTGAATCGTTCTTCAGCGCAGTCATTTTCCAGAACGGCCTTTGAACAAGATAGGCTGACGCCCCATTTTGCCCCAACAATTGGCGTCCCCTCATCAGTGCCTACTGGGTGGATACCGTCTATGGCAACGTCACTATAGATGTCTCCCTCCAGACGCTTAATCTCAACTGTCACAGCAGAGAAGTCACTGCTAAAGGCCGACGTTTTCTCCGCTGTGGTTTTGGTTCCCACCGTTGCAGTGACCTGGTTGTCGCCCGCGACCTTACTGAACAGCGATGTTGCCGCAATACCCTTGTCATTGCTCTCCACAACCAACTCTTGCGCATCTTCACCATCACCATCCACAAAGTACGCAGCACCACTGGTCACCTTGAAGGTCACCGCAACACCCTCACCAACCAGGTTGCCTTTGGCATCCTTTATCGTCGCACTTACCGCGTTGGTAGCACTGCCATCAGCAATCGCGCCAGTCGCGACAGTAAAGTCTGTCTCTTCGTCGGCAATGACGGCCGTGCTGGCGTCAGCCACAAAGCGGGAGGGCTTGGCTCTGGTCGGCGCATGTTTGCCCACCTGGGCCGTCACCTGGTTATCACCAGCAACCTTGCTCACCAGTGTCGTTGCCGCAACCCCCTTGTCGTTGGTTACCACCACCAGGGGCTGCTTGCCGCTCATATCGACAAAGCGCGCATCACCGCTCACCGTGAAGGTCACGGCAATACCCTCACCCACCAGGTTGCCTGCTGCATCCTTGACCGTCGCACTCACCACGTTGGTATCACGGCCATCAGCAATCGCACCTGTCGCAACGGCAAAGTCAGTCTCTTCATCGGCAATCACCGCACTACCGGCATCCACCACGAAGGTCGTCATCACGCTGCGGCTCAACCCATTTACCGTCGCAGTCACCTCGCTCTGCCCCGCCCGGGTGCTGGTCAGCGTCGCCACCGCTACACCGCGCTTGTCGGTCAACACCGGGCTGACTATCCGCGCATCGTTGCTCGCAGCGAAATCCACCGACACGCCCGCAACCGGGTTGCCATTGGCATCGGTCACCACCGCCTGCACGCTGTTCTCGCTCACCCCATCGGCAAGCGCATTGTCACTCACCACCAACAGCTCTTCGTGCTGCGCAGTCCCCTCGTCTGCCACAAATGCAAAACGCTCGGTCGCCTTTACATCGTGTGAAACCAAAGTTGCCGTCACTTCCGTATGGCCTGCCCGGGTACTTGTCAGTACAGTGCTAACCTGACCATTCTCATCCGTCGTCAGCGTCTGCGGCTCATGACTACTGCGCGCAGCTTCATCCACGGCACTGAACGAAAGTGCGACCACTTCACCCACCACCGGTACCAGACCATTGGCCACGAACACCGTGATACCTATCTCGTCAGCACCGTTCGCCAATGCCGTCGGCTTGCTCACCGCCAATGTCGTAATCGCCGGTCGGGCAGCCTCCCCACCCTCCAGCATCTGGATAACCAGGGTCGCACGCTCGGAGCGGTTACCCTTCTTGTCTACCGCAACCGCACCAATGGTGTACGCAGGCAGTACGCCCGCTGCCACTACCGGCAACGTCACCCGCAAAGTGCCATCGCTCTGACTTTCCAGCCGACCGCCATCCATCTCCAGGGTCGCTGCATCCCAGTTCACCCGGTCAAGGCCGTATTTGGCCACCACAGTCGGCGTCACTGTCATCACGCCACCCGCAACCGGATTGCCACTGGCCTGCAGTGCCACCGTCACCAGCGTCTGCTTGCGATAATCCATCACAATGGTGTTGTTACGCTCAACCAGGTCATAGCGACTGCCCATGAGGGTGCGCGACTGACCAACACTGGCACCATCAAGTTGCTTGGAAAGCGGTACACCCAGACGCAGGTTCAGGTCCATGCTGACCGAGGTGTCATGGGTTGAGCCCGAATGCTTCTGACCGACACCAAATGTGAGCAAAGAGAAGGGGGTGTATTCCAGGCCATAGGAAAACGCTGAAGGATTCACGGCGCGGTCGCTGGTACTCACCAGCGCAACCTCGTCACCGTAATATTGTTCAAAGGCAACATTGGCCCCCAGTTGCGGATAAGAAGGCAGATAAGCCTTCAGGCGCACATCAAAGCCGTTGGCCGGCCGCTCGTCATAATCAGTCATGGAGTCCAGACTGGATTGCTGCCAATCATTCAGACGCACATAACCGTTGGCCGCCAATTTCAAATAATCGCGCCACAATTCAGCACCCAAGCCAAGACGACGGTTATTACCGGTCAGGTCATAGTCATAAAATGAGTTAACACCAAACATGGCCTCTGGCTGAAAGAAACGCGCCCCCAGACCCGCATTAAAGAAAGTGCGCTCTTCATCAGCGCGCGCACCAAGCTGGGTATAAAAGAGGTAATCCTTGCCTTCCAGCACGGACAGCAGAAAATCAAAAGAGCCCTTGCCAGCTGAATTCAATGAAACAGCGGCCGTACCAAACTGTCCCATCCAGGAATTAATGGCACCATTGACGACGTACTCGCCCAAAGAAATAGCACGAGACTTTGCCTGATCACCGATATTGGAATTGGAAAAAAGTTGACCGGCCCCAATAGCAATAGTTGCCATCGACTCTTCAAATGCTTCAGCGTCAAAGGAAGTAAAATCAGACACATCGCTACCAAGTTCTGGCAACTGAACTGGTGGGTACTGTCTAACTTGCTCTAAGTCGTGGACAAATGCAGCAGGGGCCCCGATAACCATTGGACTAAATGCAACCGCAAGTGGATAAAACACCTGAACGAAAACATTAAACCAAGCCATACATAAATATGACGTTCTCTTTTTTCCGGCTCTTGTTGATTCCACCACATAAAACATTAGAAAAACCTTCCTATTCCCACTTAATCACATTGATCACATTAATCACATTAATCACATTAATCACATTAATCACATTAATCACTATTCAGCCTGACTGACATGCAGCTTAATTACACACAAAATAAAGTCATACCGAAGCCGATTCAGTACGATAGCTATGCAGCAGGAAAAGTAAAAAAATAAAAAATAATATTTAAGCCAAGCAAATAAATGTGAATAAATAAAAATAAAAAAGTATCATCAAAAATTAGTTAATCTGTAGATTACAAAAAGTCATCTTGATATTGAGCCACGAGCCACGGCGCTTAAGCACATGGAGGCATCTCAAAACTGCTCTTGGGCATATCCTCTCCAAGACTAACAGCAAGAGCCTGCAGAAGCTGTATCCTCTGCCCTACACTTTATGACTGTTGCTTTACAAGCAGAGCATGACTCTGGCTGCCAGTAACGTCACTTGACTCATTTAGGTCATAGAAGTGCGCTAATCACAATGCATCCCACTACCATAAAGATATCTTATGGTATATTCTTTGAAGCAGACTCAAACTTATAGATTGATAAACATATGATAACCATTATTCCCTCCAGCAGATTGGTCTACCGTGATAGTGAATGCATTGGCAATCTGAGCCAGAGTGAAATATATATTTTATGTCGCCTTAAGCAGTCTGAGGGGAGCACTGTATCAAGAGATGAGCTGTTGAATGCTGGTTGGCCAGATCGTATCGTAGTAGCCAACTCGGTAAACATGGCAATAAAAAACATAAGAGATGTTTTTAGCAGAGTTCACGACGCCCCTGTTATTATCACCAATCCAAAGGAAGGATTTACATTACTATCCGGTATAATAACGATTGAACCTAGCCAACTGGCTGCAGCAAGCGAGCAAATAAGACCACAGAAAGAGCGTGACATAAAAGCCCCCCTTCACGAATATGAAAGACGCCAATACATATACCCCGTGATTATTTCTTTTGTCATTTTTTTATGGGGATGTGCACTAACAATGCATTATCTCGAAAGAGAACCAGACTGTCTGAAAAACCAAGATAACATAGTCTGTTATTTTGGTGATGACATCCATTCAGCCCCACAGCATGATGCACCAAAGAGTCATGGCGTTTATTTATATGGAAAAGATTCAGTAACAGGCCAGTTAATCTATGAAGAAATCAAAACTAATTAATTTCGTTATTTTCATAGCAACATTGCTCCCCGCAACTTATATCTCCCTGCCATTTATTAATGCGTCAGGCTGCAACTATAATATGCAAGTTGAATCTGACACGCTTTTTACACGCGTATTGTGCAATTCAGGAAAAATAAAAACCATCACCAACATCAAGAATAGCGATGTCGTTGTAAGCCAAGAATTCATATCCGCTTATCGATCCCCATATCTTATTACTATCCTGACAGATACAGATATAATACATCACAAAAATGATAGTTCGGAACAGCGTGTACAAAAAAGCTGGTTCAATCCCTGCGCCATGTCAAAAATAAATGTTTACTATGTGGGGCATAATAATAATGGTACATTCTTAATTAGAAAACCATTGTGGGGAGAGTGCAAAGCACAAGGCGCCACAATTTACAAAACACCAATAGAAGGTCGCTTTTCACATTGGGAATAGATGACAAAAACATTCCACATTAACATAAATAAAACTACCATTATTATTCAAGCTAGCGCAGCAACATTCACTGCATTTAATTTATGTTTTTTCATAAAAGTATTTTTCACCAACAAAAATTCAACGAAAATATTTTACTCTATCTAACCAAATAAGCCAAAATTAAACATACTGATGGATTCCAATATAAACAATCTGATATCCAACGGTAGCATGTTATATCTTGACCCACACTGACAAGATACAAATCTTCGCTTGCCAGTTGACTTTGTACTCGATATGCACTTCCATTTATTTGATAATAAAAATCAAATTGGATAATTTATCTTTTATTACTATCTTTATTTCTCACCCCAGCATTTAATCAGCATGTCAGCACATTAGCGTTAACTATTTGCTGACACCTGAACCTGTGTGTATGTAGCGTGAGAACCACCATTTTAATGGCCCCCGGTGTCAGGATAGTTGTCGCCTGATCTGATCTATCTACAAGTGAAGACCGGGGGAGGATAAAGAGTGTCGAATGGCTCGTTATTCAAGTGAACGGAAGGCCGCTTTGCTCAAGAAGCTACT
>NZ_JBCGFC010000020.1:0-55512 GCF_038739615.1 Aeromonas sp. SER | reverse complement strand
GCTTGAACATGACACGTTAGTGGTGGTTTTTCCTCTCTGGTGGTACAGCTTCCCGGCAATGCTAAAAGGATATATTGACAGAGTATGGAATAATGGGCTGGCTTATGGAGATGGGCACAAATTACCATTCAATAAAGTTCGTTGGGTGGCGCTGGTTGGAGGAGACAAAGAATCATTTGTCCAGATGGGCTGGGAAAAAAATATAAGCGATTATTTAAAAAATATGTGCAGTTATCTTGGTATTGAAGATGCCGATGTCACTTTCTTGTGTAATACAGTGGTATTCGATGGGGAAGAACTTCACGCGAGCTATTATCAGTCGTTATTATCTCAGGTACGGGATATGGTAGATGCACTATAAGATGTGTTAAAAACGCTGTAGCAGAATGAAGCGCGGAATAAAAAAGCGGCAACTCAATAAAGTTGCCGCTTTACGGGGAAATTAGAACATTACCTTATGACCGTACTGCTCAAGAATGCCTTTCACGCGTTCCATGGTCTCTTTCTTCGGTGGTTTAACACCGTCGAGTTTGTACTCTTCACCCATTGCCACCCATTTGTGTTTGCCCAGCTCGTGGTAGGGGAGAAGCTCGATTTTCTCAACGTTGCCCATATCACGGGTAAATTCACCGAGGCGATGCGCTGAATCGTCATCGTCAGACCAGCCTGGGACAACAACGTAGCGGATCCACACCTTCACATTTTTGTTCGCCAGATATTTAGCGAACTCCAGCGTGCGGTGGTTGGAAACTCCAACCAGATTTTGGTGGATCTCGTCGTTCATCTGTTTGAGATCGAGCATTACCAGGTCGGTTACTTCCAGCAGTTCATCAATCACCGGATCGTAACGACGAACAAAACCGTTGGTGTCCAGACAGGTATGAATGCCTTCTTTTTTGCAGGCGCGGAACCAGTCACGAACAAACTCAGCTTGTAGGATTGCCTCACCGCCGGATGCGGTAACGCCGCCGCCGGAAGCGTTCATAAAGTGGCGATAGGTCACCACCTCTTTCATTAAATCTTCAACGGTAACTTCTTTACCGCCATGCGTGTCCCAGGTGTCGCGGTTATGACAATACAGGCAGCGCATCAGGCAGCCCTGGAAAAAGGTGATAAAGCGAATACCCGGGCCGTCTACGGTTCCACAGGATTCAAAGGAGTGAATGCGACCAATAACTGACATTGCGGTGTTTCTCCAGATGTGGCCCATCTGAGGCCGTGTTGGTGCGCAGCTCGAAGGCTACGTCGAGTCTGTTTTGGCAGTCACCTTAAAGTATAGATAGCTGACAAAAAAGGCTCTCGTGCTAAAAAAGGCCCCACTTTCGTGGAGCCTTTATTGTACGCTTTTTACTGTACGATTTCAGTCAAATCTAATTACATAGATTGAGTGAAGGTACGAGTAATAACGTCCTGCTGCTGTTCTTTAGTCAGCGAGTTGAAACGTACTGCGTAGCCAGATACACGGATGGTCAGCTGCGGATATTTTTCCGGGTTTTCCATCGCGTCGAGCAGCATTTCACGGTTCATCACGTTAACGTTCAGGTGCTGACCACCCTCTACGTTGGATTCGTGGTGGAAGTAACCGTCCATCAGGCCAGCCAGGTTGGCTTTCTGGGCTTCCATATCTTTACCCAGTGCGTTCGGTACGATGGAGAAGGTATAGGAGATACCATCTTTGGCGTAAGCGAACGGCAGCTTGGCAACGGAAGTCAGGGATGCAACAGCACCTTTCTGGTCACGACCGTGCATCGGGTTGGCACCCGGGCCGAACGGAGCACCGGCACGACGGCCATCCGGGGTGTTACCGGTCTTCTTGCCATATACCACGTTGGAGGTGATGGTCAGAACAGACTGGGTAGCAACAGCACCACGGTAGGTGTTCAGCTTCTGAATCTTCTTCATGAAGCGCTCAACCAGGTCACAGGCGATGTCATCGACGCGAGCGTCGTTGTTACCGAACTGCGGGTATTCGCCGTCGATTTCGAAGTCGATGGCAACGCCATCTTCGTCACGAACCGGTTTGACTTTGGCGTACTTGATAGCAGACAGGGAGTCAGCTGCTACGGACAGACCCGCGATACCACACGCCATGGTGCGATATACGTCACGGTCGTGCAGCGCCATCAGAGAGGCTTCGTAGCTGTACTTGTCGTGCATGTAGTGGATGATGTTCAGAGCAGCAACGTACTGCTTGGCCAGCCAATCCATGAAGTGATCCAGACGATCCATCACGTCGTTGTAGTCGAGGTACTCAGACTTGACCATCTCGGTTTTCGGACCGACCTGGATCTTGAGCTTCTCGTCCATACCGCCGTTGATTGCATACAGCATGGTCTTGGCCAGGTTGGCACGAGCACCGAAGAACTGCATCTGCTTACCAACGATCATCGGGGATACACAGCAAGCGATGGCGTAGTCATCGTTGTTGAAATCCGGACGCATCAGATCGTCGTTCTCGTACTGAACGGAAGAGGTCTCGATGGATACCTTGGCACAGTACTTCTTGAAACCGACCGGCAGCTTCTCGGACCACAGGATGGTCAGGTTCGGCTCAGGGGACGGACCCATGGTGTACAGGGTGTTCAGCATACGGAAGCTGTTCTTGGTGACCAGGGTACGGCCGTCAACGCCCATACCAGCCAGGGTCTCGGTAGCCCACATCGGGTCGCCGGAGAACAGTGAATCGTATTCCGGGGTACGCAGGAAGCGAACCATACGCAGCTTCATGACCATGTGGTCCATCAGCTCCTGGGCTTCTTGCTCGGTGATCAGGCCTTTCTGCAGGTCACGCTCGATGTAGATGTCCAGGAAGCTGGAGGTACGACCGAAGGACATGGCAGCGCCGTTCTGGGACTTGACTGCCGCCAGGTAGGCGAAGTAGGTCCACTGTACGGCTTCTTTGGCGTTCTTGGCCGGTACGGAGATATCGCAACCGTACTTGGCAGCCATCACCTTCATCTGTGCCAGGGCACGGTGCTGCTCGGAGATCTCTTCGCGCAGACGGATGGTAGCTTCCAGGTTGACGCCGTTTTCCAGGTCAGCTTGCAGGGACTTGAACTGGGCCAGTTTGTCGGCCATCAGGAAGTCGATACCGTACAGAGCGACGCGACGGTAGTCACCGATGATACGGCCACGGCCGTAAGCATCCGGCAGACCGGTGATAACACCAGACTTACGGCAGTTCAGGATGTCTTTGGTGTAAACGTCAAACACGCCCTGGTTGTGAGTCTTACGGTACTCGGTGAAGATCTTCTCGACCATCGGGTCCAGTTGACGACCGTACACTTCGCAAGAAGTTTTAACCATCTTGATACCGCCGTTGGCGATGATGGCGCGCTTCAGCGGCTTGTCGGTCTGCAGACCAACGATCTGCTCCAGGCTCTGATCGATATAACCGGCATCGTGTGCGGTAATGGTGGAGGGCAGGTCAGTATCAAAATCGACCGGCGCGTGAGTGCGGTTCTCGATTTTGATCCCTTCCATGACCTTGTCCCACAGCTTGGTGGTCGCTTCGGTCGCGCCAGCCAGGAAGGACTCGTCACCTTCATACGGGGTGTAGTTCTTCTGGATGAAGTCACGGGTGTTGACAGAGGTCTGCCATTCACCGGCCGCGAAGCCTTCCCATGCTTTTTGGAACTGTTCGTTAAGTTCTGCCATTTTTCATTACCTCACACGGTATTGATGTAGTATCCCGCAATCATCCTTAATGATGACGACGGAAGATAAACCAGTAAGTCAGACCAACCATCACGCCACCACCGATGATATTGCCGATGGTCACGGGGATAAGGTTGTGTAGGACGAAGTTGGATACGGTCAGGTCAGCAAAGGTTGCCGGATCCTGGCCGATGGCCTGCCAAAACTCCGGGCCAGCCACGCTATGGATAGCGATGCCAACCGGAATCATAAACATGTTTGCGATGCTGTGCTCGAAACCTGAGGCAACGAACATGGCAACCGGCAGCAGCATAACCACTACCTTGTCAGTCGCGCTGCGGGCACCAAATGCCATCCATGCAGCCAGACATACCATCAGGTTACAGAGGATACCGAGCGCCACCGCTTCGAAGAAGGTATGGTGAATTTTGTGCTGAGCCACTTTCAGGGCATTCAGACCCCACTGACCGTCTGCTGCCGTGTACTCGGCAGAGACGATGATCAGCGCCACCATCAGCAGACCGCCAATCAGGTTGCCGAAGTAGACCAGCCCCCAGTTCTTGAGCAGCTGGGCCCAGCTGATCCGGTTGGCCGCTTTGGCTACCAGCGTCAGGGTGGTGGAGGTGAACAGCTCGGCACCGAGCAGTACGCAGAGAATAAGTCCGAGAGAGAAGCAGAGACCGCCGACCAGCTTGGCCATACCCCAAGGCATGGAACCGGTTCCGGTAGTCACTGTGATGTAGAAGATAAATGCGATGGCGATGAAAGCGCCTGCGGTAATGGCCAGTGGAATGACCTTGTATGCCGGCTTGGTAGCCTTGGCGTAGGTGATGTCTTCAGCCAGTGCAGCGATGGCTTCGGGCTTGAGACAATCGAATGGGGATTCAGCTTTCAATTATGATCTACCTGAATGTTTTGCCTGTTGAAATCATAACAAAGGGCCAAATGGCCAAAATTGACATCGATCAAATTTATCAGTGTGCGATTGTAATTTTACTACAAATATTTGAGCCGCATGGCTACGCCAGTTTACACCAGGTTTCAGCTGAAACAGAAGTGTTGGATTTTTAATATAATGATTTTAAAGAATTTATAGTTCGCCACACAAACCATGCATTGGCAAGATATCTTTGCAGTTCCCAAGCATGCCCCCTGCCCTGCCTGCAACCCCCTTAGAGGTATTTTTTGTTTTTTATTTCATCTTTGAATAACAACGACATCGCTTATCTGCATCAAACAGAAGGGGCCAACCGGCCCCTCCTTTACTCACACATTGTCAATGCATCTTTATGACCACTGATGGGCGCGCTTGGCCTTTTGCAGCTTCTCGTAAGCCGCCAGCAGCTTCTGGTGCAGCGGGAATTGGGCAAGCGACAAGTCAGCCGCCTCCAGCCCGTGGAAACGCGCTTCGCCACAGGCGTTGGCCCACGCCTGTGCCAGCGTCTCTTCGCCATACATGCGGGTAAAGACGCCGCGATACTGCTCGGGGTCGCGCTCCTCGTCGAGGAAAAGCTCGACGCAGGCACGCAGGGCACGATAGTAGCTGGCACGCTCGGCCGGGAACACCGACTGGTTGAACTCCATGGTCCAGTCGATGAGATCGAGAGCAGTCTCCAGCTCACCGGCAGCCAGCGCCAGCATGGCTTTCAGCTCACCGACGCGCAGGGTGTGCAGCGCGGTGCCCTTGGCGGCAGCGATGCCCAGCAGCTCACGCACCCGGGTGCGCTCGTCGTGCCCCTCTTCGTCCAGTTGATCAAACAACGCCATATACTGCTCGGCATCCCAATCAAGAGATGGCAGCGCCAGGATGGTCTCGCGCAGATGGGCACCCATGGTGTTGTTGGCCAGCAGCAGGTCTTCGGCCGGATAGATGTCGGACATGCCGGGCACCAGGATACGGCAGGCGTAGACGCCCAGGTGCTCGTAATCGGCGATATAGACCGGCTGCTCCAGCTCGTGGAAGATGCCGATCAGGTGGTCGAACTCCTCCTGCGAAGTGCCGCGGAAGTCCCAGTCGGCAAACTCGAAGTCGGCCTCTTCCTTGAACAGATCCCAGCTGATAAGGCCGGAAGAGTCGATGAAGTGGGTCTCCAGATTGTGGTGATCCGCTACCTGCTCGTTGTCGAATGAGGGCGGCACGAACACGTCGAGATCTTTGAGGCCACGGCCCTGCAGCAACTCGGTCACGGTACGCTCGAAGGCCACTTCAAAGCGCGGGTGGGCGCCGAAAGAGGCAAAGCAGGTGCCGTTGCTCGGGTTGAGCAGCACCACACAGATGACCGGATAGCGGCCACCCAGGGAGGCATCGAAGCTGTAAATCGGGAAACCTTCCGCTTCCAGCGCCGCGATGGAGGCGGCAATCCCCGGATAACGGGCAATCACGTCGTTCGGGATAAGCGGCAGGCTCAGCGCCTCGGCGATGATCCTGTTCTTCACGTGGCGCTCGAATACCTCGGAGAGCGCCTGAGTACGCGCTTCAGTCTTGGTGTTGCCGGCGCTCATGCCGTTGGAGACATAGAGGTTACCGATGATGTTCATCGGGATGTAGACGGTCTCGTGATCGGACTGGCGCTCGAACGGCAGGGCGACGATGCCGCGCTCCTCGTTGCCAGATTGCAGATCCACCAGCATCTCGGCGGTCACTTCACCATCCGGGTTGTAAAACTTGCGGGTGAAGCTGTCGAGCAGACCGGCTGGCAGTTGCTCCCCCTCGATAGGGAACCACTTCTCGTTCGGGTAGTGAACGAAATCGCCGTTGGCGACCTGCTCGCCCAGATAGAAGTCGGCGAAGAAGTAGTTGGTGGAGAGACGCTCGAAATATTCACCGAGGGCAGAGGCAAGTGCCGCCTTCTTGCTGGCCCCCTTGCCGTTGGTAAAGCAGAGGGAGCACTCCTTGTCCCGGATGTGCACCGACCAGACGTTCGGCACGGGGTTGAGCCAGGAGGCCTCTTCGATGTCAAAGCCCAGCGCTTGCAGCTTGGTCTGGAAGCGTTCGATGGAGTCTTCCAGCGCCGCGTCCTTGCCGGGAATAAAAGTGTGGTCAGTCATCACGATATCCTGATTTTTATTGGCTCATGTTTGGCCGCAGATAATAGCAGGGGTCGCCGGCTTTGGCAGGACAAAAATCAGCAAACGATAAGCAATGCGCCCCACTTCCGGCGCCCGCAGACCCCAGCGCTCTCTCCTCTCTCGGCCAAAGATGGCAACCAAAGCAAGCGGGCCCAGGGATTGCCCGGGCCCGCTTGTTAGGCGAAGCGATACATCGTCAGAGCTGCTTGCCCTGGCTGGCGATCACCTGGCTGTACCAGTGGAAGCTCGCTTTCTTGATCCGGCGAAGGGAGCCCCCCTGCTCGTCACGCTCCACATAGACGAAGCCGTAGCGCTTCTGATAGCCGTTGAGCCAGCTCAGGATGTCGGTGAACGACCAGGCGCAGTAGCCGAGCAGTTCCACCCCATCCTGCATCGCCTCCTGGCACGCCTTGACGTGGCTGCGCAGATAATCGATGCGGTACTCATCGTTCACCTTGTCGCCCGCCTCCAGCTTGTCGAACTCGCCAAGGCCGTTCTCGGTGATCATCAGCGGCAAACCGTAACGGGAAGAGAGGCGACGCAGCGCGATGCGCATCCCGGTCGGGTCGATGGCCCAGTCCCAGTTGCTGGTCTCAAGGTGCGGATTGGGCGCCGTCTTGTAGAGGCCGGGAATACCGCTGGACGGCGTGGTGCCCTTCTTGCCGGTGGTGTTGATCCGCTGCAGGGTCTGACCGCCCAAGGGGTTATCGGTGTAGGTCAGGGTGTAGTAGTAGTTGACGCCAATGTAGTCGGGCGTCCCTTCGCGCAGCAACTCCATATCGCCCGGCAGGATCTCGGGCGCCTCACCGTTTTCCTGCAAGTAAGCGAGCGCCGCCTGCGGATAGCGGCCAAAGCAGTAGGCGTCCAGCCACCAGAGGTTGTTGAACTCCTCGGCGTTCTCATAGGCCAGCATATCTTTCGGATCGCACGACGCCGGATAGGCAGGGGAGTAGGCAAAGCTCGGGCCGATGAGGCCGTTCGGCACATGCTGGCGAAACGCCTTGATCACCCGGGCATTGGCCAGAAACGCGATATGGTTGGCGGCGAAGAAGCGCTTGCGGTCCTGCACTGCGGGCGGATGGGTGCCGAGCTGATAGGCGTTGGTCAGGTTGTAGTTCTGCTCGTTAAGCGACACCCAATACTTCACCTTGCCGGCAAAGCGCTGATAGAGGGTTACGCAGTAGCGCTCGAAATCCTCGATTATGCGTCGGTCTTCCCAGCCGCCGTACTCATCTTGCAGCGCCTGCGGCAGATCCCAGTGATAAAGGGTCAGCACCGGTTCGATCTGGTGAGCCAAGAGGGTGTCGATCAGCTTCTCGTAGAAGGCCAGTCCCGCCTCGTTCACCTCCCCCCGACCGGTGGGGTAGATGCGCGGCCAGCTCACCGAGAAGCGGTAGGCCTTGAGCCCCATCTCGGCCATCAGCGCCACGTCCTCTTCCATGCGGTGGTAGTGATCGACCGCCACATCACCGTTGCTCCCCTCAAAGGTCTTGCCCGGCAGCTTGGTGAAGAGATCCCACACCGAGGGCCCCTTGCCATCGGCATTCCAGCCCCCCTCCACCTGATAGGCTGCGGAGGCGGCGCCCCACAGAAAATCGCTCGGGAAGTCGTTGAACTTATGGTGATGCATCTGGTGTTGCTCCTTCTGCGGCGGTGGTCCTGGCCACCTAGATTGCGCCGGCTGGCGGCACCCAATTGAATTGGCAATAGCATCGAACAGTTCTAGAATTCCGTCCAATGACAAATATGACCACTCAACATTCCTAACAGGAATGAAAGGAGCCGCTGTGGAGCTACGGGACCTGAAAGCCTTTGTCACTCTGGGGGAGGTACTGCACTTCGGCCAGGCGGCGGTGCGCCAGCATGTCACCCAGTCGGCACTGAGCAAGCAGATAAGGCGGCTGGAGGAGGAGCTCGGCGGCGAATTGTTCGAGCGCAACGCCAGCACCACCCGCCTCACAGTGCTGGGGCGGGCCCTTTATGAGGATGCTCGCACTCTGGTTAGCCAGAGCGAGCAGCTGTCGCGCACCGCCCGCGATGTGCTGGCGGGCAACGTCGGCACCCTGCGTATCGGTTTTGGCGTGGCCACCAAGCTCCTGGTGCCAGCAGTCATCGCCCGCTTTCGCGCCGGGCGACCGCAGGTGACCATTGAGCTCAACGATCTCTCCACCCACCACCAGTTGCTGGCGCTGAGCGAGGGCAAGCTGGATCTCGGTTTTTGCCGCCTGCCCGCCCCCAAGGGGTGGCACGCCATGCCGGTCGAGCGAGCCCACTTCGTCGCCGTGCTGCCCGCCAGCTATCGCGATGTGAAGGAGTTGGCCGATCTGGTGGATAAGCCGTTGGCTATCCTGCGCCGGGACAAGGCGCCGTCGTTTTACGATCACCTGATGAACTATCTGGCCCAGAGCGGGCTGCGCTTTCAGGGGATCCAGTACGTAAACGACTTCGCAGCGGGCGTCGCCACCGCCGCCGCAGAGATCGCCTGGACCCTGGTGCCCTCCTCCACCACCATAGAGCACCCGGATGTGATCACCCTGCCTTTAACGGAGAGCGAGGCATGCTGGGCGATTGGCCTCATCCGTCCGCCAAATAGTCACTCGCCACTGGCTGACGCCTTCTGGCAGACGGTTACCGATCACATAACGGGGGAAAATCTCCTTTCTGATTAAAAAATTAATAATTTCTTAAGAATCCCTGTGTCTATTTAGGGGGCATTCTTCTCAGCCCGAGTACGCCCCCATGAAAAAAGTCAGAGACATACTGCGCCGCTTCGACGGTCAGCGCCGCCAATGGACATCCGGCATCGAGCGCTCGCTCCTCGCCTGGCTGGCCCGAGGCTCCCTGCTGCCACCCGGTGAAGCGCCCCCTCGCCGCATTCTTGTGGTTCGCAGCAACAACCGGATTGGCAACAACCTCTTTTTGCTCCCCTTCCTGCAGCAAGTACAAAAGTCCCACCCCGGCGCCGAGATCGAGCTGGTTTGCAGCAAGGGGCCACTGCTCCCCCTGTTTACTGCCCTCAAGTTGCACCGAATTCATCTGATCAGATTGCAGGGAAAAGGGTTGATCAGCGCCCTGCCCGCCCTTTGGCAACTGCGCCAGCAGCGTTACGACCGGGTATATGTGCCGTTTGCCTCCAGCACCGACCACCTGCTGGCCGCCTGGGTGCGCGGCTGCGAAAAACGGGGATTTGACGATGCCAAAGGGGATGCGATCTTCGCCCGTCCGGAACCCATCGAAGAAGATCGCCACTATGCCTACCGCCCGCTGCGCCTGCTGGGTGTGGATGCGGGCCCCGAGCAGCAGATAGCGCTGGGGCTGCCCATGGCGACCAGCCATCCCCAGCTGGCGGAGCTGGCCAGAGCGCACCCGGGGCAACCGCTTATCGGCTTTTTTACCGGCGCCCGCAAAGGAAAGGGGCTCTCCCCCATTCAGTGGCAACGACTGCTGGCCCAATTGCGCCGGCAAGCTCCCAATGCGGTGATGCTCCAGTTCAACGACCCGGCTGCGCCACTGCCTCTGGTCGGTGATGCCACCCTCTCGCTCACCAGTCTGTGCGAATTTGCGGCCGTCACCGCCGGACTTTCCCTCTTTGTCAGCTGCGATACCGGGCCGCTGCATCTGGCCGCCGCCAGTGGTGTCCCTTGTCTTGGCCTCTTTACCCAGACAGATCCGCGCCACTACGGCTGCCTCGGAGCCCAGCATCACAATCTGGTGGTGACTGATCGCAACCAGATCGCCCTCGACCGCCAGTGGCTAAACAGGGTGCTGGAGCGTGAGCGCCCATCACTGCCGTCCGCGCCACTGTTAATCAAACAATCCGCCCCCCAGCCACTCAATCTGCAGCAAGCGTGCTGAATGCGGCGCTTGTCGTTGATGCAAATAAAGAGGGAAGGCTTGCTCCTTCCCTCTTTCGTTTCTAGCCCCCAGGTTGAAACGACTTGTGTCATCAGGGTTCAACGATAGCGGGCTTCAATACGCGCCAGCTCGCCACTTTGCCGCAACTGCTGCAAAGCCCTGTTGAACTCGGTGATCCGGGTATTGAAGCGGGAGTGTTTGCCGATGCAGAGGTTAAACGGAGTCGAGTCAAGCACCAGTGGCACTTCAACCACCTGATTGGCCAGCCCCAGCTTGTTGAGTTTGAAGCGTGCAACCAGTGGATCTGTCACCATCAGGTCACCCCGACCCGCAGCCAGCATTTTGAAGACGTTATCAACATTGATGGTCTGATGAACGGTGAAGCTGGCCAGATTCTCCTTGCCCCAGCCGTTACCGAAATAGTCGAGAAAGGTGAGCGATTTGAAATCGCTCAGGCGGCTGGCACGCTGAAACTCCGCCATTCGGGGATGGGCACGCTGGGTAAAAATGGTTAGCACTGTGGTGGTGACCGGCTCTTCCACAATCAGGGCATAGCTGCGCCGCTCCCGAGTGGCGATGGTTACAAAACCATCGGCCTGCGCCAGACGCACCATTTTTTGCGCCCGTTGCCACGGATAGCCTTCATGTCGCACCCGCAGCCCCATCTGCGCTGCCACCCGCTCCATCACGTCGATCATCAGCCCGCGCATCTTGCCCTGTTCGTCACGCCACGAATATGGGGCAAAGTCGTCAAAATAGACCATCTTCAACTCGGCCGCTGGCGCCGCCCAGACACTCTGCCACATCAGCAATCCCCACAGGATTGCGATCCTCATACCAACACCCATGGCCGCGACTCCATCCACTCCTGCCATCTCTGAGCCTAGTGCAAAGCGGGCTGCGACAAGGCTCACGATCCAGTGGAGAAAGTGGCCAACGAAAAAAGAGAGAGGAAGCAATGGATTCCCCTCTCTCGTTCGTTTTTCAGCACGCCACCTTATCGATGGTGGTCACGGCTTGCCGGTTACGCCAGTTCGGCCCGCAGTGCCCTGGTGGCATCGACCATCACCTTGAGGGCGGCCTCGGTCTCTTCCCAGCCGCGGGTCTTGAGGCCGCAATCCGGATTGACCCAGAGCCGCTCGGCCGGGATCTGTTTGGCCGCCTTGCGCAGCAACCCCTCAATCCAGCTCTGGCTCGGCACGTTTGGCGAGTGGATGTCGTAGACGCCCGGGCCAATCTCGTTGGGGTAGTTGAAGCGCTCGAACGCTTCGAGCAGCTGCATCTGGCTGCGGCTGGTCTCTATGGTGATCACATCCGCATCCAGCGCCGCCACCGCCTCGATGATGAGGTTGAAGTCGCTGTAGCACATGTGGGTGTGGATCTGGGTACTGTCCGCCACCGGGCTGGCACTCAGACGGAAGGCCCGCACCGCCCAGTCGAGATAGGCTTGGTGATCCTGCTTGCGCAGGGGCAGCCCTTCGCGGATCGCCGGTTCGTCGATCTGGATGATCTTGATGCCGGCGGCTTCCAGATCTGCCACCTCGTCTCGAATGGCGAGGCCAATCTGCAGGGCGGATTGCTCGCGGCTCACGTCTTCCCGCGGAAAAGACCAGCAGAGGATAGTCACGGGGCCAGTCAGCATCCCCTTCACCGGCTTGTCGGTCAGGCTCTGGGCAAATCGGGTCCATTCGAGCGTCATGGGGGTCGGGCGGTCGATATCGCGGGTGATCACCGGCGGCTTGACGCAGCGGGAGCCATAGCTCTGTACCCAGCCGAAGCGGGTGATGGCAAAGCCATCCAGCAGCTCACCGAAATACTCCACCATGTCGTTGCGCTCGGCCTCGCCGTGCACCAGCACATCCAGCCCGATGGCCTCCTGACGCGCGATGGCATCGCGGATCTCCGCCTTAATGCCCGCCTCGTAGGCTCTGTCATCGATGCGACCGGCGCGCCAATCCTGCCGCAATACCCGGATCTGCGAGGTCTGCGGGAAGGAGCCGATGGTGGTGGTGGGCAACAGCGGCAGCTTGAGATCCGAGCGCTGCAGCTCGGCCCTGACCGGATAGGGGCTGTGGCGATCAAAATCGCCGTTGGTGAGGCTGGCGAGCCGTGACTGCACCGCTTTCTTGTGCACCCGGCTGTCGGACTCCCGATCAACGATGGGCTGGCTGTAGGCGGTGATTTTGTCGAGCTCGCCCCCATCCAGATACTCTCTGAGCAGTCCCAACTCGAAACATTTTTGCAGGGCGAAGGCCAACCAGCTGCGGGTCTGGGGATCCAGCTCCTGCTCCAGGGTCAAATCCACCGGGCTATGCAGCAATGAGCAGGATGAGGCCACCCAGAGCCGCTCGCCGAGTTTGGCTTTCAGTGCCTTCAGAGTCGGCGCCAGCTTGGCCAGATTGGCACGCCAGACGTTGCGGCCGTTGATCACCCCGGCTGAGATGACCCACTGGGCGGGCAGATGCGGCACCAGGGTCTCCAGTTGCTCGGGGGCGGCCACCAGATCCAGATGCAGGCCATCCACTTTCAGGCTGGTGATGATGTCGCGCTGATGAGCCACTGAACCGAAATAGGTGGTGAGCAGCAGCTTGCAAGGGCCCGCGAGGCGCTCGTAGGCGTTGAGGTAGGCCAGCCGCCACTCGTCCGGCAAGTCCAGCGTCAGCGCCGGTTCGTCGATCTGCACCCACTCAACTCCTTGGGCGGCCAGTTTGGCCAGGATCTCCTGATAGACGATGAGTAGGCGATCGAGCAGTTCAAGGCGCGAGAAGCCGCTCTCTTTCTCCTTGCCGAGCCAGAGGTAGGAGACCGGTCCCAGCAGCACCGCCTTGACCGGCAGCCCCAGCGCCTTGGCCTCTTCCACCTCGTCAAACAGCTGGCTCCAGCCCAGTTTGAAGCGCTGATCACGGCTGAATTCCGGCACCAAATAGTGATAGTTGGTGTTGAACCACTTGGTCATCTCGGCGGCGGCCGCCGCCGGGCCGGTCGGCGCACGGCCGCGGGCCACCCGGAACAGGGTGTCGAGATCGGTCTCGCCATGACGGTGGCGGGCAGGCACTGCATCCACCAGCAGGCTGGTACCGAGCACCTGATCGTACCAGGCAAAGTCGCCCACCGGCAGCAGATTGACCCCGGCGCCGTGCTGGGCCTGCCAATGGCGCTCACGCAGCGTCTTGCCCACGGCAACGAGTTCGGCCTGAGTGGTCTCGCCACGCCAGTAGGATTCGAGGGCAAATTTCAGCTCGCGCTTGGCGCCGATACGGGGGAAGCCCAGGGTGTGTGCTCGTGTCATAGGTTCATTTCCTTATGCTCATTCATCTGATGGGAAACTGGATGATTTAGCCATCCAGATGTTTACACATCCAAAATGACAAGATAAGGTGACGCTGGCTATTGAATCCTCTTCAAGTGGCTCTCAAAAAATCCTCAACTGACCGCCTGTCAGGTTCACAGCGAGGATACAGAGGCCCGTTCTTGCATGTGTTAAGAAGCGCAGTGCAAGAAGTGCCGGAACAGAGAAGCGCAGCAGGCCACCGCCGACCGCAACATCAGCGCCATACGCAATCTCACAAGGAGCCATCTTATGGCAGTGCCAAGCAATGCAGGGATAGAGATCAAACACTTGAAAACATTGACCGCACTGGCCGAACAGGGCTCGCTGGCCGGTGCGGCGCTGACCCTCAACCTCACCCAGTCCGCCCTCTCCCACCAGCTCAAAGAGCTGGAGACCCGCCTCAATCTGGAGCTTTACCTGCGCAAAAGCCGTCCGCTGGTGCTGACCACAGCCGGCAGCCAGCTGCTCGCCCTCGCCCGTCAGGTACTGCCCGCTCTGGCCCAGACCGAGAAACAGCTGCAAGCCCTGCAGAGCGGCGATGCGGGCAGGCTGCATCTGGCGCTTGATTGCCACAGCTGCATCCAGTGGCTGCTCCCGCTGTTGCCGGAATTTCGCCGCCAGTGGCCAGGGGTGGATCTGGAGGTGGAGTCGGTGCCGGGTTTTGATGCCATCAATGCCCTGCTCGGCGGTCAGCTCGACCTGCTGCTCACCTCGGACGTGCAGGCCCGCGGCGATCTCCACTTCGAGCCGCTGTTTTCCTTCGATCTGACTCTGGTGATGGCGCCGGATCACCCCCTCTGCTACCAGAGCCGCATCGAGCCGGGCGATCTGGGGGCGGAGGTGCTGCTGGTCTATCCGGTGGAGCGCAGCCGCATGGATATCTTCAGCCGCTTTTTGCAACCCGCCGGGGTGGAGCCCGCCCGTTGCAAGCCGGTGGACAACACCTCGGTGATGCTGCAGATGGCCGCAGCTGGCCTCGGCGTCGCCGCCCTGCCACGCTGGGCCAGCGACGAGTTTGTCAGACAGGGGATGCTCTGCGCCCGCCCCCTCGGCAGCGGTATCCGTCGCCATATGTACGGCGCGGTGCGGGCCGCCGATCGGGATCAAGCCTGCCTGCAGAGCCTGTTCGAGCGCATTCGCACCAAGATGGAGGGATAACCCCTTCAGCGGGGCTGGCCGACCTCTGCCAGCAGTGCAGGCAACTGCGCCTTGATAAAATCGATGAGGGCCCTGACCGCCGGTGACAAACCGCGCCGCGCGGGATAGAGCATCACCAGCTTGCCATCTTTGGGACGCCACTCGGGCAACAGTTGTTGCAGCCGCCCATCCGCCAGCTCATTCACGCAGGCGTAAAGTGGCAAGCCCACCATTCCTAGCCCCGCCAGCGCCGCCTGCTTGAGGGTTTGCATATTGTCGCTGCGCAACAGCACATTGACCGCCACCTCCTCACTCTCCCCACTATCGTGCCGCAGCCGCAACAGATCGGCCTGACGCTCCAGCGAGCTGAAGAGCAGGGCATCCTCTCCCTCCAGCTGGCGCGGATGCATCACGTGGCGAGAGAGCCACGTTGGGGCAGCCAGCACGCCCCACTGCACCGTGCAGAGCGGTACCTGCACCAGACTGGAGGGGGGCTGCTCGAAGGCCACCCCGCGGATCACCACATCCAGCCCCTCCTCCAGCAGATCCACCTGCCGGTTGCTGGCTTGCACGGCGAGCCTCACCTTGGGGTATTGCGCCATAAACGCGGGCAGCAAGCGGGCGAGCAGCGCATCGGCGATGGTAATGGGCACGCTGATCCGCACCAGACCGCTCGGCTCCTGCTGCCGTTGCCGCACAGCCGCCTCTCCGGCCTGCGCCTCGGCCAGCATCGCCTGACAGTGACGATAGAGCACCTCACCGGCATCGGTCAGGCTGAGCTGACGCGAGGTACGCTGCAGCAGACGGGTATCCAGCCGTTCCTCCAGCAGCCGGATCCGGCGCGAGATCCGCGACTTGGGCACGCCAAGCGCCCGCGCGGCGGCAGTGAATCCCTGCCGCTGCACCACATGGGTGAAGAGATAGAGATCATTCAAATCAAGTTCCAGTGGTGTCATCGGGCAGCCTTGGTCAGGGTGAGGTGCATTTACATCGTTCCATTGATGGAACGATAAGAATCCATTTCACCAGATTGTCGCCATTTTTGCAGCCATCATAATGGCCCTGTCCCCATCAGACGGTTGCTGCGCGGGCAATCCGCCCCACCAGCAAGGGCCGTTTGACTGTTCCGATATCACAAGGAGTTCACCATGAAACTGCGACAAATCTGCTCTGCCACCCTGCTCGGTCTGGCGACCCTGACCGCCACGCTGGCCACCACAGCGACACCGGCCATGGCCGCCGAGGCTGCCAGCCATCCGACCGTATCACCCAACCGCTATCTGGAGATGCTCTCCCGAGACAATGCGGTACTGCTGCTGGTCGACCATCAGGTCGGCTTGCTGAGCGGCGTGCGCGACACCACGGTGGGCGAGCTCAAGCACAACGTGGTGGCGCTGGCCAACGCCGCCCGCGCCCTCGGCGTGCCGGTGATCGTGACCGCCACCATGCCCGATGGCATGTGGGGCCCCACCATGCCTGAACTGACCAGTGCCCTGCCGGATGTGAAGGTGATCAACCGCACCGTCATCAACGCCTGGGACGATCCCGCCGTGCGCGCCGCCATTGAGAAGACCGGCCGCAAACAGCTGATCATCGCCGGTGTATCGCTCGAGATCTGCGCCAGCTTCCCGGCCCTCTCTGCCAAGGCTGCCGGCTATGATGCCCGGGTGGTACTCGACGCCTCCGGCACCTTCAACGAAGCCAAGCGCACCACAGGTCTGCAACGCTTGCTGGGGGCCGGTATCCCGGTCACCGACTACGCCTCCGCCGCGGTCGAGATGCTGCGCAGCAACGTCGACCCCAAGGCACACGATGTCTACAGCGCCCTCGACATGCCTTTCGCCACCCTGGTGTGGCAGATGCAAGAGGGTGCCAAGAAGTCGTAACTCGCCCCGCCTTCGGTCAGATGACCGAAGGCTTCTTTTGTCTTCAAGAGGTTATATCGATGACCAGACGCCTGACTCTCTCCGACCCCGTCAAGGGCCAACCGCTGCGCATTGGCAGCGGCTTTGAAGCACATCATTTTGGCGAACACTTTTTCAACGGTCTGATAGACCCCGTGGTGATGGTGGATCACTTTCAGATGACCGCCCCCACCTTCGAGCCCCATCCCCACGCCGGGATCTCTGCCGTCACCTATCTGTTCGAGGACTCGACGAGCCCCCACGTCAACTACGACTCCCTCGGCAATCAGGGCCCCATCGAACCGGGAGCGCTGCATTGGCTGGCGGCCGGGCGCGGGGCCGTGCATACCGAGCAGCCGGAGGGGGCATCGCCCTATGTCCACGCAGCCGCTGCCACCATCCCCGAATTTCATGGCGAAGGGGTGCGAGTACGGGTGGTCGCAGGCCACAGCAACGGGATAACGGCGCCACACTCGGCAGAACTGCCCCAACCCTTTACCCTGCTCGATGGCAATAGCGAGCCAGGTAGCCGCTTCACCCATCTGCTGGCGGCAGGCTGGAATGCGATGATCTATCCCCTGACCGGATCGCTGACTTTTCAGGCTGAGGGAGAGCGGCACCTCATCCCGGCAGGTCACGGGATGGCTGTAAGCCTCTCTGCCGACGGCGGCGAGGCGGTGGCTCTGCAGCTTGAGGCCACCGAGCCATGCCACTTCGTGCTGCTCTCAGGCCAGGCGCTCAATGAACCCCTGGTCAAACATGGCCCCTTCGTGATGAATAGCCACGACGCCATTGCGGATCGGCTGCATGCCTATCAGCGCGGCGAATTTGGCCAGCTCAACGATGAGTGGCTGCACTACGGCCAATCTCGGCCATGAACACGCTCGCAGGCCACCAGCCACAAAGCACGCGCTGGCCTCTGGTCTTCCTCGCCATTTTCGCCGGTGCCAGCGGTGCCCTTTGCCTCGGCAAAGTGCCCGCCGTGCTCGGCATACTGCGCAGCGAGCTGGGGCTGACACTGGTTGAAGCCAGCTATCTCGCCTCGGCTTTCAATACGCTGGCGATCCTCTGCAGCCTCTTTCTCGGCCTGTTGCTGACTCGCTGGAGTGGGCGGCAAACCGGGGTTGTCGGGCTTTTGGTCATCGTCACAGGCGGGGCGTTGGCACTGCCCGCCACCGGGCTGGCCATGATGCTGCTGTCGCGCATTGTCGAGGGGATTGGCTTTTTGCTGGTCTCGGTGGCCATGCCCGCCTTTATCGTGGCGGTGACCCGGGAGGAGGACAAACGGCTGGCCCTGAGCCTGTGGGCGGTCAACCTGCCCCTTGGTGCGGCGGCCGGCATGCTGCTCACCCCCTGGCTCACGGCGCAAGGTGGCTGGCGACTGGCCTGGCTGCTCCTGATGGCTCTGCAACTCTCGGCCCTGCTGCTTCTGCTGGCCAGTCGTTCGGCAGACAAGTTGCGGGTCGGGGCCCCCCAAAACTCGATCAACTCGGGCCACCCGCTGCGCCAACTCACGGTGCTCCGGCAGAAGGCACTCTGGCGCTACGGGTTGGCGTTCACGCTCTACAGCCTGATGCTATGGGCGCTCTTTGTCTGGCTACCGACCATGTTGCAAGGCACTCCCGGGATTGGCCAAAGCCAGATCGCCCTGCTCTCGGCGCTGGCGGTGGTCGCCAATATTCCCGGCAACCTGATGGGGGCATGGCTGCTGCGCCGGGGCGTAGCGCGAGATCGGCTCATCAGCTGGGCACTGAGCCTGATGGCGCTGTGCGGCATGCTCGCCTTCTGGCCCGGCCTGTCGCCGTGGTGGGCCTATGGATTGTGCCTCGTCCTCTCCCTGTCGGGCGGTATGGCGCCGCCAGCTATCCTCTCGTCAGCGCAGGGAGTGAGTCAGGGGCCGGTGCAACTGGCCATCGTGCAGGGCTTTTTTGTCCAGCTCGCCAACTTCGGTCAGCTGCTGGGCCCCCTGTTGCTGGCGGCCCTGATGACGGACAGCGGCCATTGGGGAAGCGCTCGCTGGCTCTTTCTGGGCGGCTTGCTGCTGGCAATCGGACTCTATCTGTGGCGCCGCCCGCTCGTTGGCGGGCAAGAGCCCAACTGACAGCTAGGCCAAGCCGCATTGATATGTGTCAGGAGGCGCCTGCAAAGTAGCTGCGCAGCGCCTCCACCACCCGTCGCACCTTCTCCGGGATCTCCCGCTGCGGCGTGATGGCGTGGATCTCCATCGGCGCCACCCGAAAACCGGGCAACAGTTCGAGCAGACGCCCCTGCGCCAGATCCTCGCCAATTTCTCCCTCGGGTTGCAGCGAGATCCCCTGCCCCGCCAGCGCAAACTGGCGCAGGGGCAACACGTTGTTACATAGCACCTTGGCCTTGAACCTCACCCTGTGCTCGCCCCCCTTCTCGTCAAGCAGCAGCAAACCGTTGCCCAGCATGTCGCCGCAGAGCCAGTCGTGGGTGGCCAGATCGGCGGGCGTGCGCGGCGTCCCCTTGCGCGCCAGATAGGCGGGGGCGGCGCAGAGCAACATCCGGGTTTGCCCCAGTTTGCGGGCCACCAAAGTCGAGTCGGGCAGGCTACCGACCCGCAGTGCCACGTCGATCCGCTCGGCAATCAGATCCCGTTTCTCGTCGTCGGCGATGATCTGGATGGTGAGGCCGGGGTGGGCCTGCAACAGCGGCGAGAGGGCCAGAGCCAGCGGTTGGCCCGCCATTCCAACCGGGGCGGTGATCCGCACTTCCCCGAGCAGGGCGTCGCGCACCTCCGAGAGGCGCAGCTCGGTCTCGTTCAGGGTCTGCTGCAACGCCCGGCACCCTTGCCACACCACCTCTCCCGCCTCGGTCAGACTGAGACGACGGGTGGAGCGATGGAGCAGGGGCAGCCCGAGCAGGCTCTCCAGCTGGCTGATATGCTGACTGACGGCAGAGGGGGTCATGCCGAGGGATTTGGCCGCCCCTGTCATGCTGCCCGCTTCCACCACGGCGGCGAAGATGGCGTAACGTCTGAGCTGCTCCATTATTAAATCCAGCTTATAAGTGAATACATTTTTGAGGTGATTATTAAATCATAAATGGCGGCGTAGGATAGCCCCATTCCAACAGTGAAGGAGAGTTCCCCATGAAGATTGCCCTGATCGGTGCCAGCGGTTTTGTCGGTTCAGCCATCCTGAACGAGGCCATCAGCCGTGGCCATCACGTCACCGCCATCGTCCGCGATGTCAGCAAGGTGGCCGCCCATCCGCAGGTCTCCGCCGTGGCGGTGGATGCCCAAAACCCGCAGGCATTGGCCGAGGTGCTCCAGGGGCACGATCGAGTGATCAGCGCCTACAACCCGGGCTGGACCACACCGGATATCTACGACCAGTACCTCAAGGGAGCCAACGCGATTGTCGCAGCAGTCAAAGCGGCCAACAGCTGGCTGCTGGTAGTAGGTGGCGCCGGCAGTCTGGAGGTCGCCCCCGGCGTGCAACTGGTGGATACCCCGGAGTTCCCGGCCGAGTGGAAACAGGGGGCACTGGCGGCCCGCGACGGTCTCACCGCCCTGCGCCGTGAAACCGCTCTCGACTGGCGCTTTGTCTCTCCCCCGGTGTTCCTGGAGCTGGGCGAGAAGCGCGGCGGCTATCGGATTGGTGGCGATCAGGTGCTCTTTAGTGGCGAACAGCCTGCCGGGATCACCGTCGGTGATCTGGCCGACGGCGTGCTGAACGAGGTGGAAAAACCGGCTCACCTGCGCCAGCGCTTTACCCTGGGTTACTGAGAGCCTGCAAACGGTTAAGGCCAGAATGCGCGGTCACTCGCCTGCCTCTCAGTCAGGTAATAACCCGCGTAAACAGAAGGGAGGCATCCGCCTCCCTTCTGTTTTGGCCATTTTCTGTTTTGGTCATTATTGCCGCTGGTAGCTTGCCTCTGCTTATCACTCTCCCCCTCAACATTTCCCCTTTACCCCGCAATGGCTGCGCAAAAACCCGTCAGCCCATCATGCACCGAATTCCATTTCGAATTTTGTATATAACTAAGAATAATTTGTTGTTTCCGTCTTATAACACCGAACAGTAGCATCCCCTTCATCCCAGATGGCGCCACACCGCAGCGCATACCGCCACACTGTCGCGCCATCCCGTTTGCCGCTCATCAGACCTGCCCGCACCAGAGGCAGCAGAAGAGATGGCACCAGAGATAACGAAAGAGTGAGGAGGTGCACATGGAACATTCACCACTGCCGATCATCGATCTGGCTGCCCTCAACGGGGCACCCGACCTGCGTCGCCCTATGTTGGCCAGGCTGGCCGCGGCCGCCCGCGACGTCGGCTTTTTCTATCTGACAGGACATGGCCTGAGTGACGCCGAGCAGCGAGAGACCCTTGCGCTGGCAGAGCGCTTCTTTGCCCTGCCGGAGCAGGAGAAGCTGGCGGTGCAGATGGTCAACAGCCCCCACTTTCGCGGCTACAACCGGGTCGGTGCCGAGCTGACCCGCCAGCGGCCGGACCTGCGGGAGCAGTTCGATATCATGAACGAGGCGCAAGCCCTGCCTGCAGCCCTGATCCGTGAACCCTGGCAGCGGCTGATCGGCCCCAACCAGTGGCCAATCGCCCTGCCAGAGATGAAAGCCCATCTGCTGGCGTGGCAGGAGCGGCTGAGCGACATCACCCTCACCCTGCTGGCCGCTTTTGCCGAAGTGCTGGAGCAACCGGCCAACGTGTTTGACGACAGCATCCGCGGCGCCCCCTACCAGCACATGAAGCTCATTCACTACCCGGGGCAAGAGGCGGGCGGCAGCAGTCAGGGGGTCGGCGCCCACAAGGATCCCGGCTACCTGACGCTGGTGATGCAGGACAATCATTCGGGGCTTGAGGTCGAGACGGCCAACGGCTGGATCTCCGCGCCCCCTCTGCAGGGAGCACTGGTGGTCAATATCGGCGAGCTGCTGGAGCTGGCCTCCAACGGCTATCTCAAGGCGACCCTGCATCGGGTGGTAAGCCCGCCGCCCGGCGTCTCGCGCCTATCCTGCGCCTTCTTTATGGCGGCGCGGCTCGATGCCACCGTGCCGCTGCTCAGCCTCTCCCCCGCGCTTGCAGCGCAGGCGAAAGGGCCGGAGAGTGACCCGACTAACCCGCTCTTCTATCAGGTTGGGGAGAACGTGTTGAAAGGGCGGCTGCGCTCCCACCCGGACGTGGCGGCGCGTCACTATGGGCTGGTGAAACCCGCTCGCCTCCCGCGCACAGAGAGAGCGAAGCGGTACCGGCCTAAGCAGCGCAAAGATCCGCAGGCGGGTATATGCATAAGCCACAAGCAGCATGCACATACCCGCGCTGACAAAAACAACATGTAACGAACAACAAAACAAGTCATGGCCAGAGCCTGGCCATCACGGAGCAACACGATGAAATTCAAGACCATGAGCGTACACAGCGGCCAGCGGATCGACCCCCAGACCGGCGCCCTCACCACCCCGCTCTACCAGAGCAGCACCTTCAGCTACTTCAACGCCCAGGCGGGCAAGGAGCGCTTTGCAGGTCAGGCCCCCGGCTTTATCTACAGCCGCTTTGGCAACCCCACCACCGCCGAGCTGGAGCAGAAGCTTGCAGCCCTCGAAGGGGCCGACGAGGCACTGGTGGTGGCGAGCGGCATGGCGGCGGTGAGCGCCATCATGTATGCGTTGGCCGACAGCGGCGATGAGGTGGCCTATATCGGCCCGCTCTACGGCGGCACCGATGCCTTCCTCAAGCAGACCTTCAGCCGCGCCGGCATCAAGGTCACCGCTTACGAGAGCGATCGGGATCTGCTGGCCAACATCCGCCCCGCCACCAAGGTGGTACTGTTCGAAACCCTGACCAACCCCACCCTCAAGGTGGTGGATCCGCGACTGGTGGTGGAAGCGGCCCGCAAGGTGGGCGCCATCACCGTGTGTGACAACACCTTCCTCACCCCCTACCTGCTGCGCCCGCTGGAGTTCGGGGTCGACGTGGTGATGCACAGCGGCACCAAATATCTGGGCGGCCACGGCGACATCATCGCCGGGGTGGTGGCGGGCTCCCACGCTCTGATGAAGTCGATCCGCACTGTGGCCCTCAAGCATATCGGCTCCCCCATCGGCCCGCAGGAGGCCTACCTGCTGCAGCGCGGGGTCAAAACCCTGCCGCTGCGGATGGATGCCCACCTGCACAATGCCCAGAAAGTGGCCGAGTTTCTGGCCGCCCATCCGGCGGTGAAGAAGGTGATCTACCCGGGGCTTGCCAACCATCCGGGCCATGATGCCCTCGGCGCCTTCGCCAGCGGCTTTGGCGGCATGGTGAGCATTGAACTTGAAGGAGGGTTTGCACGCTGCGCCACCCTGCTCGACAACCTGCAACTGTTCGTGCAGGCAGTGAGCTTGGGCGATTTGGAGAGTCTTGCCTGCCATCCGGCCAGTACCACTCACGCCGCCATGGACGAGGCGAGCCGTCTCGCCGCCGGGGTCAATGAAGACCTCATCCGCTTCAGTATCGGGGTGGAAGATGCGGACGACCTGATCGCCGATCTGGCAGCTGCGCTGGCGCAGATCTAGCCACATAGCTGCGAGTGATAACCCCCAAACACAACAACGGCCCATCAAGGGCCGTTGTTGTTTGTCGCGATGTGGCAAATGCGGGATTTACTCCTCCCACACCACCACTTGCGATGAGGGCCAGCGCTCCCCGACATGGGCATATTTTTGCTCCAGCAGATGGCGCTTGATCTTCATGGTGGGAGTCAGCACGCCGTTCTCGATATTCCAGGGGGTTTTCACCACCAGAATGCCGCGGATCTTGGCGTGGGACTCCAGCTGATCGTTAACCCGCACCCGCGCAGCCTCCAGTCTGGCCACGACCTCATCCCGATTTCCTTTGGCAGCGCTCTCGGCCAGCTGCACCAGCGCGACAGGCTGGGGCATGCCATAACCAATCACGCAGAGCTGCTCGATTATGGGCTCCTGCCCCAGCATCCCTTCGATGGGCACCGGCGCCACATACTTGCCCTTGGCGGTCTTGAACACATCCTTCATCCGGCCGGTGATGGTGAGATAACCCTCCTTGTCCAGCTTGCCCATGTCGCCGGTGTGGAGCCACCCCTCGGCATCGATGGCCTCGGCACTGTGCTCGGGATCCTTGTAATAACCCACCATCATCCCCTCGCAGCGACAGAGGATCTCCCCCTCGTCGGAGATCTTGATGGTCACCCCGGGCCCCGCCTTGCCGACGGTGCCGATCTTGTCGGCGCGAAACGGGTAGTTGATGGTCGAAAACGCATGGTTCTCGGTCATGCCCCACGCTTCGGTCACCTTGAGACCGATGCTCAGATACCACTCAAGCAGCGCAGGGGAGACCGGTGCAGAACCGCAGCCCAACACCCGTGCCTGATCCAGCCCCAGCCCTTTCTTCAGCTTGCTCTTGATAAGGCTGGAGACCAGCGGGATCTTGAGCAGCAGTTCGAGTTTCTTCTGGGGCAGCTTCTCGTGGATCTTGATGCGGAACATGGCCCACAGCCGCGGTACCGAGATAAATACGGTAGGACGGCAGCGCTTGACGTCCTCGACGAAGGTGTCGAGGGATTCGGGGAAGGCGATGGTGGCGCCGCCAAACAGGCTGCCGCCGTAGATGTAGACCCGCTCGGTGATGTGGGCGAGCGGCAGGTAGGAGAAACCGCGATCAGCCTGGGTCAGGTTCACCGTCTCCACCAGCTTCTCGCACGACCACGCATAACGTTCGACGGTCAGCATGGCCCCTTTCGGCTTGCCGGTACTACCGGAGGTATAGACCAGGCTCAGCAGGGAATCGGGCTCCTGCACCGGGCTGTCGGGGATGGGCTCATGTGTTTCCAGCAGATCATCCCACTGGTAGCTGGCCGGCATGGTGTCATAGGGGAAGGCGATGCGCAGCAGATCGGCAGGCACCCCCGCCTCCTGACTCTTCCAGTCATCGAGCTTGCCAACGAAGATCGCCTTGGCCTCGCTGTGGCGCAGCACATATTCGATGGTATCGACGTTGGCGGTCGGGTAGATGGGCACGCTCACGTACTGCCCCATCTGCATTGCCAGATCGGCGATAAACCACTGGGCGCAATTCTTGGAGAGCAGCGCCACTTTATCGCCGGCAACCAGCCCCAGATGACGCAGGGCCGTCACCATGCGCCGCGCTTCATCGGCCACTTCACCCCAGGTGAAATCGACATATTCGCGGTTGATGGTTTGACGCAGATAGGTTCGATCAGGACACTGCCGCTCCCAGTGATAGAGCATCTCGAGCGGCAGTTTTTTGGCAATACGTGAGGCTGAAGCCATAGTTTAATCCCTGAAACAAAAGGCGAAACTTATTATTAACCTTTCACTAACTTCAGGGAAGAATAAACTCAAACTTCAGTTTGAAATGTGTATCCGATCAAGCTTCTGCCTGTTGTTGCAAACGAATCCACATCGCTTGCACCAGCTGCTCGTCCTGCTCGGAGAGCTCGCCTTGCAAAATCGCCTCGTTGAGGCTGCGCAACACATAGCTTTTGACATCCCGCACCAGGGTCTTGCCCTCCAGCTCGGCACGGGCGACCGCCAGCGAAATATGGCCTCGCAGGTAACCACCGGCAAAGAGTTCATCTTCGCTCGCAGTAGCAACCATGCCGTCGATCAGTCCCAACAACTTGTGCTCAAAATCGTGAATCGTCATGTAACGCAGCCTCATTTGCGGCAAATAATTCGGGGGTATGGAACCGCACTCGGGTTGAATGCAGCTCTCTGGCGCCAGGCCAGCAGCTTCCATGGCGTCCTATTCCGGGCTGGCCACCGGGTAGATGACCTGATCCTTGTATCCCGTGGTTATGCGCAGATAACCACTCAACGCCCGGTTCAATTCAGGCTCATCGGTATCGACCAGGAGTGGTCTCCCCTGCAGGGAAGCCAGCTTGCTCTTGGTTGCCAGCACCTGGATGTTCTCCAGCCCGACACTCCGAATCACCTCAGGACTCAATTGCTGATTTCCGCGCCCGAACAGATGTCCCTGTCCGCCAATCAGGGTAATGATCAGCCGGCAGCGACGGCCACGGATCCGGGTCAGGATCTCGGCGGCGCTGAGATCCTGCCCGATAAGCCTGCCATTTTCCACCAGATCCACACCGAGCAACGTATTTTCCAGACCGAGCTCAGCCATGCAGGCAGCCACCGTGCTGCCAGAGCCCATCAGATAGAGGGTATCTGACTCCATCTGCTCGACCACGCCGGCCGCCAGATCCGCCAGCACCAGCTCTTCGGACTCCCGCCCTCCCTGCTTGACCGCCTGCACGTACCGCAGATCGCCGGGCACCAGCAGCTGGCCATAGTGACGAGCCCGCACCTTGCCGGCGCGAAACGCCTCTTCGTCGATATCGCGCACCTCGGCATCGATAAGGCTGAGCAGTTCACCTGCGATCATCCGCGCCGCCACCCGCCCGCTGGCGGCGGGCGTCACCCCGTAGACGCCGGAGTGGATCTTGCAGCCAGCCGGGATCCCCAGCACATGGCAGGACTCCCCCACCGCGGCACAGATGTCCCGCGCCGTGCCATCGCCACCGGCAAACAGCAGCAGATCGACGCCCGCATCCCGCATCCGCTCTGCCGCATGGCGGGTATCGGCGGCAGAGGTACGCTCCCCGGCCGGTTGATAGACGATGCGATGCGGCAAGCCCAGTTCACGCACCACCTGCTCCCCCATGTCGCCAGCCACCGTCAGCAGCTCGAACGGCGCAGTCACTTCACACAGCGGCAGCAGAGCCTGACGGGTGCGCTCCTGCGCTTTGGGCACAGCGCCGCGAGCCAGCGCCTCGGCCACTACGCCGTCACTCCCCTTGAGCGCTACTGCGCCGCCAATTCCGGCGACCGGATTTATGATGAGCCCTAATCGAAACATGCACTCCTCCCTTGCGATGGCGACCATTTTTATCTTTTCGCCCCACTGGGACAAGCGGTTCCCCCCTGCTAAAATGTTCCGCTTCTTTTTTTCAACCAAGGTTCAATCATGCTGGAATGGGTTCTGGATCCCTCTGCCTGGGTGGCGCTCGCCACCCTGACCCTGCTCGAGATCGTGCTGGGCATCGATAACATCATCTTTATCTCCATTCTGGTCGGCCGTCTGCCCGAGGCACAGCGCCAGCGCGCCCGCATTCTGGGTCTGGCCCTCGCCATGGGTACCCGCATCCTGCTGCTGCTCTCGCTGGCCTGGGTCATGCGTCTCACGGCTCCGCTCTTTACCGTGCTGGGCGAGGCCATCTCGGGCCGCGATCTCATCCTGCTGCTGGGGGGTCTGTTCCTGATCGGCAAGAGCGTGCTGGAGATCCACGCCACCCTTGAGGGGGCGGCAGAGCCGGAAAAGGTCGCAGGAGCGGCCTCCGGTTTTATCAGCACCCTGATCCAGATCGCCATTCTCGACATCGTCTTTAGTCTGGATTCGGTGATCACCGCCGTCGGCATGGCTGATCACGTTCCTGTCATGGTGCTGGCCATCATGATCGCCGTCTTTATCATGATGTTTGCCGCCAAGGCGATCGGCGATTTCGTCGATAACCACCCTACCATCAAGATGCTGGCCCTCTCCTTCCTCACCCTGGTCGGCTTCGCCCTGATGGCGGAGGGGATGGATCTGCACATTCCGAAGGGTTACATCTACTTCGCCATGGCCTTCTCGCTGGTGGTGGAGATGATCAACATCCGCCTGCGCAAGCACACCGACGCCAACGAGCAGAGCGAATCATAAGCTCGCCGGCCGGATCAAAAAGAGCGCCTCTTTGGCGCTCTTTTGCTATGCACACGGCACGCTTGGCGGGACAGTCGCTTACTGGTTGGCGATAACGATGGCCACCCGGCGATTTTCGGCCCGTCCGGCAGCACTCTTGTTGTCCGCCACCGGCGCGGTTTCGCCGCGACCACGGACCTCCAGGTTGGCTGGCTTCATCCCGACCGAGACGAGCACATCCGCCACCGACTGGGCCCGCTTCAGGGAGAGTTGCTGGTTGTAGCTGCTCTCGCCGGTGTTGTCGGTGTGACCGTCAACCCGCGCCTTGTCGAGCCCTACCCCAAGCAAGGCTTTGCCCAGCTTTTCCACGGTCTGACGGGTTTGGGGATTGAGCTCCCCGACGTTGTTGGCAAACAACACCCGGTTGGCCAGATCCAGCGTCCAACCCTCGTCGGTCAGATAAAAACCTTGCTCCTTCAATACCGCCAGCTGTTCAGGGGTGAGCCCCTTCGGGGCACTCTGACAACCTGCCAGCAGAGAGAAGATCAACCCCAGCAGCAAGGTCTTGAGGGAGAGGGATATTTTCATTGTTATGTCTCCTTAACGACATCAATTCACGCCGGTTCGGTGGCATCCACCTCCTCGCGGCGCGCACGTTTTGCCAAATACATGGCTTTGTCTGACAGCTCGCACAGCTCGCTGGCACTGACCCCGGATTGATGAATGGCATAACCGATGCTGATCCCAGCCACCAGTTGCTGCCCATCCCGCAATACCACGGGTTCACTCATCGCCTGCTGGATGCGGTTGATCACCTCCTCCACATCCTGTTGCAGATGCACAGGGCTCAGCAGGATAGCGAACTCATCCCCCCCCAGACGGCACACCAGATCCTGCGGCCGCAGCTGATGCTCCACCCGCCTTGCCAGGGTGATCAGCACATCGTCACCGGCGTTATGGCCCAGGGTATCGTTAATCTGTTTGAAGCGATCGCAATCGAGGTAAAGCAGCGCAAAGTCCCCCTCACCCTGTTCAGCCTCGGTGATCGCCTGTGCCAGCCTGGCGTCAAACAAGACCCTGTTGGGCAATCCGGTCAACACATCGTGGGTGGCCTGATGAAGCAGGCTGGCATTTTCCCGCGCCTGATGGGCTTGCCACGCCTGCAACTCGTCAAGCAGGGAGTTGAAGTCATCCCCCAGCTCGTTGAGCTCGACAATACCGGCGGGCGGTGCCCGCATCCCCAGAGTTCGCTGGCGGCGCACCGAGTGGGCCACTCGGGCCAGCTCTCGCAGGGGGCCAATGATGGAGACCTGCATCCGCCCCGCCACGTAAAGGGCCCCCATGGCGCTCAAGAGCAGGCATATCAGCATCACCAGCAGCACCGCAATCAGGAAGATCAGCAGCGACTCGCCATGGCCGATCAGCTCGACCTCGCCGATCTTTTCACTGCCACGCAGCATGGGCTCACGCACCGGCCCGGGCAGGATCAACTGGGCAAGATAACCCTCCAGCTCGGCGATCGGGGTGTTCATGGTGCGCGACCAGCTGGTCAGCAACTTGCCATCGGGCAGATAGATGCGCGCCTCGGCCACCTCCTCGCGCTCGGCAATGGCCCGCAGCGCCTCACCCGCCGCCTCTTCGTCCTGAAACACCACCGCCGCTTCCGTGGTATAGCTGATGGCGCGTGCCACCAGCTCCAGATTGTGGTCGGCGTAAAAACGCATCACCAGCAGGGCGGTCAGGGTCAGCAGGATCCCCGCCACGCAAGCCGAGGTAAAGGCGGTCACCAGATGGGTACGCCCCAGACTTTGGCGCAGGGTCAGCCGCGCGTCATGACGATCGGACGATGGCGTCATGGCACACCCCGATCAGCCATGGCCAGCTTGAGCACGGCCGGATGCACCCGCACACCGCTGAGCGCCAGCGCATCCAGATTCACTTTGAAACGCAACCGCCCGCTACGACTGTCCGGCTGCAGACAGAAGACGGGACTGCTGCTGCACTCCGGGTTCTGCTCACTGATGCTGAGCACGGGATGCCCCTTCAAACGGGAGAAGAGCGCCAGCCGGGTTGACTCGTCCATCACCCCCAGATAGAGCACATGGCACTGGCCGGCAATGGCCGGATCCGTCACCTCATAGCGATTGACCTGCACCGGCCGGCCGTTGCCCTGCCGGGTAATGGTGGAGAGCACACCGGCATATTCAGTGGGCGCGGCGATGCACAGATGCAGCACCGGCGGCTCCTTTGGCCAGCGGGTGTAGCTCAGAATATCGAGCACCAGCTCCTTGACCGCATTGGCCCGGCTCTCTGCAGTGGTCTGAGCGTCGGCAAGCGCGGCACGGGAGCAAACCAGCCCGGGCAATAGCACCAGCAACGCAACGACGAGTCGAAATGAGAAGTGTGACGACATGATCAGGGGATAGGCGCCTCTACAACACCGCAGCAGCGCGGTTCGGGTACATGAACTCAGATAGTAAGTGGCCGGACAACAGCCTGACAAGCCTTGACGTGAGACTCAGCTGACAGAGCTGTAAATAAAAACAGAGAGCCCGTTTTGCAACGGGCTCTCTGTTCACCTCAACGGACAGGGTATCACTTTTTGCTGATCCCGTACTCCCGCAATTTGTTGGCGATGGCGGTGTGCGACACACCCAGTCGTTTGGCGAGCTGGCGAGTCGAGGGAAACGCCGGATAGAGCCGTGCCAGCAGCTGGCTCTCGAAGCGCTTCACCGCATCGTCGAGGTTGCCCTCGAACCACTCGTCGATAAGCGGTGCCGTATCAGCCGCTACCGGCAGATCGATCTGCTCGGGACCAAGCTCGTCCCCCTCCAGCAGCGTCATGGCGCGATAGAGGCAGTTGCGCAGCTGGCGCACGTTGCCCGGCCAACGATAAGCAGTCAGATAGTCGGCCATGTTGCGGGTAAAACGCGGGCGCGGACGCTGCAGTTCGCTGGCAAAGCGCGAGACAAACTGCTGGGCCAGCACCATGACATCCGCCTTGCGCTCGCGCAGCGGCGGCAGCGCCAGACTCAGCACGTTGAGACGGTAGTAAAGATCCTCACGGAAGGAGCCATCGTTGACCAGATCGAGCAGCTGTTTCTGGGTAGTGCAGATAAAGCGCACATTGACCTTCACCTCCTGCTCGTCACCGACCCGGCGGAACACGCCATCTTGCAGCACCCGCAAGAACTTGGTCTGCAGATGGGGCGACATGTCGCCGATCTCGTCCAGCATCAGGGTGCCGCCGCTCGCCAGCTCCAGCACGCCGCGCTTGCCCTCGGTATTGTTGCCAAAGGCGCCGGGGGCATAGCCGAACAGCTCGCTCTCGGCCACGTTATCCGGCATGGCGGCGCAGTTGAGGGCCATGAAGGGGTGGCTGGATCGCAGGCTGGCAGCGTGACAGGCACGGGCCAGCAGCTCCTTGCCGGTACCGGTCTCGCCGACGATGAGCAGCGGCGCGTCCTGCATCGCCAGCTTGCGCGCCTGCGCCAGCACCTCTTTCATCTTGGGGCTCTCACCCTGCAGATGCTCGAACCCCTCCGCCTCCACCGCGTGGAGCGCGCTGAAGTGCAGACCAACCCGACGGGCCGATTTGAGCACCACCACGGCCCCCGCCAGCGCTTGCTTACCCTTCTGTTCATCGACAAAGAGCGGCAGCAGATCCGCCAGATACTCTTCGCCATTGAAGCTGAGTTTGCAGGTTTGTGGCCGGATGTCGCTCGCTTCCAGCCAGCGGCTGAAGGAGAAGCCCTTGACCAGCGAGCCGAGCGCCACGCCGCGCACCTCCTCCACCGGCAAGCCGAGGGTGGTGAGGGCCGACTGGTTGGCCTGGGTCACCTTGCCCTTGGCATCGAGCGAGAAGACCAGATCCGGCAGCGCCTTGAGCAGCGCCTCAATCTCGTGGTGCTCCCGCTCGGAGGGCATGTAGGGGATGGTCTTGACGTCATAGACGCCGGGAATGCGGCGGATCTCCGGCATCAGATGCTGAAAATCGCTGAACTCCAGCTCGGGAAAGTTGAGATAGATGATGCCTGAGGTATCGATTTCGATGCCGCGCAGATCGATATTGTGCTCCACCAGGCGGTCGAGCAGTTCCCGGGTCAGGCCCAGGCGGTCTTCACAGCTGACTTCAAGACGCATTCGGGACACACTTCCTAGCTAACTCTATGAATGAGCGGATAATACAGACTCGATCCCCCCAGTGCGAGCGCTAGCCCACAAAAATGCGGGCCTGCCCCGCTTTCGCCGGGCAGGCCCGAGTCAGTTGTTGCCGCTTATTTGAGTAGCTGGTCGGTACGTGCCGCCATGATGAAGTCGTTGCGGTGCAGCCCACCGATCTTGTGAGTCCACCAGCTGACCGTTACCTTGCCCCACTCGGTCAAAATGGCCGGATGGTGGAACTCCGCCTCCGCCAGCTCCCCCAGGCGGTTGGTAAACGCCAGCGCCTCCTTGAAGTTGCGAAAGGCAAATTCCCGCCGCAGCTGCAACGCCCCCGCCACCACCAGCGGCTGCCAGTCGGGGATAAGCTGCATCAACTCGCGCAGCTCCTCATCGCTCACCTTGGGAGCATCGGCGCGGCACGCTTCACACTGCTGGCTGGCCAGTTCGGACATGGGTCTCTCCTCTGTTCTGAATGTGCAATATCTGATGTGAAATAACGGATAACTCAACTCGCCTGCTTGCCTGCAACCGGTTCAAAGCGCGGCGCATGCAGACCAAGCTGGCGCGCCTG
This sequence comes from Aeromonas sp. SER, assembly GCF_038739615.1. NCBI lineage: Bacteria > Pseudomonadati > Pseudomonadota > Gammaproteobacteria > Aeromonadales > Aeromonadaceae > Aeromonas > Aeromonas sp. SER. The sequence continues at coordinate 23,118 of NZ_JBCGFC010000020.1, read as the reverse complement.
CGCCACCCCGCTCATGATCTCCGCCTCCCCCAGCCGGTAGAGGGCATCGAGCTCGGGCAGCACAAAGTAGGTGGGCTGCATGATGTCGATGCGATAGGGGGTGCGCAGCACCTCCAGCAGATCGAAGGGTTGCAGCAGCGGCTTGCCGGAGAGGGCATAGGCCGTCTCGCCGATGGAGGAGAGAATGCCGCCGCCGTAGATACGCAGCCCGTCCGCCGTGGCCAGGAGGCCAAACTCCACGGTGAACCAGTAGAGGCGGGCCAGAAAGACCCGCTCCTCCTTGCTCGCCTGCTGGCCAAGCTGGCCATAGAGGTGGGTAAAGTGGGCAAAGGCGGGATTGGTCAGCATGGCGCAGTGGCCAAAGATCTCGTGAAAGATATCGGGCTCCTGCAGGTAGTCGAGCTCGTCGCGGCGTCGGATAAAGGTGGCGACCGGGAACTGGCGGTTGGCCAGCAGGGCAAAGAAGCGGTCAAACGAGATAAGCGCAGGCACGGCTGCCACCGACCAGCCGGTGGTCGCCAGCAATACCTCGTTGAGCTCCGCCAGCTGGGGGATGCGATCTCGCGGCAACGTCAGTCTTTCAAGGCCCGCCAGATACTCGTCACACGCTTTGCCTTCAAGCGCAGCCAGCTGGCGTTCGATCAGGATCTGCCAGGTGCCGTGCTCTTCGGCCGAGTAGTGGATCATCCCCCGGGCATCCGGCTGGTGAGCGGTATAAAGGGTTGCCATAAGCGGTTCCATCCTCTGCGCCGGTTGAGGCGCCTTGCCATTGGGTCATAGGATCACTGTAACGAACCGGCAACAAAAAAAGCAGCTGACCCGGTGGTCGGCTGCTGGCGAGATATGTAAATAAAATGTGACATTCAAGCCTGATGGCGAGCTGACTCATTCAGAGTGAGCCAAACCCTTGGTACCCCTTGTAAGCCTCATCCCTGAAGGAGACGGGATAAAAGCGGAGCAAGCCCGTTGCCCGCGTTATACCGTGATAGCCCATCCACCCGGCGCAGATTGTTGCAAAAAACGCCGAAAAAAGTGGATGCGCGTTTCACCAGTAAAACAATGTAAATCCTCGACATACCGGGCCCCATCAGGATGCGCCAACTGCCGAGCTCCGATCCGGGGTTAGCTCGTCCCCTTGAGATAACCGGCCAGCTGACCCACCAGCCGCTTGCGCAGCTCGCCCAGTTTTGGCTTCTCGTCCGCACACCAGGGCAGCGGGCGGCACGCCTCTATGGTGCGCAGGCCAAGGCGAGCGGTGAGCAGGCCCGCCCCCACCCCTTGCGCCGCGCGGGCAGAGAGCTTGGCGGTAAGCTCGGCCCCCAGCAAGTCCATCCCCACCTCGGTCACCAGCTCGGTGGCACCGGCGTAAAGCATGTTGCGAAACACCTGACGGATTAGGCGTATGCGGCTCCAGTAGCCAAGTTCGATGGCATAGACATCGGCGATGTCCTCGATCATCCGCAGGTTGCGCCACAGCATCAGCATCATGTCGACGGTGGCGAGCGGGCTCAGCGCCACCAGCACAGCGGCCTCCCCCGACCATTTGGCCACCCGCGCCTGCGCCAGCTTGTCACGCTCGCCGAGTACCAGCTGGCTGTAGAGGGTCAGCACCTCCCGATCGCTGTGGCTCTCGTCGAGCTGGGCCAGCCAGGTCTGATACCCCTCACGCCCCTTGTCGCCACTTTTGACCGCCAACCCTTCGCAGAAGGCCTGGCCCTGGCCGACCCCCTGATGGGCCAGCAGATCTTCTGCGCGCGAGCGCACATCCTGACGCCGCTTGAGGGTGCGCAGCCGCAGCCACTCGCGCCCCACCACGCTGGCGGTCCCCGCCGCCACCAACGCCGAGGCCGTCAGCCAGGCGCTGCCCCAGAGCGGGGTGGTGAGAAATTGATCGTAAAGAAAGGCGCCATACTGGCCCAACGAGAGCAGACCGACCGCCCCCAGCCCCCACGCCAGTAGCCGATGACGGCGACGCGGTTTGATGACGAGGGCGCTCTCCACCTCGGTGAAATCGTCCAGCTCGTCGAGGCGCTCGAAGCTCGCCTCCTCCAGCCGCTGGGCCGGTGCGGGCGGGCGCTCGTCACTGGCCACCGTCAAGGCAGGCTCAAGGATCACCTTGCCCTGCAACGGTGGCCGCTCTTTTATCTGATCGTTCATCGCATTGTTCTCCTGTGCGCAGCCTTCGGCTCAGGTGCCAAGACCGCACACCGTTATTCGAGGTGATCCCCGAGCAGAAACTCCAGCGCCGCATCGAGCCGGATATGGGGCAGCGCCTGATGGGCGCTCATGGGCATGGGGCGAAACGCCTGAAAATCAAAGCCCTGACTGTTCCACCACTGCGCAGGCGGAATATGGGGCGGCACCTCCCCCGGGAACAGCAGCAGCGGCTCACCCTCAAGGCTGGTGCCACGGATGGCAGGGAACTCGCGGCCATTGGCCACCCCCTTGCCCACCTCGGTCGCCTTGATGGCGGCGAGCGCCAGACACTCGGTGGTGATCCCCTCAAAGCGGGCCTGGCCGCGGCCGCTGCGCACCAGATGCTGGAGCAGGGAGACCATGGGCCCATGCTGCTCGGGGGTGACGTGATCGGCCTTGCTCGCCACAAACAGCAGCTTGTCGATACGGGGCGAGAAGAGTCGCCGCCACCAGTTGCTCTTGCCGTAGGCAAAGCTCTCCATGATGCGGGCGATGGCCTGCTGCATATCGCCAAAGCTGGCCGCTCCTGCGTTGAGGGGCTGCAGGCAATCCACCAGCACGATCTGGCGATCAAAGCCGGCAAAGTGCTGCTCATAAAAACCCTGCACCAGATGCTGCTTGTACTGCTCGAAGCGCTGCCTGAGGGTGGCGTAGAGGGTGCCATCGGCAGGCTCGCCGGCAGGCATCTCCCACACCCAGGGGACAAATTGCAGCATGGGGGCTCCGGCATACTCCCCCGGCAAGACGAAGCGGCCGGGCTGAATGAGGTGTAGCCCCAGCTCCTGTTTGCAGGCGTGCAGATAGGCGGTGTAGCGCTCGGCCAGCTCTGCCACCGGTCGCTCGGCAAAAGGTTGCGTTGCCTGCCACCCGGGGGTCAGCCAGCTGGCGGCGAGCGCCTGCAGCTCGGGGCGGCTCAGCTGCTCGCGCACCTGTTCGCTCCACTGCTCGTAGCTCATCTCAAGGAGCGGCAAGTCGAGCAGCCACTCCCCGGGGTAGTCCACCAGATCCACGTAGAGGGTGGAGATCTCACCCAGGTGCTTGCGCAGGGGGTGACGGGTGCGGTAGCGAATTTCGAGGCGCACTTCCGCCACGCCGCGGGTGGGCTCAGGCCAGGCAGGCGGATCGCCAAACAGGGAGTCGAGGCCACGCTCGTAGGCAAAGGTGGGGATATGGGCATTTTGCTGCGGCACCCGGCGGGCACCGAGGATGCGCCCCTGACGCAGGGCATCCCACAGGGGCAGGCGGCCATCGATGGCCGCATGTTCCAGCTGGTTGACCAGCGCCGTGATAAAGGCGGTCTTGCCGCTGCGAGAGAGGCCGGTTACCGCCAGCCGGATATGGCGATCCCGCACCCGGTTCACCACGTCGTTCGCCTTGCTCTGCAGGCGAGTCAACTTCTGTTCCAGTTTATTGAGTATCAAGGCTTGACCCGTTCTCCCTTGGTGGTTGCATCCGGCGTGATTGGCCGTGCGACAAGGCAAACTGGCTATCCGCATCGGGATGGTCAATCAGCCTGAGTGGCGTCGATGATGGGGCATCACTGAAGGCACCACCATCGACATTGAGTGCTTCGGCAGGCACTTTCGTACAGGCACTACAGCTTGCGAAATTCCCGCTGCAGGGTGAACTCGCGGGAGGTCACCAGCTTCTCGATACGCTGAACTCTGGGCTCCAGTGCATCCAGTTCCTGCGCGACACGGCTCAGCACCTGCTGGGGGGTGACCCCCGCCTGCCAGCTGCGCGCCTTCATCCGCACCTCGGCAAAATCGGCATCCTCGTGGGAATAGAGGGTGACCGGCTTTTTGTCGAGCAAGAACCAGGCGGCAATGTAAGCGGTGAAGGTGATGAACCCGGCGAAGATAAGGCCGCTGATGGCGAGCAGCCGCACGATCCAGGTCTCTACCCCGAAATACTCTGCCAAACCGGCGCAAACTCCGGCAATCTTACCCTGCCGGGGATCGCGATAGAGGTTGCGCCCCTCACGACTTGTACTGCTCATACCTTGTTCCTCCAACCGGGCACTTCCGCATCCAGAATCGACTCCAGCGCACCGACTCGCTCCTGCATCTTTTCGGTACGGGCCAGCAACCCTTGCAGCTGTTCCCGCTCGCTATCGGCAAGACCGGCGCCGATGCGCCCCTTGGCCCGGTAGTGCAGCACCAGCCAGATGGGTGCCACCACCACCATGAAGACCACCATGGGAACCATCAATACACCCAGCAGACTCTCCATCGCTTACTCCCCCTGCTGGCCATCACGCTGACCCAGCTTTTGGCGCATCGCCTCAAGCTCTTTGCTTATCTGATCGTCCACTTCCAGTTCGGCAAACTGCTGCGCCAGCGCCTTGTCAGACTGACCCAGATCGGCGCGAGCCTCCATCTCGTCGATGCGACGCTCCATCCGCTCGAACTTGCTCACCACCGCCTGACTGTCACCACGGGCAACCTGGCTCTGCACGTTGAGACGGCTACTGGCCGCTTCGCTGCGAATGGCCATCGCTTTCTGGCGGGCACGGGCATCTTCCAGCTTGGCTTCGAGCTGGCGGATCTCTTCACCCAGCTTCTCGATGCCGCTGTCGACCGCCTGCTGCTCGCGGTAGAGGGTCTCTGACAACTCGCTCTGTTTCTTCTTCTCGATAAGGGCGGCGCGGGCCAGATCTTCACGCCCCTTGGTCAGGGCCAGCTCGGCCTTGGCCTGCCACTCATCGACCCGCTCCTGATGACGGGCGACCTGACGGCCAATCTCTTTCTGGCTGGCGAGGAAGCGGGCCAGATTGGAGCGCTCTTTGACCAGCTCGTCCTCCATCTCCTGGATGATCAGGCGCACCATCTTCTGGGGATCTTCTGCCTTGTCGAGCAGGGCCGTCAGGTTGGAATTGATGATGTCGGCCAGACGGGAAAAAATACTCATGATTGCACTCCTGTTAATGGCATGGCGTTGTTTCTCCATTGACAATGGCAACTTGTGTGCCAATCTGGAGCGAAATTTAACTTGTTGATTTATATGGGGCTGCTTTGCCCCGTTTCAATAGATGCCATGCAAGTGGTGATAAAAATCACCAACTTTTGGTAAGATTGACCAGCTTTAACAACCAACAGGGATCACTATGACCACGGCCACGGAAAGCCTGCTGGGGGAATCCAACGCATTCCTCGAGATCATCGAGCAGGCCTCACGGCTCGCCCCGCTGCGCAAACCCGTGCTGATCATCGGTGAGCGGGGAACGGGCAAGGAGCTCATCGCCCACCGCCTACATTATCTCTCGGCGCGCTGGGATCAAAGCTTTGTCACCATCAACTGCGCCACTCTGAGCGAGAGCCTTCTGGAGACCGAGCTGTTCGGTCACGAGGCGGGCGCCTTTACCGGTGCGGCCAAGCGCCATCAGGGCCGCTTCGAGCGGGCCGATGGCGGCACCCTCTTCCTCGACGAGCTGGCCACCACCAGCGCCCGGGTGCAGGAGAAGCTGCTGCGGGTCATCGAGTATGGCGAGTTCGAGCGAGTGGGTGGGGCCAAGCCCCTCAAGGTGGATGTGCGGCTGGTCTGCGCGACCAACGAAGATCTCCCGGCACTGGCCGACAAGGGGCTGTTTCGCCACGATCTGCTGGACCGACTCGCGTTTGATGTGATTACCCTCCCCCCCTTGCGGGAGCGGCGGGAAGATATCCTGATGCTGGCGGAGCACTTCGCCCACAGCATGACCCGGGAGCTGGGCTATCCGCTCTTTGCCGGTTTCTCGCGTAAAGCAACCCAGCTGTTGCTCGATTACCCCTGGCCTGGCAACGTGCGGGAGCTGAAAAACGTGGTGGAGCGCAGCATCTACCGCCAGGGCAATCCCCAGTTGCCGCTGGCCGAGCTGGTGATCAATCCGTTTGACTCCCCCTGGCGGCCCGTAGCCGCTCGCAGTCAGGAGAGTAAAAGCGAGCCGCAAGGTGTGACAACCGGGGCGTTGCCGCTCGATCTCAAGCAGGCGGTGGCGGAGTTCGAGATTAATTTACTCAAGCAGGCGATGCAGCAATCCCAGTATAATCAGCGCAAAGCCGCCCAACTGCTGGCCTTAAGCTATCACCAGTTTCGTGGCATGCTACGCAAGTATCAGCTGCAGGATGGCGACAACGATACGGAACAAGACCAGAAAGAGTCCGACTGACACCGGCACCGACAAAGCCAGCACAGTGCTGGCGTATTCATATAAAAACAGATGCGTATCAAAAACATGGTTCAACAATGAGAATGCTCACACCCTTGCTGCTCGGTCTGCTGGTTCTGCTCACCGGCTGCAACAAGCAATCCGAAGCTTCCAAGACCGGACTCATCTACTGCGCTGAGGGCTCTCCCCTCTCCTTCAACCCCCATGTCTCCAACACCGGGGTTACGCTGGATGCCAGCGCTCGTCCACTCTACGACCGTCTGCTGGAGGTCAACCCCAATACTCTGGCACTGGAGCCGGCGCTCGCCACCAACTGGCATGTGAGCGAGGATGGCCTCACCTATACCCTAACTCTGCGCAAGGGGGTGAGTTTCCACCACACCCCCTGGTTCAAGCCAAGCCGCACCCTCAATGCCGATGACGTGGTCTTTACCTATGCCCGTCAACTCGACGAGCACCACCCCTATCACAACGTCTCGGGCGGCGACTACCCCTTCTTCTACAGCCTGGGGCAGGATCAGCTGATCAAGCGGGTCTATAAGAAGGGGCCGCAGCAGGTGGTGTTCGAGCTGAACCAGCCCAACGCCTCCTTCCTCGCGACCCTGGCAAGCGACTATGCGGTGATCCTCTCCGCCGAATACGCCGAGCAGATGCTCAAGGCGGGAACCCCGGCGCTGCTCGATACCCGCCCCATCGGCACCGGCCCGTTCAGCTTCAAGGAGTATCGCCACAACGAGTTCATCCGCTATCTGCGCCATCCCGGCTACTGGAACGGCCCAGCCCAGATCGAGCAACTGGTCTATGACATCACCCCGCGCTCGTCCAAGCGGCTGGCCAAACTGCTGACCGGCGAGTGCGACGTGATGAGCACGCCAGCCGCCAGCCAGCTCTCGGTGATCAAGCAACATCCCGACCTCAGCCTTTCGGTACAGTCGGGGATGAACGTGGCATTTTTGGCCCTCAATACCCGCAAGCCGCCGTTCAACAACGTCAAGGTGCGTCAGGCCATTGCCAGCACCATCAATATCGACAACCTGTTGCAAGCGGTCTATTTCGATACCGGTCTACCGGCCAACAGCCTGCTGCCACCGCTCTCGTGGGGCTATAACCCCAGCCTGCCGATGCGCAAGCCAGATCTGGCGCTGGCCCGCAAGCTGCTCAAGGAAGCAGGGCTCGAGAAGGGATTCGAGATGCAGGTGCTGGTGCAACCGGACGCCCGCCCCTACAACCCGGATGCGCTCAAGACCGCCCAGCTGATGCGAAGCGATCTGGCCAAGGTGGGTATCAAGCTCAAGATTGTCCAGCAGGCGTGGCCGGTCATCGAGAAGCGCCTGGCCGCCGGTCAGTACGACAGCCTGCTCTCTGGCTGGATTGCCGACAACGCCGACCCGGACAACTTCTTCCGCCAGCTACTGAGCTGCTCGGCGGTCGAGCGGGGCAACAACTACAGCCGCTGGTGCAGCCCGGCCTTCGATCAGCTGCTGGACGATGCGGTCACCACGCCCCAGCTGGCCTTCCGGCTGCGCAACTACTACTACGCCCAGACCCTGCTCAACGAGCAGCTGCCTCTCATTCCGCTGGCACACGCTTTGCGCACCCAGGTCAGCCGCAGTGACATCGAGGGGCTGATCCTGATGCCCTTTGGCGGCACCTCCTTCAATCAGGCTCACCGGGAGTAAGCATGCTTTTATACACCTTGCGTCGCATCAACCTGCTGCTCATCACCCTGCTGGCCCTGACATTCGTCGCCTACCTGCTGGACTATCGCCTGCTCGGCCATCAGCTGAGTTTCTGGAGCGGCTACCCCGACTTCCTGCGCCATATTCTGGCCGGGGATCTCGGTCTCTCCAGCGTCTCCGGCCTGCCGGTACTGGACGAAATTCGCCACTACTTCCCGGCGACCCTGATCCTCTGTCTGGCCGCTTTCACCGTCTCGCTGCTGGTGGGGATCCCGCTCGGTACCCTGGCCGCCCTGTCACAAGGCAAGCCGTTGGATCTCTCCATCATGACCGCCGGCCTTATCGGCTATGCGGTGCCGGTGTTCTGGCTGGCGTTGCTGGTGGTGATGCTCTTTTCGCTCGATCTCGGCTGGCTGCCGGCATCGGGCCAGATCAGCCTGCTCTATGATGTGCCGCCCATCACCGGGATCGCCGTCATCGACGTGTTGCTGAGTCAGGAGCCCTGGCGTCAGGCGGCGCTGCACGATGCCCTGCGCCACCTTATCCTCCCCTCGCTGGTGCTGGCGGTGGTGCCGACGACCGAGGTGATCCGCCATGTGCGCAGCTCGCTCATCGACGTAATGAAACAGAACTACATCAGGGCGGCAGCGAGCCGTGGCCTCTCCAAGTGGCAGATCGTCTGGCGCCATGGCCTGAAAAACGCCCTGCCCCCGGTACTGCCTTTGCTCGGTCTGCAGCTGGGCAGCGTGCTCACCTCCGCCATGATCACCGAGGTGGTGTTCGAGTGGCATGGCATCGGTCGCTGGCTGGTCAGCAGCATCGCCCTGCAGGATTATGCTGCCATTCGCGGCGCGACCCTGGTCATCGCCAGTTTCGTCATCCTGATCAGTGTCAGCACCGAGCTGCTCACCACCCTTATCTATCCGGCACGGCGCAAAGAGCTCTATGCCAAACAAGATTGAACGCGCTCATGGCGTGACCAGGAGCCAGGTACCCTATGCAAGATAAATCGAACATCTATCCCGAGCTCAAGATCCTCTCGCCGCTGGAGCAGACATGGGCCTCCTACAGCCGTAATCCGCTTGCCATGGCAGGACTGTGGGGCTTTTTGCTGCTGCTGATCATCACCCTGTTCGGCCCGCTGGTGGTGCCCTACGGCATCGATGAGCAGCATGCCGAGCATCTGCTGCTGGCCCCCTCCTGGGCCAACAACGGCAATATCGACTTCTTCCTCGGCACCGACGATCTGGGACGGGATATCCTCTCCCGGCTGGTGGTCGGCGCGCGGCTCACCTTCGGCTGCGCCCTCATCGTGGTGGTGATCGCCATGGTAGTGGGTTCTGCCATAGGCATCCTCGGCGGCATGAGCAAGGGGCTCAAATCGAGCGTGTTGCACCACCTGCTCGATACCCTGCTCTCCATCCCCTCCCTGCTGATGGCCATCATCATGGTTGCCATCATGGGGCCGGGCCTTGGCAACACCCTGATCGCCATCACCCTCGCGTTGATCCCGCCGTTTATCCGGGCTACCTACAACGCGGTGCATGCCGAGATGCAGAAGGAGTACATCATCGCCAGCCGGCTCGACGGTTCGCCCCCCTTGCGGATCATGCGGCTGGCCATTTTGCCCAATATCGTCGAGACCCTGGTGGCCCAGACCACCCGCACCCTCTCGGCCGCCATCCTCGATATCTCCGCGGTCGGTTTTCTCGGCCTCGGCGCCCAGACGCCCCAGTCGGAGTGGGGCGCCATGCTGGCTGACTCGAGCGATCTCATCTATCTCGCCCCCTGGACCGTCACCCTGCCCGGCATCGCCATTCTGTTCAGCGTGCTGGTGACCAACCTGGTTGGTGAGGGCATCCGCGAAGCGCTCAAAGAGGGGAATGACTGATGCCGTTGCTAGATATTCGCAATCTCACCATCGAGATCGACACCCCACAGGGCAAGGTGAAGGCGGTGGACAAGGTGAGCCTCACCCTCAACGAGGGGGAGATCCGCGGACTGGTCGGCGAATCCGGCTCGGGCAAGAGCCTGATTGCCAAAGTAATCGTCGGCATCGAAAAGGATAACTGGACGGTGCGCGCCGACCGGATGCGCTTCAACGACATGGATCTGCTGACCATGGCGCCCCGCGAGCGACGCCGCATCATGGGCCGCGAGATCGCCATGATCTTTCAGGATCCCATCAGCTGTCTCGACCCCTCCGAGGAGATCGGCACCCAGCTGGAAGAGGCGATCCCGACCGATTCGTTCGAGGGACAGTTCTGGCAGCGCTTCCAGTGGCGCAAGAAGCGGGCGATTGCCCTGCTGCACCGGGTCGGGGTCAAGGATCACCGCAAGGTGATGCGCGCCTATCCCCATGAGCTGTCGGATGGCATGTGCCAGAAAGTGATGATCGCCATGGCGATTGCCAACCAACCGCGCCTGCTGGTTGCCGACGAACCCACCAGCGCCATGGAGTCCACCACCCATTCGCAGATCCTGCGGCTGCTGGACAAGATGAACAAGCTGGGCAACACCACCATCCTGATCATCAGCAACGACATCGCTGCCATCGCCAACCTGACCGATACCATCAACGTGATGTACTGTGGCCAGATGGTGGAGGTTGGCACCCGCGAGCAGATCCTGGAGACACCGCATCACCCCTATACCGATGCGCTGCTCAAGTCGATCCCCGACTTTGACAAGCTGGTGCGCCACAAGTCGCGCCTCGAAACCCTGCCCGGCGTCATCCCGCCGCTGCAGCATCTGCCCATCGGCTGCCGGCTCGGCCCGCGCTGCCCCTATGCCCAGAAGCAGTGCGTGCAGACCCCGGTGATGAACAAGGTGAAGGGACACCAGTTCAGCTGCCACTTCCCGCTGAACATGGAGGAGCCGAAAAAATGATGACCAGCAACGCCCCCGCCAGAGAGGCGCATGTGATTGAGCCCTCCCTGCTGCAAGTGAGGGGCCTGAGCAAAACCTACCAGAACCGTACCGGCCTGTTCCGTCGTCAGGCCGTGGAGGCGATCAAGCCCCTCTCGTTCGATCTCGAAGTGGGCCAGACCCTCGCCATCGTCGGTGAAGCGGGCTCCGGCAAGAGCACCCTGGCCCGCATTCTGGCCGGGATGATCGAGCCCACCAGCGGCGACATCGCCATCGACGGCCAGCTGATGGTGCACGGGGATTACCAGACTCGCTGCAAGCTGCTGCGGATGATTTTTCAGGATCCCAATACCTCGCTGAACCGCAAGATCCGGGTTGGCCAAATTCTGGAGACGCCGCTGCGCCTCAACACCGAAATGACCGAAGAGGAGCGCCGTGAAAAGGTGGTGCAGACCCTGCGCATGGTGGGCATGCTGCCCGATCACGCCCTCTTCTACCCGCAGATGCTCTCCTCCGGTCAGCAGCAGCGGGTCGCACTGGCGAGGGCTCTGATCCTCAACCCCAAAATCGTGGTGGCCGACGAAGCTCTCACCACCCTGGATATCTCGGTACGCTCCCAGATCATCAACCTGCTGCTGGAGATGCAGGAGACCATGGGGCTGAGCTATGTGCTGGTGGCCAACGATTTGGGCATCGTCAGCCATATCAGCGACGAGGTGCTGGTAATGCATGAAGGGCGGGTGGTGGAGCGCGGCAAGACCCTCAAGGTGTTTGCCGATCCCCAGCACGAGGTGACCCGCCGTCTCATCCAGAACTACAACAACGAATATCGCAAATAGAGAGGAGCTGGCCGCCTCCCCTACTGCTGTGTTTCACCGTTCTCACACGGCAGGATCAAAAAAGCCCACTGCATGCAGTGGGCTTTTTGTTATCGGAGTCGCAGCTTAGGCTTGCAGCAGCAGGCGGTTGATGCGGGAGACGAAGCTCGCCGGATCGTTCAGCCCACCCTGTTCGGCCAGCTGGGCCTGTTCGTGCAGCAGGGTGACCCACTCGCCGAACAGCGCCTCGTCCTGAATGGTATCGAGCTTCTTCACCAGCGCATGGTCGGGGTTGAGCTCCAGAATATACTTCTGCTCCGGTACTGGCTGGCCGGCCGCGCGCATCAGCTTGATCATCTGGGTGCTCATGCCGTAGGCGTCGGTCACGATGCAGGAGGGGGAGTCGGTCAGACGATGGGTGACACGCACCTCTTTAACCGCTTCGCCGAGGCTCTTCTTGACCCGCTCAACCAGACCTGCGTTGGCTTTTTCGGCCTCTTCTTGCGCCTGCTTGGATGCTTCATCTTCCAGATCGCCGAGATCCAGTTCGCCACGGGTAACGGAGATGAGCTGCTTGCCGTCGAACTCGGTCAGGTGGCTCATCAGCCACTCATCGACACGCTCCCACATCAGCAGCACTTCGACGCCCTTCTTGCGGAAGATCTCGAGGTGTGGGCTGTTCTTGGCTGCGGCATAAGAGTCAGCGGTGATGTAGTAAATCTTCTGCTGACCTTCCTTCATACGACCAACGTAATCCTCAAGAGAGACGGTCTGGGCTTCGCCTTCACCAGCGGTGCTGGCAAAGCGCAGCAGCTTGGCGATCTCTTCGCGGTTGGCGTAATCCTCGGCCGGGCCCTCTTTGAGCACATTGCCGAACTCGCTCCAGAACTTGGCGTACTTCTCGGCATCGTCTTTCGCCAGCTTGGAGAGCATAGTCAGAACGCGCTTGGAGCAAGCCTTGCGCAGAGAGGCGGTCACCTTGTTGTCCTGCAGGATTTCACGGCTGACGTTGAGCGGCAGATCGTTGGAGTCCAGCACCCCTTTGACGAAGCGCAGGTAGGTCGGCATAAACTGCTCGGCGTCGTCCATGATAAAGACGCGCTGTACGTAGAGCTTCAGACCGTGCTTCTGCTCGCGGTTGTAGAGGTCGAACGGTGCGCGGGCCGGTACGTAGAGCAGGCTGGTATACTCCTGCGCCCCTTCCACCCGGTTGTGGCCCCAGAGCAGCGGATCTTCAAAGTCGTGGGCGACGTGCTTGTAGAACTCCTGATACTCCTCGTCCTTGATATCTTTCGGGTTGCGGGTCCACAGTGCAGTCGCGCGGTTGACCTGCTCCCACTCGCCCGGAGTGCCGACGATGGTCTCACCATCCTCTTCACGATCCGGGGTGCCCTCTTTGTACATCTCGACCGACACGCTGATGTGGTCGGAATATTTGCTCACCACGGAGCGCAGACGCCAGTCGTCGAGGAACTCGTCCTCTTCGGCACGCAGGTGCAGGATAACGTCGGTACCGCGACCGGCTTTGGTCACGTCAGCCACGGTGAAGGAACCTTCGCCTTCCGATTCCCACTGCACGCCCTGCTCCGGAGCAGTACCGGCGGCGCGGGACACCACGGTCACCTTGTCGGCAACGATAAAGGCGGAGTAGAAACCGACCCCGAACTGGCCGATCAGCTGGGAGTCGCGTCCCTGATCGCCAGAGAGGTTTTTGAAGAATTCTGCGGTGCCGGACTTGGCAATGGTACCCAGGTGCTCGATCACCTGATCACGGGTCATACCGATCCCGTTATCGGAGATGGTCAGGGTACGCTTCTCTTTGTCCACCACCAGGCGCACACGCAACTGGCCGTCGTTTTCGAACAAAGAGGCATCGGAAAGCGCCTTGAAGCGCAGCTTGTCCGCCGCATCGGATGCGTTGGAGATCAGCTCGCGCAGGAATACTTCTTTGTTGGAGTAGAGGCTGTGAGCCATCAGGCTCAGCAGTTGTTTGACTTCAGTTTGAAAGCCGTGGGTTTCGGCATGAACACTTTGGGTCATTGACCAATCCTCAGAAACATCGGGTTGAACATACGCCCAACCTAGATGGGGACAGGGATCCAAATATCAAGGGGGTGAATGTGCAATCCTGCTCATTCGCCCCCTTTTTCCATTCAACTGCCGATTTTCTGATCAGGCCGTAATGGCACAATCCTATCCAGCCCCTTATTTGAGGCGCTGGCGCCCCATCAGGGAGTGGGAGAGCGTGGTGCCATCCACCAGCTCCAGCTCGCCCCCCACCGGCACCCCATGGGCAATGCGGCTCACCTCCACCCCGGCGGCACGGGCCATGTCGGCGATATACCAGGCGGTGGCATCCCCCTCGATGGTGGGGTTGGTGGCGAGGATCAGTTCGCTGATCGCCTCATCCTTCAGGCGACGCTCCAGAATATCGAGCCCCAGCTCCTCAGGGCCGATACCATCGAGCGGCGACAGATGGCCCATCAGCACGAAGTAACGACCGGAAAACTGGCCGGTCTGCTCGATGGCAGCCACGTCCGCCGGGCTCTCCACCACGCAGAGCAGACCGTTCTCTTCCCGCTTGGGATTGGCGCAGATATCGCAGCGATCATTCTCGGTAAAGGTGCGGCAGTGGCTGCAGTGGCCAATCTCGGTCAGGGCGCGGGAGAGCAGCTGGGCCAGCCGCAAACCGCCGCTGCGCTCGCGCTCGAGCAGGGTAAAGGCCATCCGCTGTGCCGATTTGGGCCCTACCCCCGGCAGTACCTGCAGGGCTTTCATCATCTCGTCGAGCAGGGGACTGAATTTCATAACACACCTCACACTGGCCAACCCGCACCACTCTCTGGATAACCGCGGGTCAGCTGAACTGGATAACGCAACTGGCGCAGGACTATACCCGAGCCCGTGCCAGCGCGCTATCCGATGAGACTGAAAACCCTTTGTAGTGGTCAGCCCACATGTTCAAAAAGGGTCTGAAATTGATACCGAAGGAGGAGCGCATGAAAGTAGCGTAAAAAATACACCGGTTTAAGGCCGGTGTCTTGTGATAACCAGATCTGTACACCTATCTGGTGTTTTTTGCAGTAACAACAAGCTCTGTTACATTCCGAATTCTAGGAAGTAACTTCTTACTTGATGTGTTTTCATCCATTCATTGGACCACTTTTTCGCTTCATCCAGTTCTTCAGCAGTCAAAACTTTCTCTAAAAAACGCATACGTTCAATAGCTTGATGATAAGCGGAGAACACATTATCATCCTCAGTAATTTGGCTTACAACGGCATTCAACAACCCATAGGCCTTTACTTTATCTTGTAATTCAAGGGGAACCTCAACACCTAACTCAAGTGCGGACATTAAATAACCAGAATAAAATAAAATGGAGTTTACATTGCCAATGTTTGCCCCCATGCCATACCAATGAAGCATCGATTTTATATCTCCAGCCTCTTGATAATAGACAGCTAATTGATCCATTGCTCTTGGATTTCCATTGTTGGCGGCTTGTTCTATCCAGTGACGCACAGCCTTATCACGTGAGCCAGGAATAATATACCAGCCACAGCCATCACGAATTGCTCCTGCCAATTGGTTCATGGCATCAGCATCCCCTAAATCTGCCGCTTTTTCCATCCATTTACAGAAACCATTGCCATTCCCTTTGGCTGCCTGTATCAACGCATACGACCGCAGACCATCCAACTGATCTTCGTCTGCTCTTTTTTTAGCTGTCTCAAGCAAAACTTCGGTCCAATTTTGATCGCCGGAATGATCTGATAATGACGCATCTAAAATGGGGCCACTACCGAGATTAGATAATGCTTGCATGCCACATAGCCCGCCTAATTCTGCTGCTTTTTTAAAATATGTTTGTGCATCAGCATTAACAATCAAAGATGTACCTTGATAACCTCTGGCAATCAGGCATAGCGCCTTGATATTTCCTGCATTAGCAGCTTGCAACATCAAATCAAGCCCTTTATTCCAACCTTGTTCATAAGGGATCACCGCCTGCTGATAAAGGGCCTCGGCGCTTGCAGCCTTATCCTCCATAGCGTTTGCATATGACATTGAAAATAACGTAATCAACATCAACATTGAAAACTGCTTAACTCTTAACATTCCATCCATCCTGAATCTGAGAACGACCATACATATTAGAAATCTTATATTTACGCTGCGCTTTTTCCCAATCAATATTTGACAGTGCATTTCTTGCCCTGTGATACATAGATGATGCAATACGTGATTCACTACTTCCTTTCACTATTGAATTCATGTATTCATCGAGAAGCATTAATTTTTTTTATAAGCGTCAACCTGATCTTGCACATTGATATCGGTCATGCGGCTTATCGCCTCTTGAAACTTATGGCGATTATCAGGAGTGACATGACCGCTATAAGCTAATGAAGCGCCTTCCCTGGCCATTAGCCTTGCCTGTCAGGTGGTTTTTACAGTAATAACAAGCTTTGTTACATTCCGAATTCTAGGAAGTAACTTCTAACTTGATGCGTTTTCATCCATTCATTAGCCCAGGATTTAGCCTCTTCCATTTCGTTCACTGAGAGTTTTTTTTCAAGAACACTGAGTTCTTTAACAGAGCGGGAATAGGCTGACTCCTCAGTTTCTGGCGGTAGTTGATGGGTTAATATATATAACCAAGCGTAAGCTTTTTTATTGCTTTGCATATCAGCAGGAATTGGAATGGTAAACTCATCGCCTCCCATCAGATAAGTGCTATAGATCCTTATCGAGTTAATATTCCCTGTATTGGCTGCACGTTCGAGCCAAGCCAGCATCTCTACAATATCGTTGTCTTTCTCAGCATAGCTGGACATAACCTCCATAGCTCTTGGATTACCATGATTGGCGGCTTGTTCAATCCAGTGGCGTACAGCTTTTTCACGGGAGCCAGGGATGACGTACCATCCACAGCCACTCTTTATTTTATTAGCAAGGCGGAATTGGGCGTCAGCATCATTAAACTTCGCAGCCTTTTCAAACCACTTGCACTCTTCATTTTTATTGTCACTAAGAAAACCTTTTAATTTCAGTGCTTCTATATTATTTTTAGAGATACCTAACGATAAAGCGGCATTAAATCTTTCCTTATATGCATTGACACTTACCCCATCAACAATAAATGCCTTTGGGCGCATAATTGCAATGCCACCTTCTTCATCAACAGATAAGGCTAACAAACCACATAGTGCACTTTGATCTGCTGCCATCTTAAAATATTTGTAAGACATATCAGACCAAACCCAGACCGAGTCAACTGCACTTTTTGCAATCCAGCATTGCGCTTGCTCACTGCCTAAATCGGCGGCTTGGATCATCAGGTCAACACCTTTCCGCCAACCTTGCTCATAAGGGATAACCGCTTGTTGATAAAGCTCATCTGCTGTAGCCACCTTATCAACAGCTGCGTTTGCAAATGAGACTGCGAATAGTGCGTTCAACACAAGTATTGAAAACTGCTTAACTCTTAACATTCCACCCATCCTGAATCTGAGAACGACCATACATATTAGAAATCTTGTATTTACGCTGCGCTTTTTCCCAATCAACATTTGATAATGAATTGCGAGCTCGCCAATATTTAATTAATGTTGACTTAAGGTCGTCATTTCTACTATCCGCAGGCGAATTCATATATTTATCTAGTGTGCTAAGGTTACTCTTATAAGAGTAAATCTGATCTTGCACATTGATATCGCTCATACGGCTTATCGCCTCTTGAAACTTATGGCGATTATCAGGAGTGGCTTTACCGCTATAGAGCCAATCAACCAAGCGAGCGATGGTCAATTGCTGTAACACATGAACTTGTGTATCGGGCAAATCGACATTTAACGACTTAACACGCAGATCTTTAGCATTAGCCACCAAGGTTCCCAATAACGACCCCAATGCCTCTGGCAGTAGACCGTTGGCCCACTCTTTTAACTTGGCCTCCGTTGCTGCATTGACCTTGGCATCGCCAGCCGTATCCGGGCGTAAAGCCGGATTGGGATTAGCCTGTTTCGGCAACAAGTGATGAGACAACGTCCACGCCACCAGACCCGCATTCTGGCTGCGATTCAGCTTGCCATAAATCCGGTCGACAAAGTCTTTCTCAGCCGCCACTATCTGACCAATATTGACCCCCAGCAGCAGTGCCAACTGACTGGCCCTGGAGAGGCGCTGATAACTCTCCTCATCGGCGAAGACTTCGACCCGCTCGTAGTTGCAGCGGCGTAGCAGATCCTGAAACATGGTCACCACATAACCGGTAGATTGCCAATCCACTTCAAATTCAAAATAGCCCTTGGCCTTGGCGCTGCCCCCCAGCACCCCGGCTTTGACCCCCAGCCGCATCCGGTTATTGCGCCAGCTCAGGATAAAGGGGAACTCGCTCAGCGTGTTCTTGATTTCGGCCTTCAGCTCGGTGGTGGCCTTGCACAACTGCAGTGGCAGCTTGGCGGCTTGACCATCTATCCCCAGACGCTGGATCATGCTGTTATCCGGCGTCCAAAGCAGGCGTCCTGACAGACTGCAGCCCACCTCAGCCCCAACCTCGGCGGTAAATTCCCCCTTCTCTTCAGCCTTGACCGCCACATCGAGCCCGCTGAGGCTAATGCCCCCGACGCTGGCATTGAGCGATGCCTCACGGCCCGCTTTGAGCATGGCGCCCGCTTTGCCCCACGCCTTGGCGTGGACATCTACGGCCCAGGTACCCAGATTGATCTGGTACTTGTTGCCACTCTTGGGGGCGATCAGGGTTGCTATCGTGGGTTTCGCGCCTCGTGGCAAGGTGATCCTGAACAGGTCGATCTCGCCGCGCAGAGGATAAAACTCCGCCGTGACCGACAAGCTGGCGCTCGGCCCAGGCATGGAGACGGTGCCGTCCTGATAGGTCAGTGTCATCGGCGGGGGGTCTATCTTGCCGGAACTGCTGAGTTTGCCCTTCCAGTCGCTGTAACTCATCATCCGCATCAGCTGCGCTTGGGGTGACTCATCAAAGGGACCAAACTCCACCTGCTTGTCAGAGCGATAGAGCAGTGTGCCAAGGTGTCCAGCAAAGCGGCTACGCCATGAATCCAGCGCCTTCACCTTGATGTTCTTCTGCTCCAGGTAGTCGGCCACCTTGTCAAAATTGAGGGCGCCGCTCTCTTTGTAGAACCAGCCCTTTTGTAGGGGGAGAGGGGTAATGCCATCTTGTGCCAGCAGGGCGAGCAGCACCGGATCCTGCTCCAGTTTAAGCAGGTCACCCGCCCGCTCCTTGACCTTGTCTACCGGCAACTGCCAGAGGCTGAAGTAGCTGAGCGGCTCTGCCGATAACGCCGCCGAGCAGATCTCGCGCAGCGGATAATCCCCCTTGGTCAATACGTCCATGGGTTGGCGCTGATATTCCCCCTCCCATGCCAATACCCGAGGCGGGACTTGGCGGGAGCAGGCCAGCAGTGCCTTTTCGTACAGCTCGTTCGCTTGCTTGTGAGCAGCATTAATGGCATCGAGCTGACGCTGAAACATCTGCTGGGGTGGCAACAAGGGATTCTCTTTGTCGCTGCTGGCGGCATAACCGCTATCGAGCGCGGTCAAAAAGGCCTTGGTGGTCTTCTCCAGCTCCTCTTCGGCCTGCTTTTTCTGCGCCAGATAGGCGTACCAACTGGCGTAGCACTTATCACCGGCCACGCACCCCTCTATGCCGCTCAGAGCAAACTCTGGCACGGCGACCCCAAGCGCGCCAAGCTCGCTGATGCAGCGATTGAGGGTCTGCTGGGCCGTAGTCATCTTGGCCAGGGTTTCCTGACGATGGCTAAACCAATCGTCACTCGGCCACATCAGATCGTTGCTGTGTTCCTGCATCAGGGTCTGGGTTTTCAGCACCGCCTGTCGTAGCGATTCAATCTGCTCTGCCGGAGGCTTTTCTGCTACAAACGTGGCACGGGCCTTGTTGTATTGCGCCAGCAATTTGCCGATTTTGACCTGACGCGGGTCATAGTAGTGGCCATTTTTATCGACTTCATACCCTTGCGCCTTGGCTTGCTCAATCCCTTGGCGTTTGAGCTTTTCCAGTTGCTCGATACATTTGGCATCTTCAGCGGCACGATTGATAAATTGCTTTTGAACCGCAGCCTGGCTGTTATCTCCGTAGGGCGAAAAGGTAGGGCTGGCTGGCCTGCTCGCCTGAATGTTGCTCCATTCTTGCTGTTGAGCCGGGGTCAAGAAGCTATATGGTGTCGGGCTAATCATCAGGCTATCGAGTTGAATACCCTGTGCCGCCAGTGCTTGCAGCTTGCTGGATGAGCCAAGCACCTTGGCTTCAAACTCACTGACCACCATTTTTATCTTCTTGAAGGCTTTTTTCTCGACCAGCCAAAAACAGTTGGAGCCGCTGACGTAGAAAATGTCTTCAAACTCTTTTGACGAGCAGGGGGATTTAACCGCTGCAAACGACTCATTTGATGCAGCAGCTGGCAACGGAACAAAAGGCAACATGGTCGGCGACTGACAGAGCCCTTCATCAATGACATTGTTAACTACAGGTGACGTAGTCGTGGTTGGTGCGGACATCTATAACGCCTCCACTGGCTGATGGGTCTGATGCTGCCAAAAACGGTTTGCCACAGCCAGCGGCTCATGGCACTCAATATCGAAGGTGGCCAACCACTGGGCCATGCGACCATCCAACACGGGAGCAGGATAATCATTAAGCAGGGTGAGCCAAGGCATAAGCTCCCACTGCTCTGTCAAGCCTTTCTCAATCAGGTATGCAAGCGAAGATGCAAGACCATAACACAAAACAGGGTCAATCCGAGCTGCTTGCAAGCTATAAAGCAGACGGGTTTTCTGAGCCATCGTCAGCAATTCCGAACTCAAACACACCGGTTGCTCAAAGGCAGCTTCGTGCTCAGCGCTGACAATTTCACACCACGTTGCAGAGCACCAGTCAGGCAAGTACACCGCCTCCAACGCTGAGCTCACCAAGGGGGCATCATACTGGCAGGCATAGATAGCCAGCCAAATGGCCGGATCGTAAAAGCGCAGATAGCTTTGCCCCTGCCCATCAGGCACCGTCAGAAACTGTCTGAAATGGTTGGCTAGCTCTTCGCAAGAGAGTGATGCGCGCAGCGCAACGCCTGCGCGCCTCTCTCGCACTTCCGTAAGCAACGTTTCCCTGACAGTGCGCTCGGAAGGGAGGCTAAGCAAAAGGGGACTCACATCCAATAAGGCTTGGTGGTGCGTACCAGCAAACAGCAGAGTTAATTCGGGCTGCTCAATGAGCTGATGGATCACCTCTTGCGCCTCTTCCCAACGTGCCACATCAATCAGCAAATAGTTGATTGGTAAGCTATCAGGAGATAACCGATGTAGAGACGTTAACTGTTCCCATCGAGTTTGCATGTGCAGTCCCCCCGTTCACATGTGCCATTAGAGCGCTTGCCACACATGGGCATTGCTACCACACCTGCTTTTGCCGCGACCAACATGGCCGGGATCATCTCTGGTGTTGGCGGTACAACATAAGGCGCTAATGCTACCCCCATCGGCAGACCGGGCATCTGACCCGCCCACCCTGAGCCCGAGCCAGGGCTACCGCCGGAGTTCATCTTGATGGATCCACCGCTTAGCGTGACGCCACCGGAGTCGAGCTTCACAAAGCTGCCGCCCACCTTGAGGGTCAGTTCGGCACCCGCCTCCATCACGATCTTCATGCCAGCCTTGTGATGCACCTCCTGACCTGCATCAACCAACAGGGATTGACCCAGTTTCTGGTGCAGGGAGGTATCCACCGTCAGCGAATAGTCCGCCTTGATGTGCTCACGCTTCTCACCCTCCACCGTCAGGTGGTCGTTGGCCTTGATGCGGGTCACCCGTTCGTTATCGATGTCGGTGTGTTGGTCGTGCTTGATATGCCAAGCCGCATCGTTTTCAATCAGCACGTTCAGGTCTTTCTGACCGTGGATGTAAATCTCTTCTTGTCCCGCCTGGTCTTCAAAACGCAGCTCGTTGAAGCCTTCGCCCTTGTGGGTTTCGGTGCGCAGCACGGTGCGGGTCTTGTTGGCAGGCAGCTCATACGGTGGCCGGTTGGTGGCGTGGAAGGTGCGCCCCGTCACGATGGGCTGGTCGGGGTCTCCTTCCAGAAAGCTCACGATGACCTCGTGGCCGATACGCGGGATGGCCATCATGCCGTACTGACCGCCAGCCCAGCCTTGCGATACTCGCACCCAGCAGGAGCTCTGGTCGTTGGAGCTGCCATATCTGTCCCACGGGAATTGCAGCTTCACCCGACCGTGCTCGTCGCAGTAAATCTCCTCGCCCTCGGGGCCGACTACGATGGCGATTTGCGGGCCATCCACCATCGGCTTGTGGGGTGCCTCGGGGCTGCCGATGCGGGCGCGCCAGGTGGTACTCGCCTTCACCACGCCAAATTCGTTGTGGTAGACGGTCGGACCGCTGCCGCCCTCCTCTTCCAGTGCCTGCGGTTGCTCGCCGGTGTGGCGGATATGGACGATTTGCCAGTCGGTGTTGAGGCTGCCGTTCGGATGTTCGGTGAGTGAAAAGTGCTGGCCCGGTAGCAATGCGGCGCTGTTGGATTTGCCGCTGCCTGCTACCGCATCGTTGCGCAGCGCATCGAGCCGATGTTGGGCAAACGCCTTGCCACTCGGGTCCTGCTTGTAGCGGCCCGGGTAGTCGAAGTGCTGGTAGGTATCCCGTTGATGGTCGAGCTCTGCGCCCATCTTCTTGTGGGAGAGACCATAGGCTGGCGTCTTGAAGCTGTAGTCTTTGAGCTCCACATCCGAAGGACGCACCGCCTCGCGGTAGTGGAACTGGCGCACATAGGGCCCTTGTTCCAGCGAACGGTTGCCAAGGTTGAAGAAGAGCTCGGGGCCAGCAGTCAGGGCTGCCGCATCGTCAGCAAAGACGATGCGGTGCTTGCCTGCTTCAAACTCGTGGAAGTAGAACATCCCCTCTTCGGCGGCAAGGCGGTTCATAAAGTCGAGGTCAGTCTCCCGATACTGCACGCAGTATTCCCGCTGGGCGTGCTCGTTCTTGAGCGCAAAGGCGTAGTCGGTGATGCCGTGCTCTTGCAGCAGGATACTGAGGATTTCATCGGGCTTCTGCGCCTGGAAGATGCGGGAGTTCTGGCGCAGGCCCAGTCGCCACAGGGCAGGTTTCACCTCAATGCGGTAACGGGTACGGCGAAAGCCGCTGTCCCCTTGGGCAAATTCGCTCACTACCCCGCACACCCGGCGTTGCAGCTCGCCGTTGTACCACACCATGAGCTCGCAGGGCTGGTCCAGCACGGCGCCAAAGTCGACATCGGGCTGGCTGCTGGCCAGCTCAAGGCGCAGGTTGAACGGCCGGTTCAGCCCCTCGTCCAGCTGGAAACTCGCCACCACGAAGGTGCTCTCGGGCA
>NZ_JBCGFC010000019.1:0-65276 GCF_038739615.1 Aeromonas sp. SER | reverse complement strand
TGCCTCACCGCTGTCGGCATCGGTCACCGTCAGCTTGCCGCTGGCAATGGTCTGGTCAGCCGTGTCTTCCTTCACGGTACCGCTGCCCACATCATCCTTGCCCTGGCCCACCGTCGCACCGTCGTTGACACCGGTGATAGTGATGGTCACTGTGTGCGGAGTGCCATCGACGCTCTGTACGGTGAAGGTCTCGACCTTCTTCTCGCCCGCGCCCAAGTACTGCACCTTGCTGTTGTCGACGTTGTAGGTCCAGGTGCCGTCAGCCTTAATGCTCAGGCTGCCCAGCGCGCCCTCGCTCACCTTGATGCTGGCCGCATCGGTCTTGAACGCCACCTCGTCCTCACCGTCCACGTCGGTCACGGTCAGGACACCGGTATCAGTCAATACATCTGGGCTGGCATCTTCAGTCACAGCGCCGATGTCGTCACCTGCGATGATGGCTGCATCATTGACGGGTGTAACAGTTCCGGTAACACCGGCTGTCGAGCTATTCACACCATCGGTAATGGTGTATTCAAAAGAGATATCACCGTTGAAATTAGGGGCCGGTGTAAAGATCAGCTGGCCATTGCTCAGAGTGACGGAACCATTGCTGATCGCTACCGTGCCACCTTCGGCAATGGCCTGACCATTAATGGCACTAATAGTAAGACGATCACCATCCGCATCCGTGTCATTGCCAAGCACATTGATGGTGACGGTGCCGTCCTCCGCCACAGTGAACTGGTCGTCGCCCGGCAGAGGCGCGGCATTCACCACGCTGTTGTCGGTTCCCTTGGGCGAAGTGTTGCCCACCGGGTCGGTCAGGGTGGCATCTACCGTGATGGGGCCGTTGACTGGCAGATCCGTAGTGGGGATGGTCAGGGTGACCTGGGTACGGCCGATATCGTCAGTCGTCAGTATTCTGCTGGAGTCGGGCACACCATCACCGTTCCAGTCCACATCGAGACGATCGCCAGCCTTGGCATCCCCTGGCAGTCGGATAATCACACTCACCCCAGTTTCACGCTCGTTCGCGGAGATAACATTATCTGCCCCATCCAGGATTTCGACCTGTGGAGCGGAGGGCGCAGTACTGTCAACGTTACCGTTGTCGGTAGCGGTACCTGTATTCCCCGCAGGATCGGTGACACTGGCTGTGACGGTATAAGAGCCCTCAGCCAGGGGCGTGACAACATCGACAGTGAAAGTGCCGTTTGGATTGACTATCGCGGTAAGGGTTTGCTGATTACCATTCGCATCGGTGACCAGCAGGGTCACGATACTGCCAGCCGGAGCATCTGTGGTACCGGTCAGAGTGGGAGTGGTGTCATTGGTGTTATCAGGAGCCGATACGGTGATCACTGGCGGCACAAGGTCGATCAGCTGATTGTCGGTCCCCGGCAAGGCATTGGCGATAACGCCGGTATCGACGGGATTGGTCGTATCAAACCCGGCCTGGGAGATGGTGGCATCACCTACACGGTCGATGGTAACAAAGCCGCCGTTGCCACTGGCGCCAGCAACACCACCGACGCCGCCACCGCCAGCAGCAGGTGCGCCACCCGCGGCAGAGGCTTCAAAAGTCTTGGTCGGGTCAGCACCGCCCAAAATGGCTTGTTGCAATGCATTGATATCGCTCGGAGTGCCGTTTTGTGCCAGCTGGGGCGCATCACCCTCTTCGGCCGACTCGCTCGGCTGACCGGCCGGCTGCACATTGAACGACTGGTTGCCGCCCATAAAGCTGCCACCATCGGGAGAGACAATCACAGCCCCTTTTGGCAGTACATCCCCTTCAACCAACAGCTTCCGGCTGCCGTCTGCGGCAAGCAGGTAAATCTTTCCTTTGAGTTGGGTTACGGTTACGCCCTGTTCCAAGGTAATGGCATTGGTAATCATGTTCTCTCCTGAATCCTGATTTGCATGCAAAAAGCCACAGCCTACTTTGCACACAGGCAGTGGAAATAACCAGTTAGAAAATTCGAAAGAATAGACTGATTTGGGGCTGAACTGTTCAGCCGGCCAGAAGGGTCGGAGCTAACGGAGGGATATAAAATAAAATCAATTTTATCAGTACATTACAGAAATATGGCAGGAGTATGACAAACCATGCACCTGCCATTTCAGAGAGTTATGCACCAGCCCAGAGGATGATGGCCAAAAGCTGTGGCGAGATGATCCGCAGGAACATCACCAGCGGGTAGACAGTGGCATATGAGAGAGCACTGGCGCCGCTGGTCGGATGCATGGCGTTGGCAAAGGCCAGCGCGGGAGGATCGGTCATGGAGCCGGCCAGCAAACCACACAGGGTGAGGTAGTTCATCTTGCCATAGAGGCGAGCCAGCACCCCGACCACCAGCAACGGAATAAGGGTAATGGCGACGCCGTAGAGCATCCATGAGGGGCCATCGCCGTGGATCAAGGTATCGACGAAGCCGGCACCCGACTTGAAGCCGACCACCGCCAGAAACAGCACGATCCCGATCTCCCGCAGCGCCAGGTTGGCACTGGGCGGCATGAACCAGTAGAGCTTGCCGATGCTGCCGATCCGCGACAGGATCAGCGCCACCACCAGCGGTCCGCCCGCCAGGCCGAGCTTGAGCGCGGCCGGGAAGCCCGGCAGATAGAAGGGGATGGAGCCAAGCAGCACGCCAAGACCGATCCCGATAAAGACCGGCAGCATCTGCACCTGCTGCAGCTTTTGCTGCACGTTGCCGACCACATTAGTCACCGCTTCGATGGCATCAAGGCGTCCCACC
Organism: Aeromonas sp. SER; assembly: GCF_038739615.1. Classification (NCBI taxonomy): domain Bacteria; kingdom Pseudomonadati; phylum Pseudomonadota; class Gammaproteobacteria; order Aeromonadales; family Aeromonadaceae; genus Aeromonas; species Aeromonas sp. SER. The sequence goes on along the minus strand of NZ_JBCGFC010000019.1, from coordinate 62,538 downwards.
AGGTTGAGGATGTCACCAAACTGCAGGCTGGTCTGGCTGGTCGGCACCAGCTCGATACCGGCCCGATTGAGGCGAGAGATCACCACGTCATAACGCTGTTTGATGTCGAGATCGCGGATCTTCTTGCCCAACACCTGCTCGTTGGTCACTACCACCCGCTCGACGCGCAGGTCGGTACCACGGGTCGAGAGCGAGGTCTCCACCTCCTCCCCCAGCACCAGCAGCACCTTGTGCAGCGCGTGGCGTTCACCCACCAGGTGGAGCAGGTCGCCCAACTCGATGCGCGAATCGGGCCGCGGCACCATCAGCTCATCGCCGCGCTTGAGCCGTGAGCAGATGACATCGGCTTCGTCGAGACTCGGGATCTCGCTCAGCATCAGGCCATGCATATTGGGGTTGCGCACCGCGATGTTGATGGTCTGCAGGCTCTCCTTGGTCTTGCCGGTCTGCAGCTCGAACTGGGCGGCCTCCTCCTCAACCTTGATGCGAAAGAAGACCCTGATCAGCCACATGGTGAGCAAAATGCCGCAGATACCGAACGGGTAGGCAACCGCATAGCCCATCCCCATCAGGCCGGTGGAGCCGGGGGCTGCCCCAAGTTCACCCAGGATCTGCTGGCCCGCACCAAGCGAAGGAGTATTGGTGACCGCACCGGAGAAGACCCCGAGGATCACCGGCAGCGGCACATCGAACAGCTGATGCAGGGCAGCAGCGACTACGCCGCCGAGCAGCACCAGCAGGGCCGCAAAGCCGTTGAGCTTGAGACCGGAGCTGCGCAGAGAAGAGAAGAAGCCGGGACCAACCTGAATGCCGATGGTGTAGACAAACAGGATCAGACCGAACTCTTGAATGAAGTGCAGGGTTTGTTCATCCAGTGCGAGACCGGAGAGGCCGGCAAAGTGCCCGACTATGATGCCGCCGAACAGCACCCCTCCTATCCCCAACCCGACGCCATAGACTCGCCAGTTCCCCAGCCAGAGCCCCAGCACTGCCACCAGCGACAACATGCTGATGGAAAGCGCGATATCACTCATTGTGTGCATCCTTTGCGAATTGAACTGTCCCTAGCTTGTCAGCAAACGATGCCGCCAACTGTGTGATAACGCACGAATTTATCCTTTGGTGCGGCGAAAATACCAATTAAGGGTTAATTAAACGACATAGCCGTAAATGGCCATAAAGTGACAAATGCTGCCCCCCAGCACAAACAGATGCCAGATGGCGTGGTTGTAGGGAATTCGCTTGGCCACGTAGAAGATCACCCCGAGGCTGTAGACCAGCCCGCCCGCCGCGAGCAGCAGCAGCCCTTCACCAGCCAGATGGATATAGAGCTGATAGATAACCACCAGCGACAGCCAACCCAGCATCAGATAGGTAAACAGCGACAACTTCTTGAAGCGGTTGATGAATATCAGCTTGAACACCACCCCGGCCAGCGCCAGCCCCCAGATCACCACCATCAGCCCGCGCGCCAGCGGCGTATTGAGCGCTACCAGCAAGAAGGGGGTATAGGTACCGGCGATCAGCAGATAGATGGCGCAGTGATCAAACACCTTGCACCAGCGTCGCGCCTTGCCCTCCGCCATGCTGTGGTAGAGGGTCGAGGCGAGATAGAGCAGCACCAGACTGCCACCATAGAGGCTGTAGCTCACCAGCGCTTGCGTGCCCTGCCCCCACCCCTTGATGAGCAGCAGCACCAACCCGGCAATACCCAGCAACAATCCCGCTCCGTGGCTCAGCCGGTTGGCCAGCTCTTCACGGGGGGAGTAATCCATCACACCACTCATAACATTCACTCCGTCATCATTGGCGACACTCTACCCAGCGCCATTTCAGAGTACAAGTGTTCGCTTAAAAAATGGGGTGGCTGTCACCCGCCCCCCTTTGGTGTATGCTCTGCCGCCGATGCCCGACAGAAGCGGCATAGACACCTACCCCGGTGACCTGGTCTGGAGAACCTGATGAAGTTGACTGAGCTGTTTGCACAAGCGGATCCCGCCTTTGGCGAGGCGATGAGCACCTTGCTGGAGACCTTCCACCACTCCGACGACAGTCAGGCCCCCTACCAGCGCGATCTGTTCACCCATCAGCTCGACCAGTCCCGCATGCCCGCCAGCAGCTGCTCGGCCGAGGCCTATCTCGCCCGGCTGGCTACTCTGGTACCCGGCGCCTCTCACCTCACCTCACCACGCTACATGGGTCATATGACGGCACCATTGCCGGCCTTCACTGCCGAGCTCTCTCGTCTGGTGGTGATGCTCAACCAGAATCCGATGAAGATGGAGTCCTCCCGTCTGCTCAGCTTTCTGGAGCGGGAGGTGCTGGCCAAGCTGCACCGCCTCATCTACGGCATGGACGATGCCTTCTACGGCGAACAGATGCATGCCAAAGATGCCGCCCTCGGCGTCATGACCAGCGGCGGCACCATCGCCAACGTCACCGCCCTCTGGCTGGCGCGCAACCGCGCCTGCGGCGACAACCTGTTCGCCCTCTATGAGCAGGGCTATCGCGGCGCCGTCATTCTCGGCTCCCGGCTGATGCACTACTCCTTCGACAAGGGGATGGATCTGCTGGGGCTGGGCGCCCGCAGCGTCTGGCGCCTCGAGACCGACGAGCAGAACCGGCTCAGTCTGGCTGCGCTGGAGCAGGCGCTGATCCAGTGCAAAGAGCAGAAATTGAAAGTGCTGGCGCTGGTCGGTGTGGCGGGCAGCACCGACTTTGGCTCCATCGATCCCCTGCCGGAGCTGGCCGCCATCGCCGAGCGCGAGCAGATCCACTTCCACGTGGATGCCGCCTGGGGTGGCCCGACCCTCTTCTCTCCCCGCTATCAAGACCTGCTGGCAGGGATCGAGCGGGCCGATACCGTCACTCTGGATGGCCACAAACAGCTGCTGGTGCCACTCGGTACCGGCATGCTGCTCTGCCGCCAGCCGGACCTGATGATGGCGGTCAAGCGGGAGGCCCCCTACGCCATTCGTGCCACCTCGTTTGATCAGGGGCGCTTTACCTTGGAGGGCACCCGCCCGGCCAACGCCCTCTATCTGGACGCCGCCTTCCAGCTGTTCGGCCAGCAAGGCTATGCCGACCTCATCGAGGCCAACTACGACCGGGCCCGGCTGATGGCCGAGCTTATTACCAGCAATCCGGCCTTCGAGCTGATGTCTGCTCCGGTGATGAATCTGCTCTCCTATCGCTGCATCCCGCCCCATCTGCAGGGTAAGGTGCTGGATGAAGCGGCCAACGAGCAGATCAACGCCTTCAACGTAGCGCTGCAAAAAGCCCAGCGCGCCGAGGGGCACAGCTTTGTCTCCCGTACCCAGCGCGCCGTGGTGCGCTACGGCGCCCAACCCCTCACCCTGCTGCGCGCCGTACTGCTCAACCCCCTGATTGAAGAGCGCCATATCCGCGACCTGCTGGCCGATCAGCAGCGACTGGGGCTCACCATTGCTCGCCAACTGTTTGGCGACAGCGCGAAACCGGCGTAAAAATGAGCGGTCTTATTCATTTGCCGTTGTCCACCGTGCAGGTAGACTGGGCAAAATTTGCAGGCCATCTTTGAGGACTAGGCGTCAGAAATGAAGCAATTTATTGAATTTATTCCACTTATCGTTTTCTTTGCGGTCTACAAGTTCTACGACATCTACATGGCCACTGGCGCCCTGGTGGTGGTCACCGGTCTGCAGCTCGCCTACAGCTGGATCCGCTATCGCAAAGTCGAGAAGATGCAGCTTTTTACCTTCCTGCTGGTCGGCTTCTTTGGCGGTCTCACCGTGTTCTTCCACGATGACACCTTCATCAAGTGGAAAGTGACCGTCATCAACGCCCTGTTTGCGCTGGGGCTGCTCATCAGCCGCTATGGCTTTGGCAAGAACCTGATCAAGCAGATGCTGGCCAAGGAGCTGCAGGCACCCGACGCCATCTGGGATCGGGTCAACCTCGGCTGGGCCGGTTTCTTTACCGTCTGTGGCCTGCTCAATCTCTATGTGGCCTTCAACCTGCCGCAGGAGATGTGGGTCAACTTCAAGGTGTTCGGCCTGCTGGGGATGACGCTGGTCTTTACCCTGCTCAGCGGTGTCTACCTCTACCGCCACATTCCGGCTGATCAAAAAGAACAGCTGAAAAAATAACCCTCATCAGAAAAGGATTGTCTCATGTGGTATCTCATCTACTCCGAAGATGTTCAGGGCAGCCTGCCGCTGCGCAAGCTGGTTCGCCCCGCCCATCTGGCTCGCCTGCAAGCCCTGCAGGATGAGGGGCGGCTGCTGACAGCCGGCCCCAACCCGGCCATCGATGCCGAGGATCCGGCCGATGCCGGCTTTACCGGCAGTACCGTCATCGCCGAGTTTGCCTCGCAGGCTGATGCCCAGGCCTGGGCCGATGCCGATCCCTATGTGGCGGCTGGCGTCTATGCCAAAGTGACCATCAAGCCGTTCAAGAAAGTCTTCTGACCCGAAGCGAATAGAGAAATAAAAAGGCCGGACTGGAAGTTCACTCCAGTCCGGCCTTTTTGTATCCCGATATCTCGTTTATGCCCTGGCCACAAACCAGGGGTTGAGGATATCTGGCTTGTTGTAGACAAGGGGTGAACCGTCGAGTTGGGTGACGCTGCCCCCCGCCCCCTCCAGCACCGCCTGCGCAGCGCCGGTATCCCACTCGCAGGTGGGGGCGAGGCGCGGATAGAGCTCGGCGCCCCCCTCGGCGATGATGCAGAACTTGAGCGAACTGCCCATAGAAACCAGCTCGATTTCACCAAAGGGAGCCAAGAAATCGAGGGTCTCCTGCGACAGGTGGTTGCGACTGCCCACCACTCGCCACGCAGTTCCTTCACGATGAGGCCGGGTCTGGATGGACGCGCGCTTGCCATCGGCGATGCGCCAAGCACCGAGCCCCTTGCCGCCATACCAGAGTTTGTCCAGCACAGGGACATAGACCAGCCCCCAGCGCGGCGCCCCCTCTTCAATCAGCGCGATATTGACGGTGAACTCGCCGTTGCGGGAGACAAACTCCTTGGTGCCATCGAGGGGATCCACCAGCCAGTAGCGGGACCAGCCGTGGCGCGCCGCCATCACCTCTGGCCCCGACTCCTCCGACAGCACAGGGATATCCGGAGTCAGCCGTGCCAACGCCTGAACGATCACCTCATGAGCCCCCTTGTCGGCCGCGGTCAGCGGACTCTCGTCGCTCTTGTACTCCACCGCGAAGGGCTGGCTGTAGATGGCCATGATGGCCGCCCCCGCAGCGCGGGCGACAGGTTCAAGTTCGGTGATATCGGGGTGGTACATAACAGGCTCGATCAGTGAGTGAGAAACTCAGTCTATCGCGTTTGTCATCAACCGCTTATAGCTGATTGCACTGGATTATATTGCCCGCGCTTCTCCTGTCCCGTGCTGCCATCGGCCGGTACCAGCAGCACTTCGATACCGGCATTGCGCAGGCCGGAAAGAATATCGGCAGGCACGGCATCGTCGGTGATCAGGGTGTGAATACGCAGGGTATCGATGATCTTGTGCAGGCTGCGCCGGCCAAACTTGCTGGAGTCGGTGACCACCACAATCCGCTCGGCCACCTGACACATGCAGCGGTTGAGGCGTGCTTCGTCCTCATGATGGGTGCTGACGCCGCGATCCAGATCGATGCCATCCACCCCGAGAAACAGCATGTCAAAGTGGTAGTTTTGCAGGGACTGCTCTGCTTGCGCACCGTAGAAGGAGAGCGACTTGCGGCGCAGATGTCCACCCGTCATCAGCAGCTCCACCCCTTCTGCTTCGAGCAGTTCATTCGCCACGTTCATGCCGTTGGTCATCACCAGGATCTCCTGATGTCCCTTCAGATGACGCGCCACCTCCAGTGTTGTCGTCCCCGAATCGAGGATAAGGCGACAACCGGAGGGCACCAGGGTCGCCGCCAGCGCGCCGATCCGCTGTTTCACCGGTGTATTGAGCACACTCTTGTCGGCAATGGTGCGCTCCGGCACCGTCTGGCCCGGCTCGCACAACAGGGCGCCGCCGTAGGCGCGCACGGCCACCCCCTGCTTCTCCAGAAAGGCCAGATCGTTGCGGATAGTCACGGTAGAGACCTGATAGTGACTCGCCAGCTCGTTGACCTGAACGCTGCCATTGCTGCGCAGCTGCTGAATAATCCGCTCCCGCCGCTCGCTGGTTCCGAGCGCACCTTTTTCGCTTGTTTGCATAGTTCTTCTGCCGGAATGCTGTAGTGAAAGATCGCTTTCACTTCGTTACGTTTGCATATTAACGCTCAGCGAAGGTGCCAAATCAAGCCTTCATTACGCTTTACCACCACTCTCACCATCTTTCCCTACTATTCAAACCCTTTCGATACCTTTCTTTTTGTGATCCCTTTCAAGATCTGACGACTCTTTTGTTTCGTTTTCTTTTCCTCCCCACTACCGTAAAGAAAAGAAATCGAAAGAACATTTCCATACGCAGCAACCAAGGGACATCAAAATGAAATCCATGCTGGCACTGGTCGAAAGACATAAACAGGGAGAACAGACCGGGATCTACGCCGTCTGCTCCGCTCACCCGCTGGTGCTGGAGGCCGCGCTGCGGCTGGCCGCCGAAGGGGATGAGCTGCTGCTGGTCGAGGCCACATCCAATCAGGTGGATCAGTTTGGCGGCTATACCGGCATGACCCCCGCTGACTTTCGCGATCGTCTCTACGAGCTGGCGGCACAGTGTCACTTTCCGGCGCAGCGTCTCATTCTGGGGGGCGACCATCTGGGCCCCAACCGCTGGCAGGGGGAACCGGCCGAGCAGGCCATGGCCCATGCCGGGGATCTCATCGCCAGCTATGTCGCGGCCGGGTTCAAGAAGATCCACCTCGACTGCAGCATGTCCTGTCAGGGCGATCCCGTTCCCCTGACCGATGAGCTGGTCGCTGAAAGGGCGGCACGGCTGGCGCAGATCGCCGAGCAAACCTGTCTGGCCACCTTTGGCGAGAGCGATCTGGTCTATGTGATTGGCACCGAGGTGCCGGTGCCGGGCGGTGCCCATGAAGATCTTGCCGAGCTGGCGGTCACCACGCCGGAGGCGGCACGCCACACCCTCGAGGCCCATCAACAGGCCTTCAGCAAGGCGGGGCTGGCCCATATCTGGCCGAGGGTGATCGGTCTGGTGGTGCAACCCGGCGTCGAGTTTGACCATACCCGCGTCATCGATTACCGGCCCGAAAAAGCGGCCCCTCTTAGCCGGATGATCGAAGCCTATCCCCACATGGTATTCGAGGCCCACTCCACCGACTACCAGACTCCCGAGGCTTACCGCCAGCTGGTACGCGACCACTTTGCCATTCTCAAAGTCGGCCCAGCCCTCACCTTCGCCCTGCGCGAAGCGCTGTTTGCCCTTGCCGCCATCGAGGAGGAACTGGTGGTTGCCAAGGCCTGTTCCGGTCTGCGCAAGGTGATGGAAGAGACCATGCTGGAGCGACCCGACTTCTGGCGTAGCCACTATCAGGGCAGTGCCAACGAGTGCCGGCTGGCCCGTGGCTACAGCTATTCGGATCGCATTCGCTACTACTGGCCCGATAGCCGGGTCGATGAGTGCTACGCCAGATTGCTGGCCAATCTGGCGGCGGAGCCAATCCCGCTCCCCCTGCTGAGCCAGCATCTGCCCCTGCAGTATCGCAAGGTGCGTCAGGGCACGCTCTCGGCCAATCCCCATGACCTCATTCTCGATCAGGTGCAGGAGGTGCTGCGGCACTACGCCAGCGCCTGCACTGCGGCCTCTCGCCGCCATTCCCAGCTCGACCCCGTTGTATAAGGAGTTGCAGACATGATCCTTGGTTATTCAGAAGAGATGTTGCGCAGTGCCAATGGCCTGGCGACTGCCCGTGAAATTCGCCAGCAACCCGCCACCTGGCGCGAGACCCTCACCATGGTCGAGGAGTGCCGTCCAGCATTGACCCGTTTTCTGGCCCCCCTGCTCGCCCGACAAGAGCTGCGCATTATCCTGACCGGGGCTGGCACCTCCGCCTTTGCCGGTCGGGCGCTCGCCCCCTATCTCTCGGCCCACCTGCATGCCCGGGTCGAGGCGATCGCCACCACGGATATCGTCACCGACCCGGCCGAGTATCTGGCCGAAGATTGCCCGACCCTGCTTATCTCCTTTGCCCGCTCCGGCAACAGCCCCGAGAGCGTGGCGGCGGTCGAACTGGCCAGCCAGCTGCTCAGCGACTGCCACCATCTGGTACTGACCTGCAACGGTGAAGGGGCGCTCTATCGCCGCTGCCAGCAAGATGCCCACTCTCTGGCCCTGCTGATGCCGCCCCAGACCAATGATCGCAGCTTCGCCATGACCAGCAGCCTGACCAGCATGATGCTGAGCTGTCTGGCTCTCTTTCTGCCAGAGCGGTTCAACCGCCAGCGCTGCGAGCAGCTGGTCACCACCAGTGACGCCATTCTGGAGCAGGTCGTACAGCGCGTACCGGCCTGGAGCGAGCCGTTGCCCGAGCGGGTCATCTATCTTGGCAGCGGCAGTCTGCAAGGGGTGGCGCAGGAGGCGGCACTCAAACTGCTGGAGCTGACCGCCGGCCGTCTGGTCGCCATGTTCGATTCCCCCACTGGTTTTCGCCACGGTCCGAAATCGGTCGTCAACGAACAGACGCTCATCGTGCTGCTCATCTCCAACGACCCTTACACCCGGCAATACGATCTGGATCTGCTGCGCGAGCTGCGAAGCGATGGCAAGGCCGCCCGGGTGGTCGCCATCGCCGACCAGCACCATCCCGCCATCGAGGAGGGGGAGCACATCTATTTGCCCGCCACCCTGCATGGCGACGATGCCCAGCTCGCCTTCTGCTACCTGCTCTATGCCCAGTACTACGCCTTCCATACCTCGCTGGGACTGGGGATCAGCCCGGACAATCCCTGCCCCACCGGTCAGGTCAACCGGGTCGTACAGGGGGTCAATATCTACCCGTTCCACCAAGAAGGAGTGCTGTGATGCCCAATATCGTATTGAGCCGGATCGATGAGCGTCTGATCCACGGTCAGGTCGGCGTCCAGTGGGTCGGCTTTGCCGGTGCCAATCTGGTGCTGGTTGCCAACGACGAAGTGGCAGAGGACCCCATCCAGCAGAACCTGATGGAGATGGTACTGGCCGAAGGCATTGCAGTGCGGTTCTGGCCGATCCAGAAGGTGATCGACAACATCCACAAGGCGGCAGATCGCCAGAAGATCCTGCTGGTCTGCAAAAACCCGACCGATTTCAACACCCTGGTTCAGGGAGGTGTCCCCATCTCCCGGATCAACGTCGGCAACATGCATTACGCCGACGGCAAGCGTCAAATCCACAAGACCGTATCCGTGGACGAACAGGACATCACCGCATTTCGCGCCCTGCGGGACGCCCGTGTCGAGTGCTATGTCCAGGGCGTGCCGACCGAACCGGCACAGGACATTTTCAATTTGCTCTGATTAAGGACAATTGTGATGGAAATCAGTTTGTTACAAGGTCTGCTGCTTGGCATCCTGGCGTTTTTCGCCGGACTCGACCTGTTCAACGGTCTGACCCACTTCCACCGTCCCGTGGTGCTGGGGCCGCTGGTTGGCCTCATCCTCGGCGACCTGCCCACCGGTATTCTGGTGGGCGGCACCCTGGAGCTGGTCTGGATGGGGTTGGCCCCGCTGGCGGGGGCGCAACCGCCCAACGTCATTATCGGCACCATAGTCGGCGCCACCTTCGCCATCACCACCGGGGTCAAACCGGATGTGGCGGTCGGCGTTGCCGTTCCCTTCGCCGTGGCCGTGCAGATGGGGATCACCTTCCTCTTCTCGGTGATGTCGGGGGTGATGTCCCGCTGCGATCGCATGGCCGAAGCGGCTGACGTGCGCGGTATCGAGCGGGTCAACTACCTGGCACTGCTGGCGCTGGGCACCTTCTACTTCCTCTGTGCCTTCCTGCCCACCTACTTCGGGGCCGAACATGCCAAGGCGGCCATCGACGTGCTGCCCGCCCGCCTCATCGACGGCCTCGGCGTTGCTGGCGGCATCATGCCCGCCATCGGTTTTGCCGTGCTGCTCAAGATCATGATGAAGAACGTCTATATCCCCTACTTCATCCTCGGTTTCGTCGCTGCCGCCTGGCTCCAGTTGCCGGTACTGGCCATCGCCGCCGCCGCGCTGGCCATGGCCCTGATCGACTTCATGCGCACCACCACCCCGCAAGCTCGTCCAGTTCAGGAGGAAACCGAAGATGGCATCTAACAACACAGCTGCGCGGATCATCTCCAGCGCCGAACCGCACAATACCCGGCCACAATCCGACGACACCTATGAAGATCAGCAGCTTGGCGCCGAGCTGACCAAGCAGGATATCAACCGCTTTGCCTGGCGCTCTCTGCTGTTGCAGGCCTCCTTCAACTATGAGCGGATGCAGGCCTCCGGCTGGCTCTATGGGTTGCTGCCGGCACTGCAGAAGATCCACACCAATCAGCGGGATCTTTCGCGGGCCATGAAAGGGCACATGGGCTTCTTCAACACCCACCCCTTCCTGGTCACCTTCGTGATGGGGATCGTGCTGGCGATGGAGCGCTCCAAGCAGAACGTCAACAGCATCCAGAGCACCAAGATTGCCGTCGGTGCACCGCTCGGCGGGATCGGCGATGCCATGTTCTGGCTCACCCTGCTCCCCATCTGTGGCGGCATCGGGGCAGATCTGGCGCTGCAAGGCTCCATCATGGGTGCCGTGGTCTTCTTCCTGCTGTTCAACGTGGTCCACTTCGGCCTGCGTTTTGGTCTGGCGCACTACGCCTACCGCATGGGGGTTGCGGCCATTCCGGTCATCAAGGCCAATACCCGCAAGGTGGGGCATGCCGCATCCATCGTCGGTATGACGGTGATCGGCGCGCTGGTCGCCACCTATGTGCGTCTTGGCACCACGCTGGAGATCACTGCCGGTGATGCAGTCGTTAAGCTGCAGGCGGATGTGCTCGACAAGCTGATGCCCGCCTTCCTGCCGCTGCTCTACACCCTGGCAATGTACGCCCTGATCCGCAAAGGCTGGAGCCCGCTGCGCCTCATCGTCATCACGGTGGTACTCGGTATCGTCGGCAAGTTCGCCGGTTTCCTCTAATCCGGAGCCGGCAGCAAGCCGGCCCCCTTTGCAGTAAAGGAACAGACTATGTTGGGCATCATCATTTGTGGTCATGGCGGTTTCGCCAGCGGTCTGGAGCGCGCCATGCTGCAGATCCTCGGCGAACAGGACGCGGTTATCGCCATCGACTTTCCCGAGAGCTCCACCACCGCCCTGCTGCAGGCACAGTGCGAAGCGGCGCTGGCAGAGGTCGACAAGGGGGATGGCGTGGTTTTCCTGACCGACCTGCTCGGCGGCACCCCGTTTCGGGTCGCCTCAACCCTCTCACTGCACCAGCCAGAGCGGGAGGTTATTACCGGTACCAACTTGCAGCTGCTGCTGGAGATGGCGCTGGAACGCGATGGCCTCAGCGCCCGTGAATTCCGCCAGCAGGCCCTTGATTGCGGCCACCGGGGTCTCACCTCGCTGGCAGATGAGATGAGCAAAGAACGTCAGACAGATGCCGCTCTCGTCGAGGAGGGCATCTGATGGCCTCACGGATCCGTGCCCGTCGCATGCTGACCGAACAGGGTTGGCTGGAACATCAGGAGCTCACCCATGAAGGGGGCATCATCACCGCCATCGCTCCCATCACGGATGGAAAGCCGGCGCGGGATGTCGAGCTGCTGGTGCCTGCGCTGATCGATGGTCATGTCCACGGCGGAGCTGGCGTCGATGTCATGGATAGCGATGGCAATGCCTTGGCTACCTTGTCGATGGCCAAGGCGGCAGAAGGGGTCGGCGCTTTTCTTGCCACCACGGTCACCGCCCCACTCCCCGAGATAGAGCAAGCCCTTGTCCGGATTGCCGACGGCGTTGCCCACGGCATGCCGGGCGCCGAGCTGCTCGGCTGCTATCTGGAAGGCCCCTACTTCACTCCGGACAACAAGGGCGCCCACGATCAGGCGCTGTTTCGGGAGCTGGATATTGCCGAACTGACCCACCTGCAAGAGCTGGCGCGCGGCAGCCTGAAGGTGGTCGCACTGGCACCGGAAAAGCCCAATGCCATCGCAGCCATTCACCATCTTGCCGCAAACGGCGTGCGGGTAATGCTGGGCCACTCGGCGGCGGATCACGACACCACCATGGCGGCACTGGCAGCGGGCGCCTCCGGGCTGGTGCACTGCTTTAACGGCATGCGCGGCCTGCACCACCGCGAACCCGGCCTGGTCGGTGCGGGCCTTGTCCATCCCGCAGCCTGGCTGGAGCTGATCGCCGATGGCCATCATCTCCACCCGAGCGTGCTCAAGCTCTGTCACTGCTGCGCCGGCCAGCGCCTGCTCTTGGTCTCCGATGCGATGCGCGCCGCCGGTATGCCCGACGGTCACTATCTGCTTGGCAACTATCGGGTCGAGATGAAAAACGGTGTGGTACGCACCGACACCGGCGGCCTGGCGGGCAGCACCCTCACCCTGCTTGGCGCCGTACGCAACATGGTGCAGCTGGCGAACGTACCGCTCGATGAAGCCATCGCAATGGCCTCGCTGGCACCAGCAAAGATGCTCGGCATTGCCGATCGTCTCGGTTCACTGGCGGTTGGCAAACAGGCCAACCTGCTCGCCCTCACCACTGAACTCAATCAACAACACATCTGGGTAGCTGGCCGGGAGATAAACCCGCCCCAGCTCTCCTCCCTTTTCTCAGGATCTCGCGTCAATCAGGACGCTCAGGAGTCACTATGTATCTGATCTCTTCCCATGAAATGCTCAAAGATGCCCAGCGCCGCGGTTATGCCGTACCGGCTTTCAACATCCACAACCTGGAAACCGTGCAGGTGGTGGCCCGCACCGCCGCTCGCATGCGCTCTCCGGTGATCCTGGCTGGTACCCCGGGTACCTATCGCCATGCAGGGGTCGAGTATCTGGTCTCCATCTGTCAGGCCGCCGCCCATGAGTACCGTATCCCGCTGGTGCTGCATCTGGATCACCACGAAGACGAGCAGGACATCCACTACAAGGTCGAAGCGGGTATTCGCTCCGCCATGATCGATGCCTCGCACTTTCCGTTTGAAGAGAACATCGAGAAGGTGCGCAGCGTGGTGACCTTCTGCCACCGCATGGGGGCCAGCGTCGAAGCGGAGCTGGGTCAGCTGGGCGGTCAGGAGGATGACCTCATCGTCGATGCCGCTCATGCCAAATTTACCGACCCGCTCAAGGCGGCCGAGTTTGTCCGCCGCACCGGTATCGACTCGCTGGCCGTGGCCATCGGCACCGCCCACGGCCTCTACAAGGAGGAGCCCCGCCTCGACTTCGCCCGCCTCGCCGCCATTCGCGAGCAGGTGGATATTCCGCTGGTGCTGCACGGCGCCTCCGGCGTACCGGAAGCCGATGTGCGCCGCTGCATCGAACTCGGGATCTGCAAGGTCAACGTTGCGACCGAACTGAAGATCGCCTTCGCCGATGCGATGAAAGCCTTCCTTGGCTCTCATCCGGATGCCAGCGACCCGCGCCAGTATCTGGTGCCCGCCATGGCCGCCATGGAGGAAGTCGTCGAGGCGAAAATCCGTATGTGCATGAGCAATAACAAGATTTGATAACAATAAAATTACGGTAACAGGTCTGGGAGATAATAATGATGGCTCGCGCATCCTTGCGAAATAAGGTATGGGAATTTGCCCAGAGTTTGGGGAAAACATTCATGTTTCCCGTCTCTCTGATGGCATTCATGGGATTACTGCTGGGGGTGGGATCATCCATTACCAGCCCCTCCACCATAGATAATTTTCCTTTTCTTGGTGGAGAATATACCCAGCTCGTCTTCAATCTGGTGGCAACCGTAGGCAGCTTCGGCTTTACCTATCTGCCCATCATGTTTGCCATCGGAATTCCGATGGGATTGACCGAAAAGAACAAGGGTGTCGCGGCCTATTCCGGTTTCGTCGGCTATATGGCGATGAATATCGGAATCAACTTCTATCTTGCCAGTACCAATCAACTGGCTTCGCCGGAAAATATCAAACTGGCGGGGCAAGCCATGGTGATGGGGGTTCAGACCCTCTCCATGGGGGTGCTGGGTGGCATAGTGTCGGGGATCGTGACCTACTTCATCCATCGCCGTTTCTATAACCTCAAACTGCACGACGCCTTCTCGTTCTTCAGCGGCTTGCGCTCCGTGCCCATCATCACCGTGCTGGTCATGTCGCTGATAGGTCTCGCCATGCCGCTCTTCTGGCACTATGTGGCGCTCGGTATTACTGCGGTCGGCAACATGATCATCTCTGCCGGCTCTTTTGGTGCCTTCCTCTACGGAGTGGCCATTAACCTGCTCAAACCGCTCGGTTTGCACCACATCATGCTGGCCATGGTGCGCTTTACCCCGGCAGGCGGTACCGAGCTGGTCAATGGCGAAACCATTTCCGGCGCTCTCAATATCTTCTTCGCCCAGTTGAAAGCGGGTGACCCCATCAGCCCGGCAGCAACCGCCTTCCTGTCGCAAGGGTTTATGCCGACCTTTATATTCGGTCTGCCTGCTGCAGCGTTGGCCATGTATATGGCAGCCACGCCCGGCAATCGAACCAGAATCAAGAGCCTGATTATCTCCGGGGTACTGGTCTCTATCGTGACCGGTATTTCCGAGCCCATCGAATTCCTGTTTCTGTTTGTCGCGCCGGTACTCTATCTGTTCCATGTCTTTATGACCGGCGCCGCGCTCTTTGTGGTGGCCATGTGTGGCGTCACCATCGGCAATACCGATGGCAGTGCACTCGACCTGCTTATTTTCGGCATCATGCAGGGCTGGCAAACCAAGTGGTATCTGATTATTCCCATTGGCCTTATCTGGTCTGCCATCTATTTCACCGTCTTCTACTGGTACATAAAGAAATATGACATCAAGACCCCCGGCAGGGATGAGGTCGATGATATCCAGATTGCGAAACACGACCCGGCCGTGATCCTGAGCGCCCTCGGTGGCAAGGAGAATATCGTCAGTCTGGACAACTGCGTTACCCGGCTGAGACTGGTGGTACACGACATGGGCAAGCTGCAGGAGAAGATCCTGAAACAGGCTGGCGCTCTCTCCGTTGTAAAAATCGACGAGCACAGCGTGCAGGTCATCATTGGCGCTCAGGTTCAAACCGTGAAGGATAATCTCGATGCTCTCCTGTAAAGATCGGGAGGCTCTGCGCCTCCCCAACCCCTCTACCGACTTGCAACCCTCCCGTTTCGACGAGCTGGCAGATCGCATCAGCGACAAATGCCGCAAGTGGGATATGAAAGTTATCGAGAGCCGCTTTGGCCCCGTTCCTGCAGACAGCATTCCCATGTGGATTGCCGATATGGATTTCAAATCACCGCCGGCTGTAGCTCGCAAGTTCAGCGAAATCATCAGCTGGGGCACCTTCAGCTACACCCACTGCATCGATGATTTCTACGAGGCGATCATCAACTTCCAGGCCCGCCACCACAAGGTCGCCGTGGAGCGGGAGTGGATCACCCTCTCCTATGGCACCGTCTCCACCCTGCATTACACGGTGCAGGCATTCTGCCAGCCGGGCGACAGCATCATCATGAACACCCCTGTCTATGATCCCTTTGCCAAGGCGGCCGAAAGGCAGGGGGTCAAGGTTGTCGCCAACCCGTTAGCCCTGAGCAAAGGGCGATACCGGATCGATCTGGCGAAGCTGGAGGAGCAAATCATTGGCCACAAGCCCAAAATCTATTTTCTCTGCTCACCCCACAACCCGTCGGGCAGGATCTGGAGTCAGGCCGAACTGGAAGCCGTTGCCGACATCTGCCTGCGCCATCAGGTGTTGATGATGGTCGATGAAGTGCATGCCGAGCACATCATCCATGGCGAATTCGTCTCCTTTCTGGCACTGGAGGAGCGTTACCGCAACAACATGATGCTGATGAGCTCGCCCAACAAGGCATTCAATCTGGGCGGATTGAAAACCTCCTACAGCATCATTCCAAATCCGCAGATCAGAAGCCGGTTCAGAGCTCGCCTTGAGCAGAACTCCATCACCTCTCCCAACGTATTCGGGCTCTGGGGAATTATCACCGCCTATAACGAGTGCGATGAGTGGCTGGCTGACTTGAATCTCTATCTGAGAGAAAACTACACCCTGCTGGCGCGCTACTTCAGGGAGAACCTGCCCGACTTCCAAGTCATGCCGATGGATGCCTCCTATCTGGTCTGGGTCAATACCAAAGGGAGCGGAATGAGCGCAAGCGAGGTGACCCGCAGGTGGGCAGTCGAAGCGGGGGTCATCATCGAAGATGGCTCCCACTACGTCAGCGATGGCGAAGAGTATGTGCGGATCAACATAGGCACCTCCCGCCAGCTGCTCGGTGAGGCGCTGCAGCGTCTGGGAAGATGGGCACAGCAGCAGGTCTGACGGCTGTCGATATTCCCATCGGCAGAAACAACAAAAGGGACGCCATGGCGTCCCTTTTGTTTCATATGGGCACTGTGCGTTGCCAGTGCCCGAACCATCAGATCCCCTGACGGGCTTCCTGCATCAGCAGGCGCATATCGCTCACGGCCTTGGCCAGACCGTCGAAGGCGGCGCGGCCGATGATGGCGTGGCCGATGTTGAGCTCATAGAGCTCGGGGATGGCGGCGATGGCCTTGACGTTGTGGTAGTGCAGACCGTGGCCGGCATTGACCTTGAGCCCCTTGCCAGCGGCATAGGAGGCACCGGCGGCGATGCGCTTGAACTCGGCGTTGCGCTCGGCATCGGTAGTTGCATCGGCGTAACGGCCAGTGTGGATCTCGATAAAGGGAGCACCACTCTCGGCAGCCGCATCGATCTGAATGGGATCGGCATCGATAAAGAGCGAAACCTGCGCCCCCACCGCGGAGAGACGGGCAACGGCATCAGTCACCTTGTCCAGCTGACCGGCCACGTCCAGACCGCCCTCGGTGGTCACTTCGGTGCGCTTCTCCGGCACCAGACAGACGAAGTGAGGCTTGATGCGGCAGGCGATGCCGATCATCTCTTCGGTCACCGCCATCTCCAGGTTCATTCTGGTCTGGATGGTCTGGCGCAGGATCTCCACATCGCGGTCGGTGATGTGGCGGCGATCTTCACGCAGATGCACGGTAATGCCATCAGCCCCGGCCTGCTCGGCCACGAAGGCGGCCTGTACCGGATCCGGATACTGGGTGCCCCGGGCGTTGCGCAGGGTGGCGATATGGTCGATGTTCACACCCAGATAGATTTCACTCATTGAGAACTCCTTGAAAGGCTTCATCTGTTGACTGCGCGGTCAGCGAATCACCCCGCGCCAATATCCGTATGTCTGTAATCTGTGTCAGCCTTGCATGCTGGCTTTGCGTTTTAAAAACAGCTCCCGGCTCTTTAGCTGACGCTTGCCCAGATAGGGTTGCAGTGCCAGTCGGCTGAAACGTTTGGCCGCCTGCAGCAAGGGAGGGGAATCGAAACGTCCCTCGGCAAAGGCGAGCAGGTGGGCACCGAGAAACAGGGTACGGGGATCCGGCGCCCGCTCGCAAGCAACAAAGCCCAATTCACGCTCGAAGCCATAGAGCAGGGTCGGTTCGATGGGCGACTCGTCGTCCGCCGTGTATTCGAAATCCACCGCATAGCCGAGCGCCTGCAGCAGCAGAAACTCGAAGCGGCGCAGCGGCAGCTCAGGCGTCTCGCCGTCAGCAAGCGCCATGATGGCACGGGCATAGGCATCGAACACTTCGGGGAACGGGGTGTGCGCTTCCAGCAGGTAGTAGACCAGCTCGTTGAGATAAAGGCCGTAGAAGAGGCGATCGCCGCCGAGGCGCAGGGAGTGGTCGGGACATTCGACCTGGGTAAGGTTCTTGAGATCCCCCTTGCCGCGCCAGGCGATGGTGAGCAGGGTAAAGGGTTGCAGCAGCCCCTTGAGAGGGGAGCGTGGCCCGCGAGAACCGCGAGCCACCAGAGTAAAGCGGCCACTATCCTGGGTGAATACCTCGACCAGCTGGCTGGTCTCACGATAGGGCCGGCTATGGATGACGAAAGCCGGGGTCAGCAATCAGTCAGCGCCACTTAATCGTCACCGTAGCCAAGGCTGCGCAGGGCGCGCTCGTCATCGGCCCAGCCTGACTTGACCTTGACCCACAGCTCGAGGTGCACCTTGTTCTGGAACAGCCGTTCCATATCGAGGCGCGCTTCGGTGCCGATGGTCTTGATCTTCTCGCCCTTGTTGCCGATGACCATCTTCTTCTGGCCATCGCGCTCGACCAGAATGAGGCCGTGGATGTGATAGATACCGCTCTCTTCCACCTTGAAGCGCTCGATCTCCACCGTCACCGAGTAGGGCAGCTCCTCACCGGTGAAGCGCATCAGCTTCTCGCGGATGATCTCGGAGGCCATGAAACGGGAAGAGCGATCGGTCACGTAATCTTCCGGGAAGAAGTGGACGTTTTCCGGCAGCAACGGCTTGGCCCACTCGCGGATCTTCTCCACGTTGGTACCCTTCTGGGCACTGATGGGCAGGATATGGGCGAAGTTCATCTGCTGGCCCAGCCACTCGAGGTGGGGAAGCAGCTCCTCCTTCTCCTTGACGTTGTCGATCTTGTTGACCGCCAGCACCACCGGGCACTTGAGATTGCGCAACTTGCCCAGCACCATCTCGTCATCTTTGGTCCAGTGAGTACCGTCCACCATGAATACCACCATGGCCACGTCCCCCAGCGAACTGGTGGCGGCGCGGTTCATCAGGCGGTTGATGGCCCGTTTCTCTTCAATGTGCAGACCCGGGGTATCGACATAGATGGTCTGGTAGTTATCCTCGGTGTCGATCCCCAGGATCCGGTGACGGGTGGTCTGGGGTTTCTTTGAGGTGATGCTGACCTTCTGGCCAAGCAGCTTGTTGAGCAGGGTGGACTTGCCCACGTTGGGGCGGCCCACGATGGCGACAAAGCCGCAGTAGGTTGTATCTGTCATGACAGTTTTTCCAATGCTTGCTGCGCCGCGGCCTGTTCGGCCTTGCGGCGGCTGGTGCCGACCCCTTTGATCGGACCATCCAGACCTTCCACGTCACACTGGACGGTGAACTCCTGGTTGTGGGCTTCGCCCTTGACGTTGGTCACTGTATAGGTCGGCAGGGATTTGCGGCTTCCCTGCAGAATTTCTTGCAGACGGGTCTTGGGATCCTTCTGCTCGATGCCCGGCTTGATCTCCTCCAGACGGCTGGTGTACCAGCCCAGCAGCAGAGTGCGTACTGTCTCGAGATCACTGTCCAGATAGACGGCGCCAATCACCGCCTCGACCGTATCGGCCAGGATCGATTCACGGCGAAAACCGCCGCTTTTCAGCTCGCCCGGCCCCAGGATCAGGTGATCCCCGAGGTCAAACTCGCGCCCCAGCTCGGCCAGGGTCTTCTCGCGCACCAGAGTGGCACGCATCCGGCTGAGATCCCCTTCCGCCGCTTGCGGGAAGCGGTGGAAGAGATCGTCGGCAATCACCAGACTCAAAATCGAGTCACCCAAAAACTCCAGTCGCTCGTTGTGACGGGAGCCGGCGCTGCGGTGAGTCAGCGCCCGGGTCAGCAGTTCCAGATCCTGAAAGACGTGTCCGAGACGGGACTGCAGTCTGTTCATCTTGATATTCATTTACTTGATTCCGCCAATGCGGTTGAAGCGCACCCCTGTCGGTACCCAGCTTGGCAGCAGGGAGCCCTCTTCGCGCTCGAATTCAAAACTTATCCAGATAGCGACCGCCTTGCCGACCAGGTTCTGCTCGGGCACAAAGCCCCAGAAACGGCTGTCGGTACTGTTGTCACGGTTGTCGCCCATCACGAAATATTGCCCCTCCGGTACTACCCACTCATCAGGATAGGTGCCGGGCTGGCGATAGTAACGGCCAACCATATCGGGCATCAGCGGGTTGCGCAGGGTCTCGTGGGAGACATCGCCCAGCTGCTCGGTATAGCGGTCAAGGGGGATCCCCATCTGGGTAAATTCGCCTCTTTGTTCAAACTTGACATCGAGCTTCTGGAAGCCCGGGCACGTTTTCCCCTCCTGCTCCTCGCACTTGGGCCGGATCATCAGCTCCTTGTTGCGATAGATGACCCGATCCCCCGGCATGCCGACCACCCGCTTGATGTAGTCCACCCGCGGTTCGAGGGGGTATTTGAACACCACCACATCGCCGCGCTTGGGCTCACCGGTCTCGAGGAACTTGGTGTTGGTCACCGGGTCCCGCAGACCATAGGCAAACTTCTCCACCAGGATGAAATCGCCCACCAGCAGAGTGGGCATCATGGAGCCTGACGGGATCTGGAACGGTTCAAAGATGAACGAACGCAGGATCAGCACAAAGGTGATGACCGGGAAGACCCCGGCGGTCTGTTCAATCCAGACCGGAACGGGAGCCACCTTGGCCAGGGTTTTGTCATCCAGATGAGCGCCGCCATGGGCACGGGCCACGGCAATTTTGGCGGCTCGCTGTCTGGACCAGATCATCTTGTCCAGACACCAGATAACACCGGTGATCGCGCAGACCACCACCAGGATCAGGGAAAACGTGCTTGCCATCTATTAATCCTTTCCGACGTGGAGAATCGCGAGGAAGGCTTCCTGCGGCACGTCGACACGGCCGAGGGACTTCATCCGCTTCTTACCTTCTTTCTGCTTGTTCAGCAGCTTCTTCTTACGACTCACGTCACCACCGTAGCACTTGGCGGTTACGTCCTTGCGCAGTGCCTTGACGGTGCTGCGCGCGATGATCTGGTTGCCGATGGCCGCCTGAATCGCGATATCAAACATCTGGCGCGGGATCAGCTCGCGCATCTTCTCCACCACCTGACGACCGCGATACTGGGCGTTGTCCTTGTGGGTGATGATGGCCAGCGCGTCGACCCGCTCACCGTTGATCATGATGTCCAGACGGACCATGTCGGAGGTTTCGAAACGCTTGAAGCCGTAGTCCAGCGAGGCGTAGCCGCGGCTGGTTGACTTCAGGCGGTCGAAGAAGTCGAGCACCACTTCCGCCATCGGGATTTCATAGGTCAGCGCCACCTGCTTGCCGTGATAGACCATGTTGGTCTGCACGCCACGCTTCTCGATACAGAGGGTGATCACGTTGCCCATGTACTCCTGCGGCAGCAGGATGTGACACTCGGCGATCGGCTCGCGCATCTCCTTGATGCTGGTGATGGCAGGCATCTGGGCCGGGCTGTCGATGTGGATGGTGGAACCGTCGGTCAGCTCGATCTCGTACACTACGGTCGGCGCCGTGGTGATCAGATCCAGATCGTATTCACGCTCCAGACGCTCCTGAATGATCTCCATGTGCAGCATGCCGAGGAAGCCGCAACGGAAGCCGAAGCCCAGCGCAGTGGAACTCTCCGGTTCGAAGAACAGGGAGGCATCGTTCAGGGAAAGCTTGTCGAGGGCGTCACGGAACGACTCGTAGTCATCGCTGGAGATGGGGAACAGACCCGCATACACCTGCGGCTTCACCTTCTTGAAACCGGCCAGCGCCTTGTCGGCACCGTTCTTGGCCTGAGTCAGGGTATCGCCCACCGGCGCGCCGTGGATGTCCTTGATACCGCAGACAACCCAACCTACCTCGCCGCAACCCAGCCCGTCGGTGTCCACCTGCTTGGGCGTGAAGATACCGATACGATCGACACCCCACACCTGACCGGTGCTCATCACCTTGATCTTGTCGTTCTTCTTCAGGGAACCGTTCTTGATCCGCACCAGAGAGACAACGCCCAGATAGGAGTCGAACCAGGAGTCGATGATCAGCGCCTGCAGCGGCGCGTCCGGATCACCTTCCGGTGCCGGGATCTTGGCCACGATCTCTTCCAGTACCAGATCGACCCCAAGGCCGGTCTTGGCAGAGCAGCGCACCGCATCGACCGCGTCGATACCGACGATGTCTTCGATCTCCTCGGCAACCCGCTCGGGTTCTGCGGCTGGCAGGTCGATCTTGTTCAGTACCGGCACCACTTCCAGATCCATCTCCATGGCGGTGTAGCAGTTGGCCAGAGTCTGTGCCTCAACCCCCTGGCCGGCATCTACCACCAGCAGCGCCCCTTCACAGGCCGCCAAAGAGCGGGAGACCTCGTAGGAGAAATCCACGTGGCCCGGGGTGTCGATAAAGTTCAGCTGGTAGGTGTTACCGTCTTGTGCCTGGTAGTTCAGGGTCACACTCTGCGCCTTGATGGTAATGCCGCGCTCGCGCTCCAGATCCATGGAGTCAAGCACCTGAGCCTGCATCTCGCGGTCGGACAAGCCACCGCAAGTCTGGATCAGACGGTCCGACAGGGTCGATTTACCGTGGTCGATGTGCGCAATAATCGAAAAGTTACGAATGTGTTTCATCGAGCAAGAGTCACTCAAAATTGGTTTAAGGTCGGTTATGGAGGCGCGATTTTACTGGATAACCCGGCTGACGGCCATTCTTTAGTCGCCAACGCCAGTGAAATAGCGCCTGTTCGGTCAGGAGAGGGTACGGACGGGAACCACAACGCCGAGCATGCGGGGGCCATAACGCCCCTCATCAAGCCGGCCGGAAAAGTAACGAACCAGTAAAAAGCCGCCAGCGCCACCCAGCAGAGAGGCCAGAATGGTAATCCCCTCCCCCCCCGAGAGCAGCGGCGCCAACCAGAGTTGCCCCAGCAGAGCACTCGCCAGCAGGCAGAACAGCGGCAGCACATAGACCAGCGCGGCCCCGCGCAGCAGGCTCTCCTGCGGGATGCCGAGCCGAATCTGCTGGCCAACGCTCACCTCGGCGGTAAGGCGAACCCGCAATCGTGGGGCTTTCAGGGGAAACGCCTTGGCGACAGTGCCGGTACCGCAACCGGATTGCTGCTGGCAGCCGTTGCAGGCAGAGCGCCGTTCGCACTCCACCCAGGCATGATCACCCTCAATGGCTACTACGGTCGCCAGCTCTTCACTCATCTCGTTCACGGCAACACCTCGTACTCATGCAATGAGCTGGATCTGAACACGACTCACAGCCAACGGCAAGCAGCGCGCCACTGTGAGCCCAGAGCATGGACTCACTGCACGGCCTCGTTGCGAGCCAGCGGCTGCACCGACTCGGCAATCCGTTTGGCGGTTTCGGCAGGCACTTCCCCGACCACGGTGATCTCAACCCCCACCTCGTTGACGAAGCTCACCAGCGAGGTGGCGCCCTGGCGGATCAGCTGCTGGCGCACCGCCTGCTTGGGATCGACCCGGGAGACATAGACCGAGAGATCCACCAGCCCGTCGGAGAGCATCATGTAATCCACCGGCATACTGGTGGTCACCAGCTGGTGCCTGTCCTGCGACAACACCTTGAAGCCATCTGGCAACCAGGTCACCTGCCAGTTCAGCTGCTGCTGCGGTGCCGGATAGGCATCTTCCAGCGCCAGCGCCGGGGGCAACTTGCTGTTGGCCAGGGTCACCAGCCAAGGGGCAGGCTTGTTCTGCAGCTCCAGATCCACCCCCAGCAGCTGCTCGACCAGATTGCCTTCCCGCTCCACCATGTCGACACGCAGCAGCAGATGGCTCTGCTCGTCAACCCAGAGCATGAAGCCGTACTTGTCGGCCTCCTTGGGCACCAGCCTCACCACCTGAGCCACCACACCCGCGACGCGGCTGCGGCCGGCCAGTACGGGATCATAGCTCTGCAATACCCGGGAGAGCGGCATGCTAACCAGACTCGACCAGATACCTGGGAAGCGGGCATCCTTCAGGGTGTAGGGGTCATGGCTGTTTTCAAAGAAGGTGTATTCGTTCTCGCGCTGCAGATACTCGATCGCCTTGCCGTCGAGGTAGCTGAGATGAGCCACTTCTTTGCCATTGATCACGGCGTGGCTGATGCGGATCGGTTCAAGACGCCCCTGACGGGCCTTGACCATGGACAACTCGAAATTCTGTTGATGCACGGCACTCTGCATCTGCTGCAACAAGGCCTCGGCCGACTTGTCGTCGGCCGAGGCCTTGGCACTGATTAGCAGGAGAGAGGCCAGCAAAATACGGCTGGACTGGCGCACGTTTGTATCCCTGACAACTCGTTATTGTTGGATCTGTCTGTCTTGCAACAGGCGTTGCTGTAACTGGTGATCACGCAGGAAGGCGTTGATGCGTTCGCGCTGCTCCTGCATCTGCTGTTCGGTCATTCCCTGTTGCGGCCGAACGCGGTTGCCCTCTTGCGGATAGTGGACGCTCACTGGCGCGGCACTGCCACCGATGGGGATGGTATTGAGCACAGGGTTGTTCGGCACGCCGTCCTGACCCTGATACTGCTGCACCCCGAAGATAACGGCGGCGGCCACAGACGCTGCGATGGCATATTGCCCCAGCTGTTGGCCAACTCGACGAAACAGGGGCACCACATTGGAATCTGTCTTGACCGGTGCAACGACCGGTTGCGCCACCGGAGCGGCCTCGACCGGCTTGGGTGCCAGTATGGTCGGCTCATCCTCCAGCGCAGCCATGATGCTGTCACTGAGATCCAGTTGCAGATTGACCGGCAGGTCACCCCGCATGGCATCGCCAATCAGGTGGTAACGACCCCAGGTATCTTGCAAGCCGGAGTCCATCTCCAGCTCGTTCAGTACCTCTGCGTCACTCAGCTCACCATCCATCAGGGCAGAGATTTGCTCTTTGTTTGCCATAAGTTAACCCGTCTTTCCCCAGTTAATTCTCGATCAGAGGTTGCAGCTTTTTGTCGATTGCTTCCCTCGCCCGGAAGATACGGGATCTGACCGTACCCACTGGGCAATCCATGATTTCGGCAATCTCTTCATAGCTCAGCCCTTCCAGTTCGCGAAGGGTGATCGCTGTCCTCAGGTCTTCCGGCAATGCCTCAATGGCTGAAAACACGGTGCGTTTGATCTCGTCAGTCAGCGCCAGGTTTTCCGGGGTTGAGACCTCTTGCAAGGCTTCACCGCCACCATAAGACTCCGCTTCGTCAGCCTCCACATCACTGCTCGGGGGCCTGCGCCCCTGGGAGGTCAGATAGTTCTTCGCCGTATTCACGGCAATTCGGTACAACCAGGTGTAAAAAGCACTCTCGCCACGGAATGTCGGCAATGCCCGGTAGGCTTTTATAAACGCCTCTTGCGCCACATCGGGCACGTCGCCGGGGTTGTTGACATACCGGGCAATCAGGTTGACCACCTTATGCTGGTATTTTTTTACCAACAGGTTGAAAGCTGCTTTGTCGCCGCGCTGGACCCGTTCAACCAGCTGTTCGTCCAGTAGATTCTGGTCGCTCATCAGAGCCGTAAAACCCCCATCAGGTTATCGTTCTTCTTTTCCGGCCCTTCCTAAGCGCACAAGTTCAGACAGGGAGAATCAGAGAAAGTTCGAATCTGTTTAAAAAAATGTGATGCAGGCTGCATCCTCGCCCCCGCTTGGGCTACCATGGTGCCAGTTCTTAATCCAGGCCAATGATACTTATGAAAGCAAGTGTTGAATACCTTTGCGACGTACTGATCATTGGCAGCGGTGCCGCTGGTCTGACTCTCGCATTGCGATTGGCAGACCAGGCCAAAGTCCTGGTTCTGAGCAAGGGGCCCATCAGTGAAGGGGCCACTTTCTATGCGCAAGGAGGCATCGCTGCCGTGTTCGACGAGACCGACAGCATCGAATCCCACGTGAGCGACACGCTCAACGCCGGGGCCGGGTTGTGTGACCCGGCCGTGGTCGAGTTCACCGCCCGCCACGCCCGCGAGTCAATCCAGTGGCTCATCCAGCAGGGGGTCCCCTTCGATCAGGAGGAGAACGCCGACGGCGAATCCCAGTACCACCTGACCCGCGAAGGAGGCCACAGCCATCGCCGCATCTTCCACGCGGCGGATGCCACCGGCAAGGCGGTGCAACTCACCCTGATTGATCAGGTTCGCGCTCACCCCAACATCCAGCTGATGGAGCGCTTCAACGCAGTCGACCTCATCACCACCCGCAAGCTCGGTCTGCCGGGCAACAAGGTGCTGGGCGCCTATGTCTGGAACCGCAATGCCGAACAGGTCGAGGTGGTTCGCGCCCGCTTCGTGGCGCTGGCCACCGGCGGCGCCTCCAAGGTCTACCAGTACACCTCCAACCCCGATGTAAGCTCTGGCGATGGCATCGCCATGGCATGGCGCGCCGGCTGCCGGGTGGCGAATCTGGAGTTCAACCAGTTCCACCCCACCAGCCTGTTTCACCCGGACGACCCCAACTTCCTGCTGACCGAAGCGCTGCGTGGCGAGGGGGCCTATCTGCGCCGCCCGGACGGCAGCCGCTTTATGCCTGAGTTTGACGAGCGTGCCGAGCTGGCACCGCGGGATATCGTCGCCCGCGCCATCGACCACGAGATGAAGCGACTCGGGGCGGATTGCATGTATCTGGACATCAGCCACAAACCGGCCGATTTCATCATCAAGCACTTCCCGACCATTTATGAGCGCTGCCTCGCGGTTGGCATCGACATCACCAGGGAGGCGATGCCCATCGTGCCAGCCGCCCACTACACCTGCGGTGGCGTGATGATCGACAACAACGGCCAGACCGACATCCCCGGCCTCTACGCCATCGGCGAAGTGACCTACACCGGTCTGCACGGTGCCAACCGGATGGCCTCCAACTCCCTGCTGGAATGCGTGGTCTACGCCCATCAGGCGGGAGCCGACATTCTGGCCAAGCTGCCGATGAGCGCCGAGCCGCCGCGCCTGCCCGCCTGGGACGAGAGCCAGGTGGAGGATTCTGACGAACTGGTGGTCATTCAGCACAACTGGCACGAGCTGCGGCTGATGATGTGGGACTATGTGGGAATCGTGCGCACCAACAAGCGCCTCGCCCGGGCCAAGCGCCGCATCGATCTGCTCAAGCAGGAGGTGCAGGAGTACTACGCCCACTTCCGGGTCTCCAACAACCTGCTGGAGCTGCGCAACCTGTTGCAGGTGGCCGAGCTTATCGTCAACTGCGCCCTGCAGCGCAAGGAGTCGCGCGGCCTGCACTACAACCTCGATTACCCGGAGATGCTGCCGGACTCGAAACCGACCGTACTGACCCCGGAGCGGGATTGATCCCCTCTCCTGCCATACCAATGACCCCGCTTCGGCGGGGTCATTTTTTTAGGGCAATCCGGGACAAACCGTCGAACAGAGAGCCTCCCTCGTTGCTTGTGCAAAGAGGTAACTAGGGAAAATATGAGATCGCTCAGCGCCGGTCGGCGGGAAAGTTGATTGCCCGGGCCAGCAGGCGGTAGTGATCGGGAACCAGCGCATCGGCGAAGAGCCAGAGCACGCAAGGGCGCCCCTGCTCCGGATGCAATTCAAGGCGCAGCACGCCGGGTAGAATGCGGCTCTTGTTGCCGAGCCGATAGGATACGTTCTGCCAGCGCAGCCACTGGCCATCCCACTCCAGCTCGAACGGAGTACGAGGCAACGCCCGCCAGCTCAAGGCTAGCGCCAGCAACCAGACGGGAGCAAACAGCGCCCACTGCCAGCCGGTTACGAGGGTGCTGACCGGCCAGAGCAGCAACAGAGAGAGGGCCACCAGCCAGTAGCACTGATGGCGGGAGGGGTGAACAGGGATGATCACCCGCTCCACGACATCAGGCCTGACGGTCGTGACGGGCCTGATTGCGCTCCAGGATCAGCTTGATCATGGCGCTGAAGGCGGGATCGGCCGGCACAGCGTGCCCCATGGTCCAGCGGAACAGGTCCGGGTCATCGCTCTCCAGCAGGCGGATAAAGGTCTGCTGATCGGCTTCGCTCAGGGAGTCGAACTCGTGTTCGAAAAAGGGCATAAAAACAACATCCAGCTCGAGCATGCCACGGCGGCAGGCCCACTTCAGGCGGGATTTTTCAACTGGGCTCAACATGGAACTCTCCTTACAAAGACCCGGGGATGGTACCAGCTGGATTTTCCGGCTGACAAACATTAGTTACGTCTTTACCATGCAGGTCACATACTTTCTCTCTGGAATACCATCGTGAGCCTGCAACCCCCTGTTTTTCCTGCCGAGCCGACCCGCTTCGCCCTGACCAAGATAGCCATCACCCGACTGAGTGGTCAGGATCGCGTCAAATATCTGCAAGGTCAGGTCACCTGCGACGTCAACGCCCTGCAACCGGGGCAGAGCACGCTGGGTGGTCACTGTGATCCCAAGGGCAAGCTGTGGAGCGATTTTCGCCTGCTCTGCCTTGAAGAGAGCCTGCTGCTGCTGACTACCCCCTCGGTACTGGAGCGCCAGCTGCCGGAGCTGAAAAAATTTGCCGTCTTCTCCAAGGTGGAGATTGCCGCCGACGAACGCCACGCCACCGGTCTGGCTGGCAAGGGCACCGATGCATGGATCGCCGCGCAGTTTGGTCTGGAGCAGAGCGGTTTGGTCGCTTGCGGCATGGCGGTGAAGATCGAACAGGATCGCTGGCTGCTGGTGAGCAGTGAGCAAGCCGATGCGCTGCCGGCGGGTGACGAATCCCTCTGGTGGGGGCTCGAGATCAAGGCCGGCCTGCCGCACATGGAGGCGGTGCATCAGGGCGAGTTCATCCCGCAGATGCTCAACCTGCAGGCGCTCGACGGCATCTGCTTCAACAAGGGCTGCTACATGGGGCAGGAGACGGTGGCTCGCGCCAAATATCGCGGCGCCAACAACCGCGCCCTGTTCCTGCTGGCGGGCAGTGCCAGTGAGCCGGTCAATGCGGGCGATACCCTGGAGATCCAGCTCGGTGACAACTGGCGTCGCAGCGGCATGGTGCTCAACGCCTGGCAACATCAGGGTCAGGTGTGGCTCACCGCCGTACTGCCGAAGGATACCGAGGCTGACGCCCGTTTTCGCCTCAAGCAGGAGGAGAGCTCCCTGCTCACCCTGCAACCCCTCCCCTACGAACTGACCGAGTAAGGTCGGCTAGCGAGGCACCCGCGCCAGCAGGGCCTCCTTCAGCCAGCGCCCCGCCTGCCCCAGCGGGCGGGCGCGATGCCACTGCAGCTCCAGCGCCAACGCATGGCTGGCGATAAAGTCGGGCTCAAGCACCACCACTTCGCCCCGCTTCAGCGGCTGATGCAGCAGAAATTCCGGAATCGCGGACCAGCCAAGGCCCCGCTTGACCAGCTCCAGCACCCCGAGATCCCCCTCGACCCACCACACCTGAGCCGAGATGCGAAAACGCTGGCGCTCGCTCCCTTCCCGTCTGCCGGTCACCATCAGCTGGCGTGCCCCCTGCAAATCGACCTCCCGCAGCGGCTGCTTGCGCGCCAACGGATGATCCGGCGACACCACCAGCGGCATGGTCACCTCCCCCAGCGAACGGGCAACAATCTCCCGCTGGGGATGCACCTTTTGATAGCTGATGCCAAGCTGGGCCCGCCCAGTCACCAGCATCTCGGTCACATCCTCCATCAGCGGGAAGAGCAGCTCCAGCTCCACGGTCGGATAGCGGGTGGCGAACTCCTCCAGCAGGGTGCCGAGCCAGGGGAGGTGAGAGTCATCGTCGATGGCCAGGGTCAGGCGCGTCTCCACACCTGCCGCCAGTTCGCCGGCAATGGATTGCAACCGCTCACTCTGGGCCAGCAGGATCCCCGCCTCCTGCACCATGCGCGCCCCCGCCTCCGTCAGCTGCGGATAGCGACCACTGCGGTCAAACAGGGTCAGCCCCAGATCGATCTCCAGATTCGAGATGGCGCTGCTCACCACCGACTGCGCCTTGCCCAGCTTGCGGGCAGCGGCGGAGAAGGAGCCGCTCTCGGCGGCGGCCAGCAAGATTTTCAGTTGTTCCAGCGATGGATTCACCCTTCGGCTCCTCTTTTTAGCCCCCGGTAGGCCAGTCATCTATCTATTTTAGCGATAGATACCAACGTGAAACCATCGCAATTTAGCGATAGATTGCCCCCGTGTTTTCAACGTGACTGTTCAAGAGAGTGATTTATGCGTACCCGTAACGACCGCATCCGCCAAGCCATCGGCTTTGAAGTGATTGGCCTGTTCATTGCCGCCCCGCTGGCCAGCTGGGCGACCGGCATTCACCTCAGCCACATGGGGCCACTGGCGCTCTTCTTCTCGGTGATGGCGACCCTCTGGAACTACATCTACAACATCGGGGTCGACAAACTGCTGCTCAAATATCAGGGCCACACCTACAAGAATGTCTGGCAGCGGGTGGTGCACGCCATCGGCTTCGAAGGGGGTCTCCTGACCGTGGCCCTGCCGGCCATGGCCTGGTGGCTCAACGTCAGCATGCTGGAGGCGCTGGTGCTGGATCTGGGCTTCGTTGCCTTCTATCTGGTCTACGCCTTCGTCTACAACTGGGTCTACGACAAGGTATTCCCAATCCCGGTCGAGTCGATGCCGCACCTGCAGCAGAATGCACTGGGTTGAAGAGAAACCGGCAACAAACGGTAAAAACAGGGCACCATCATGAAACCTGATGATGGTGCCGGAGAGGAGGTCGGGACGCGCTGACCGGGCGGTCAGCGGTAGGGGATCAGGCTTGTGCCTTGGCGGCTTCGCTGCTCTCGGCCTCTTCGCTCTCCTGTTGGGCCTGGGCGGCCTGCAGGGCTTCCAGTTCGTTCTGGTAGTCGCTCAGGATCTGCTGGGCCACGGCCATGTCACCCTTGTGCTTGCGCTCGAACAGATGGTGCTGCACCACGCCGTTGAGATACTCCACCGTGATGGGCTGCTCAAGGGTTCCCATCAACTCCTCTTTCTCCAGCTCGGCATTGATTTCATCGGCGGTCGTGCGCAGCAGCCCGGCCAATTGAACCAACATGCGGCGCTCACCTTCGCGCAGCAGGCTCAACATGCGGTTTCTCTGCTGCTCATTCTGTTGGGTCATACATTTCCTTACGTCGATAGGGAACAATCCCGCTCATTCTGCCCTGTCCCCGAGACAGCGTCTATCTCATGCCCCCCACTAATTTTCGGCGTTCGCTCACAAATGGCGCCAGATGCTATTTGCTCCGGCTCTGGGGTATAGTAGCCGCTGATTTTCGGGATATTTCTGCAGCAAAAGGGTGTCCCGCCAGCTTATTCATCGAGGCGAACTTCTCCGTTATGACCGATGCCATTGTGGTGCTCTGCACCTGCCCCGACCAAACCAGTGCCGACCTCCTCTGCGAACAGCTGCTGAACCGCCAGCTGGCCGCCTGCATCAATCAGCTGCCGGGAGTAACCTCCGTCTACCGCTGGCAGGGCAAGGTGGAGCGGGCGCCCGAGATCCAGCTCGTCATCAAATCCCGCCAGCCGCTCTTTGCCGAACTGCAGGCGTGCATTCTGGCCCATCACCCCTATGAGGTGCCCGAGCTGCTGGCGCTACCGGTGAGCGCCGGCCTGCCCGCCTACCTCGCCTGGCTCAAGGAGGAGACCCCATGATGCGCTGTCGCCTGTTCACCCTCCTGCTGGTGCTGCTGACGCTGGCCATAGCCGGACTCGCGCCAGCCCGGGCCAGCGGCACCGATATTCTCGGCTCCCTCGGCCTTGCGGCGAACGCCAAACCGACGTTCCTCAAGGTGGATGAGGCGTTTCGCCTCGAGAGCGAACAGCGGGGTGATCAGCTGCTGCTGACCCTCAACATCGCTGACGACTACTACCTCTATCGCCACAGCCTGCGCTTCAAGGGAACCAACCTCAGCTTCAGCGACCCGGCGCTGCCGGAGGGGAGCGAGCATGAGGATGATTTCTTCGGCAAGACCCGGGTCTACTACCAACAGGTGACCATAGCCGTGCCACTGCGAGAGGTGGGCGAGCACGCTACCCTGCGCCTCACCTATCAGGGCTGTACCGATGGTCTCTGCTACCCGCCGACCGACAAGCTGATCGAGGTTGCCCCGCTCGCCGCGTCTGGCACGGATAACCCGCAGGTGGCCAATCCGTCGCTCAGTCAGCAGGATCAGCTGGCCGCCGCCCTCGGCAGCCAGGGCTTCTGGCTCAGCGTCGCCGCCTTCTTCGCACTGGGGCTGGGACTTGCCTTTACCCCCTGCGTCTTCCCCATGTACCCCATTCTGACCGGCATCATCGCCGGTGCCGGCCATCGCCTCTCCACCAGCCGCGCCTTCCTGCTCTCCATGGTCTATGTGCAGGGGATGGCGGTGACCTACACCCTGCTCGGACTGGTGGTCGCCTCGGCAGGGCTGAAGTTCCAGGCCGCGCTGCAACACCCCTACGTGCTGATCGGCCTCTCGCTGATGTTCGTGCTGCTCGCCCTCTCCATGTTCGGGCTCTACACCCTGCAGTTGCCGAGCAGCTTGCAAACCCGGCTTTCCGGCCTCTCCAACCGCCAGCAGGGCGGCTCGGTCGCCGGGGTCGCCATCATGGGGATGATCTCCGGGCTGGTCTGCTCCCCCTGCACCACGGCCCCGCTCTCGGGGGCGCTGATCTACGTGGCCCAGAGCGGCGATCTCTGGCTTGGCGCTGCGGCGCTCTATGCCCTCTCGCTCGGGATGGGGCTACCGCTGCTGCTGCTCGGCACCTCGGGTGGCAAGCTGCTGCCCAAGGCGGGCGCCTGGATGGATGTGATCAAGCAGCTGTTTGGCTTCGCCCTGCTGGCGGTGCCGATCCTGCTGCTGTCACGGCTCTGGAGCGATCAGATCACCACCCTCGCCTGGCTTGGCTGGGGACTGCTGCTGTGCGGCTATCTCTATCACCACAACCAGCACCAGCCCCACTCGGTGGCCAAGAGCCTGCGCGGCTTCGTGCTGCTGCTGGCGATGATCAGCGCCGTAGTGGTGGGCAAGGATCTACTGCAACCGCCCGCTACCGGCACGGTCACGACGGCCACCAACCAGAGTGCCCCGCAGTTTGTCCGCATCAAGACCCTGGCTGACCTCAAGGTGCAGCTGGCTGCCGCCAGCGGCAAGCCGGTGCTGCTCGACCTCTACGCCGACTGGTGCGTTGCCTGCAAGGAGTTCGAACACAAGACCTTCAGCGACCCGGCAGTGCGCGAGCGTTTCGGTCAGATGGTGCTGCTGCAGGCGGATGTCACCGCCAACGACGATGCCGATGTCGAGCTGCTCAACACCCTCAATGTGCTCGGACTGCCGACCCTCATCTTCTTCGACCGTGAGGGCAAGGAGCTAACAGGCCTGCGGGTCACCGGCTTTATGGGGCCGGCGGAGTTCCGCGATCACCTCGACAGGGTCAGCCATGCCAAGTGAGCTGCGCCGACTGCAGGCAAGCGATGCGCCGGCCTTGCAGCGGCTGCTGGAACTGGCCCCAGCCTATCAGGCGGCAGTGAGCGATGAGCCTCTCTCCGCGCAAGCCGCAGAAGAGGAGCTGGTAGCCTGCCCACCCGACCTGCCGCTCTCTGCCAAGCATCTCATCGGTCGCTGGGAGGAGGGAGTGCTGACCGCGGTGGTGGATCTGCTGCGTGGTTATCCCGACCCGACCACCGCCTATCTGGGGCTGTTGCTGGTAGGGGAACCCTGGCAAGGGGCTGGTCGTGGTCAGGCGCTCTATCGCCACGCCAGCTCACTGGCGCGCTCATGGGGAGCCACCCGGCTTCGCCTGTCGGTCATTGCCAGCAATGAATCCGCACTCTCTTTTTGGCAGCGCAGAGGGTTCACCGAGTGCTATCGTCGCGAGCTGGCCGGCTATCGGGCCGAGGCCATCGTGCTGGAACGCGCACTGGAACCGTGAGCCGAGGTTTGCCACCGCCCGTTCGCGTGGCACAATCTGCCCTCCCGTTTTGCTCTTTTTGCACCTGTTCGGAGTTTTGATGAAAAAGTGGTTCATCCCCCTGCTGGCCCTCTGGCTGTTTGGTTGTAGTGCAGGGCCCGGAGAAGATGTTATCCGCCAGCAGGTTACCGCCAAGTTGCTGGCCGAAACGGATGCCAACCTGTTCGATATCAGCGACTTCACCATCCTCGGCAAGGAGGAGCGGATGGAGGGGGTCTATCTGGTCAAGGTAAGCTACCAGCTTCACTTCAAACAGGGACTGGATCAGCTGCAGGTGCTGCACGACGAAGATCTGATTTATGACCGTGTCGGCCCCTTCCAGCAGGAGATGGGACTGATGGAGCTCGAGCGCAAATATGGCGAGTTCGAAGCGGGTCAGGTGCTGCCGCAAGAGGCCGAGGTGTGGATGATGAAGGGCGAACAGGGGTGGCGACTGGCTGAACCGGCGCAATAAAGGGCTGACCGCCCCTTACTCTCTGCAAGCTAGGCAACGGCAGCTCTGCCGTGGTTGACCAGCTCAGACCTGGGTATCGACCCGATACCCTTTTTGGTCTGCGGGTTCACCCGGCAGCTTGCTGGCCAACCCCGACAGCACATCCTTGAGGGTGATCCCGCTATCTGCCGCACCGCTGCTCTCCAGCAGCTTGGTCAGCTGGCTCTGCAAGGGGTCAATCGCGTCGTTCTGCCCGCCTTGGCTGCTCTCTTTGTCCTTCCCACCTGGTTGATCCAGCGTCTCCAGCAGACGCGCCAGATTCCGTTTCAGCGGGCTCTCGCTGTTGTCGGCGAGCGCAATCTTTCGTTGTTCCTGTTCTTGCCGCTGTTGTTGCTGCAACGCCAGTTGCTGCTCCTGCTGCTGTTGCAGGGCTCCCATCATGGTATTGATGAACGCCTCCAGCGAGTCCTTGATTGACATATGGCTGCCGCCTCCCTCTCCTTTCGACGACACTCCGAGATTATCCAGCACAGAGCCAAGATCGCGCACCATCCGGCTGTCACTGCCAGTTGATGACGACAGCGTCGTCCTCGCCAATGGCTGCGCGATATAAGATCCCTGCCGTTGCACCAGCGGGCTGGGCCCGCCTGACGCGACCACATTCATCTCCATCTCTGCCCTCCTTCACATCTTTTTCGGCCAGCGAACCCGCTCTTGTTCACCTGACTCGGCATCACTCTCACACCTAAAAGATAGCGCCAACCGGAAGGGATTGGCGCTAACGCATTTTTTGGTCTATCAGGCTGTGCGCTAGTGCAGTGCCGCTATAAACAAGGGCTGGCGGGGCACAGTGCCCCGCCAGTGACTCAGAAGATATCCTTGAAACGGTGCCACAGCATCCCCAGCGCCAGCAGCGGAGAGCGCAGCGCCGGGCCTCCCGGGAAGGTGATATGGGGCACGCTGGCGAAGAGATCGAAACCCCGGCTCTCGCCGCGGATCGCCTCGGCTACCAGCTTGCCCGCCATATGGGTGGCATTGAGACCATGCCCCGAGTAGGCCTGGGCGTAGAGCACATTGGGATGATCCTTGAGACGGCCAATCTGCGGCAGCCGGTTGGCGCCAATCCCGATCATCCCGCCCCACTGAAACTCGATGGCGGTGCCAGCCAGCTCGGGGAAGACCCGCAGCATCTTGGGCAACATAAAGGCCTTGATATCCTTCGGGTCTCGCCCCGAATAGTTGCAGGCCCCGCCAAACAGCAGACGACCGTCGGCGGAGAGGCGGTAGTAGTCGAGCGCCACGTTCTGATCGCACACCGCCATATTTTGCGGCAGCAAGCGCTGGCGCAAGCGGCGATCCAGCACCTCGGTGGCGAGAATGTAGGAGCCGGCCGGCAGCACCCGTCCTCCCAGCTCCGGATTGAGGTCATTGAGATAGGCGTTGCAGCCGATCACCAGATAGTCGGCAGTGACCCGGCCGTGGGCGGTGGTCACTTCAACCTGCTTGCCGTAATCGATATGGGTCACTCTGGAGTGTTCAAACAGGGAAACCCCGAGGCTGGCTGCAGCGCGCGCCTCGCCGAGCGCCAGATTGAGGGGATGGAGATGGCCGGAGCCCATGTCGATAAGGCCGCCGATATAGCGATCCGACCCCACCACGCTATGGATATCTGCGCGCGGAACCAGCTTGAGTTCGTGCTCATAGCCCAGACTCGCCAGATGGTCGAGATCCTCCTCGAAGCCGGCCAGATGGCGCTGACGGGTGGCCAGATCGCAGTAACCCCAGGTGAGGTCACACTCGATATTGAAACGCTCGACCCGCTCGCGTACCAGCTGCACCGCCTCCAGCCCCATCAGGTCGAGCTCGCGTACCCCTTCCTCACCAATCCAGCGGGCGAACTGGCTGGTATCGTGGCCGATACCGCGAATAAGCTGGCCGCCGTTACGCCCGGAGGCGCCCCAGCCGATGCGGTTGGCCTCCAACAGCACCACCTTGTAGCCTGCATCAGCCAGGTTGATGGCGGTGTTGAGACCGGTAAAACCGCCGCCGATAATGCAGACATCCGCTTTCAGCTCGGCCTCGAGTTCCGGCCACTGCTGCGGATCGTTGCGGGTCGCGGCGTAGTAGGAGGCCGCGTGCTCCTGATATCCGATGTGCTTTCCTGCCTGCATGTTCAGCATCCTGCCTTGTTGCAAATTGTTTAATAAAATAAGCAAACTTGTTTCGATAATACCCAGCTACGGCACGGCAAACCAGCTACCACGGATCACAGAAATGCAAAAGGCGCCCCGAAGGGCGCCTTTTCATGCAATCAAGGTGCTGTAACGAATTACAGTACGTCGATGGCGTTCAGGTCGGAGAAAGCCTGTTCCAGACGCTTGATCATGGAAGTCTGACCTTCACGCAGCCATACGCGCGGGTCGTAGTACTTCTTGTTCGGCTTGTCGGCACCTTCCGGGTTGCCCAGCTGACCTTGCAGGTAAGCTTCGTTCTTCTTGTAGAAGTGCAGCAGACCTTCCCAAGTAGCCCACTGGGTGTCGGTGTCGATGTTCATCTTCACTACGCCGTAGGAGATGGACTCGCGGATCTCTTCCAGAGTGGAACCTGAACCACCGTGGAATACGAAGTCCAGAGACTTGGCCGGGATGCCGAACTTCTCGGAAACGTACTTCTGGGAAGCGTCCAGGATGGACGGGGTCAGTTTGACGTTACCCGGCTTGTATACACCGTGTACGTTGCCGAAGGAGGCAGCGATGGTGAAACGCGGGCTGATCTTGGACAGACGCTCGTAAGCGTAGGCAACATCTTCCGGCTGGGTGTACAGAGCGGACTGATCCATGTGGCTGTTGTCGACGCCGTCTTCTTCGCCACCGGTGCAACCCAGTTCCAGCTCCAGAGTCATGTTCATCTTGGCCATGCGGGTCAGGTACTCGCAGCAGATGTCGATGTTCTCTTCCAGAGACTCTTCGGACAGATCCAGCATGTGGGAGGAGAACAGCGGCTTGCCGGTTTCAGCAAAGTGCTTCTCACCCGCTTCCAGCAGACCGTCGATCCACGGCAGCAGCTTCTTGGCAGCGTGGTCGGTGTGCAGGATTACCGGCACGCCGTAGGCTTCGGCAACAGCGTGAACGTGCTTGGCACCGGAGATGGCACCCAGGATGGCAGCTTTCTGACCTTCCAGCTTCAGACCCTTACCGGCGGTGAACACGGCACCACCGTTGGAGAACTGAACGATAACCGGCGCTTTAACCTTGGCGGCAGCTTCCAGTACGGCGTTCACGGAGTCGGTACCAACACAGTTTACGGCCGGCAGAGCGAAGCCGTTCTCTTTAGCGATGGCGAACACTTTCTGAACGTCATCACCAGTGATCACGCCGGGTTTTACGAAGTCGAAAATTTTCTTAGACATGTTTAATCGTCCTGTCTCGTATGCCGTTAATAAAAAATGGGGGGTTCATCATGAACCGGCACAGCGGGCACATGATAAACGAAACGGGAGGCTTTTGCCCCCCGTTCCGGGTCAATTAGGCTTTGGCGCGCTGTTCCAGAATCTCAACAGCCGGCAGAACCTTGCCTTCTACGAACTCCAGGAAGGCGCCGCCGCCAGTGGAGATGTAGGAGACTTTGTCAGCGATGCCGAACTTGTCGATGGCAGCCAGGGTGTCACCACCGCCAGCGATGGAGAAGGCCGGAGAAGCAGCGATGGCTTCAGCGATAACCTTGGTGCCTTCAGCGAACTGGTCGAACTCGAACACACCAACCGGGCCGTTCCACAGGATGGTCTTGGCGTTCATGATGATGTCAGCCAGAGCCTTGGCAGAATCCGGGCCGATGTCGAAGATCATGTCGCCGTCGGTCACATCGTTAACAGACTTGATGGTGGCAGGAGTGGACTCGGAGAACTCGGCGCCTACAACCACGTCGGTGGTCACAGGAATGTTGGTCTCGGCAGCCAGTTTCTTGGCGGTGTCGATCAGGTCGTGCTCGCACAGGGACTTGCCGACATTGTGACCGGCAGCAGCGATGAAGGTGTTGGCGATGCCACCACCGACAACCAGCTGGTCAGCGATTTTGGAGAGGGATTCCAGAACGGTCAGCTTGGTGGAGACCTTGGAGCCGCCAACGATGGCAACCATCGGGCGCTCGGGCTTCAGCATGGCTTTGCCCAGCGCTTCCAGTTCACCAGCCAGCAGCGGGCCGGCACAAGCGACCGGAGCGAACTGAGCCACACCGTAGGTGGAGCCTTCGGCGCGGTGAGCAGTACCGAACGCATCCATTACAAAGACGTCACACAGGGCGGCGTATTTTTTGGCCAGCTCTTCGGTGTTCTTCTTCTCGCCTTTGTTGAAGCGGCAGTTTTCCAGCACAACCAGCTCACCGGCAGCGACTTCTACGCCATCCAGGTAATCCTTGGCCAGGCGAACCGGGCAGGACAGAGCGTCTTTCAGATAGTTGACAACCGGCAGCAGAGAGAACTCTTCGTTGTACTCGCCTTCGGTCGGACGACCCAGGTGGGAGGTGATCATCAGCTTGGCGCCCTTTTCCAGAGCCAGCTTGATGGTCGGCAGGGTAGCAACGATACGTGCATCGGAGGTGACCTTGCCGTCTTTTACCGGCACGTTCAGGTCAGCACGGATCAGAACGCGTTTGCCCGCCAGATCCAGGTCAGTCATCTTGATAACAGACATATTCAGTCCTCTATATTTTCCAGGTAATGTTAAAAACAGTAACCTTTCGCCCGGGGCAGGCTCAGCCTGCAACCATCATGGCCCGGGTGGTATCCAGCATCCGGTTTGCGAAGCCCCATTCGTTATCGCACCACATCAACATCTTGACGAGGTTGGCATCGCTCACTCGGGTCTGGGTACCATCAATGATGCATGAGTGCGCATCATGATTGAAGTCTACGGAGACCAGCGGTTCTTCCGTGTAATCCAGAATACCGTGTAATGTACCTCTGGATGCCCGTTGCAGGGCTTGATTTACGTCACTAACTGTCACTTTTTTACGAACAGTAATACTGAGATCCATCGCTGTTACATTGATGGTCGGCACCCGCACCGCGATCGCCTCGAACTTGCCGGCGAAGTGGGGCAGGATACGCTCCAGCCCCTTTGCCAGCTTGGTATCCACCGGAATGATGGACTGACTGGCAGCGCGGGTTCGGCGCAAGTCACTGTGGTAGGCATCGATGACTTGCTGATCATGCATGGCCGAATGAATTGTCGTAATAGTACCACAATTTATCTCGAATTCTCGATGCAATGTTTCAATCACCGGCACCACGCAGTTGGTGGTACAGGAGGCGTTGGAGACGATCCGCTCGCGCCCCGTCAGCACCTGATGATTGACCCCGTAGACGATGGTGGCGTCCACATCCGCTTCAGCCGGATGAGAGAACAAAACCTTGCCCGCCCCCGCCGCCAGATGCAGCTCGGCATCGGCCCGCGAGCCAAATACCCCGGTGCAGTCGAGCACCACATCCACCCCCAGCGCCCGCCACGGCAAGTTCGACGGATCCCGCTCGGCAAACAGGGAGATAAGATCCTCCCCCACCAGCATGCTGTTGCCAGCCAGCTGCACCGGATAGTGAAAACGACCGTGGCTGGTATCGAAGCGGGTCAGGTGCACCATGGCTTCGGGAGCCGCCAGCTCGTTGATGGCGACGATCTTGATGGTCTTGTCGCGCCCGCTCTCGTAGAGGGCTCGCAGTACATTGCGGCCGATCCGTCCGTAACCGTTGATGGCAATCTTGATCATCTGGCAGCCAGTTCCTTACCACAGATTTGCTAGCACATGGGCTAGAGAAAAGAGCAGCCAACCGGCTGCCCGGGCCCGGCTCACGACAGCAGGGCATCCTTGAATTCACCGCGGGCCAGCAGTGCCGCCCCGAACACCCCGGCACTGTCACCAAGGGCTGGAGCAATAATGGGGGCACTGAAACGGGGATTAAAGAGGAAGGGCAAAATAGTCTGTCGTCCCACGCTGTAGAGGCTCTGCACGTTACCGACCCCGCCGCCGATGACAATAACATCCGGGTCGAGAATGTTGACCACATTGGCCAGCGCCTGACCAAACAGCAGATGCAGCCGGTCGATGGTGAGCCTGGCCACATGATCGTGGGCTGTGGCAGCCGCGATTTGCGCCAGCGAGAGGCGACGCTTGGCCTTGGACTCGTACCAGGCCTCCAGTGCCGGGCCGCTGATCAGGGTCTCGACGCAGCCGTGCTTGCCGCAGTAGCACTCGGGGCCATCGGGAGAGAGCACGTTGTGACCCCACTCGCCGGCGATGCCGTGATGACCGTTGAGGATGCGGCCGTTGATGACGATGCCGGAGCCGACCCCGGTAC
Organism: Aeromonas sp. SER; assembly: GCF_038739615.1. Classification (NCBI taxonomy): domain Bacteria; kingdom Pseudomonadati; phylum Pseudomonadota; class Gammaproteobacteria; order Aeromonadales; family Aeromonadaceae; genus Aeromonas; species Aeromonas sp. SER. The sequence continues at coordinate 22,129 of NZ_JBCGFC010000019.1, read as the reverse complement.
CCATGATGATGCCGAACACCACTTTCGCATTGGGATGGTGCTGGCGCACCGCCCCCAGATGGGTTTCTGCCAGCGCGAAGCAGTTGGCGTCGTTGGCAATCAGCACCGGCACGCCGAGCCGGCGCTCCAGATCCTCCTTGAACGGCTTGCCATTGAGCTCGGTGGTGTTGCAGTTCTTCATCAGACCGGTCTGCGGATCCCGCGCCCCCGGCGTGCCCATGCCAATGACGGTCGGGCGCTGGCCAATCTTCTCGGCGCACTCAGCTACCAGCCTGGCGATCTGGCCGATCATATGGTCATAACCGCCGGCACGCTCGGTGGGGATGCGGTGGCGCAGCAGCACCTCGTCGCCATCCAGCACCACGCATTCACACTTGGTACCGCCAAGATCGATACCCCAATCCAGTGGCTTGCTGCTCATCTTGCCTCCTGCACGGACGCCACGCGCTCGTCGTCGCAGCGCCATTTTTTAATGTAAAACGGGGCCTGACGGCCCCGGATATCAAACAAACTCTTCTTCTCTCGCCTCGGCCTTAGCGGCCGTGGTACTGGGCGGAGAGCTCGTGTACCGCGTTGACGAACACGCCAGCGTGCTCCGGGTTCACATCCTGATGGATACCGTGGCCGAGGTTGAAGACGTGGCCATTGCCGTGACCGAAACCGGCCAGAATGGAGGCGACCTCTTCACGGATGCGAGCCGGGGTAGCGTAGAGCATGGAGGGATCCATGTTGCCCTGCAGCGCCACCTTGTCACCGACCCGACGCTTGGCGTCGGCAATGTCGGTGGTCCAGTCCAGACCCAGCGCATCGCAACCGGTGGCTGCAATCTGCTCCAACCACTGACCACCGTTCTTGGTAAACAGGGTGACCGGCACGCGGCGACCGTCGTGCTCGCGGATCAGGCCGTCAACGATCTTGTGCATGTACTGCAGGGAGAAGTCGCGGTAATCGCGCGGGGTGAGCACGCCGCCCCAAGTGTCGAACACCATGACCGCCTGCGCACCCGCCTTGATCTGGGCGTTGAGGTAGGCAATCACGCTGTCGGCCAGCTTGTCGAGCAGCAGGTGCAGGGTTTGCGGCTCTGCGTACATCATCTGCTTGATCTTGGTGAATGCCTTGGAGCTGCCCCCCTCCACCATGTAGGTGGCCAGGGTCCATGGGCTGCCGGAGAAGCCGATCAGCGGCACTTCGCCCTTCAGCTCGCGGCGGATGGTGCGCACCGCGTTCATCACGTAGCCCAGCTCATCCTCCGGATCCGGAATGGGCAGCGCCTGCACGTCGGCCATGGAGGTGATCGGACGCTCGAAACGCGGGCCTTCGCCCTGCTCGAAGTAGAGACCCAGCCCCATGGCATCGGGCACAGTGAGGATGTCGGAGAAGAGGATGGCGGCATCGAGCGGGTAGCGGCGCAGCGGCTGCAGGGTGACTTCACAGGCCAGCTCGGCGTTGCGGCACAGGGACATGAAATCCCCCGCCTGGGCGCGAGTCGCCTTGTATTCCGGCAGATAGCGCCCTGCCTGGCGCATCATCCATACCGGCGTCATGTCTACATCCTGACGCAGCAAAGCGCGCAGGTATCGATCGTTCTTCAGCTCTTTCATCCCAGTTCCTGAATTCATATCACGCATAAAATGGCGGTCATAATACCACTTTGCCCAGTCAAGCGGACTGCCCAAAACGTGGCAAATGGGTGATCGGTTGCAAAGATGTGAAGGGGCGCAAACCAGAGCGCCCCGTTTTTAAAAAGAAGTGCAAAAAGGTTGGCGAAAAGATAAGCGCCGTTACCCCTCGCCAGCCAGTGACAACTCGATCAAGCGCCGGGCGATGGTGCCGTGAGGCGGCAAACGCGGCAGCCGGTCGGCGGTAAAGAAAGCGGCGGCCACCAGTTCGTCATCCTGCACCTTGATCTCGCCGCTCTCGTAGTCGGCGGTAAAACCCATCATCAGGCTGTGGGGAAAGGGCCAGGGCTGGCTCGCCACATAGCGCACATTGCGCACCCGGATGCCGCTCTCCTCGAACACCTCCCGTGCCACGCACTGCTCAAGGTTCTCTCCCGCCTCCACAAAGCCGGCCAGCACGGTATACATGGGATCGTCCGCCTGATAGTGACGGCGATGAGCCGCCAGCAGGATCTCCGGCCCCTTGCGCACCGCCACGATAATGCAGGGGGAGATGCGCGGATAGACGCTGTGCCCCTGCTGGCACACCTGCGCCCACTCCCCCATCTTCGGGGTCATGGGGGCGCCGCACTCGCCGCAGAAACGGTGGGTGCGGCGGAAGGTGGCGAGCTGCCAGGCGCGGCCCGCGAGGCGAAAGCCCTCCTCGTCCCCCGCCACCATCAGCTGGCGCAGGGGGGCCATCATCATCGTGTCGGCCTCAGACCCCAGATCCAGCAGATAGCAGGGCCGCCCCTGCCACTCATCAAAACGCTCGAAACGGGCACCGGCCAGCTCTGCGGGCAGGCACGCCTTCACGCCGCTCGGCACCTGACCCGCCTCATCGAGCAGGATTTGATGGTCACCCGCCACGACAAACCAGCGGGCTTGTTCAGTTAATGACATCGGATAAACACTCTCGTTAAGTCAGATTAAACAACGCCACGGTCACAGCAGGCTGCAGCAGGGGCAAAATAGCGCGAATGGGCCCCATCTTACGACTGGCAAGCGCCACTGACGACCCCGCCGCCACAACAAAATCGCCTCCGATCTTCGCCCCGCCGGGGCCAAAACCGGCGAGCAAGAGGAGCACATCAACAAAGAGGCCGCCCGAAGGCGGCCTGCTGTCAATCGTTCTTTCGCTGCGCCGATCAGGCATCGCCCATCGCCAGCAGGGAGGCGTTACCGCCCACCGCCGTGGTGTTGATGGTGCGGGTCTTCTCGGTAACGAAGCGGCTCAGGTAGTGAGGGCCGCCCGCCTTGGGACCGGTGCCGGAGAGCCCCTGCCCGCCGAACGGCTGCACCCCGACCATGGCGCCGATCTGGTTGCGGTTGATGTAGACGTTGCCCACATTGATGCGGCTCGCCAGCTCCTCGGCGTGGGATTCGTTGCGGCTGTGGATCCCCAGCGTCAGACCGTAGCCGGTGCCGTTGATATCGCTGATCACCTTGTCCAGATCCCGGGTGGCGTAGCGCACCACGTGCAGGATGGGGCCGAACTGCTCCTTGGCCAGCTCGCGGATGGAGCCGATCTCCAGCGCGGTCGGCTGGACAAAGTGCCCTTCCATGGTCGCGGCCGGCATCGGCGCCTGCGCAATCAGGCGAGCGCGCGGCACCATGTAGGCGAGGTGCGCATCGAGACCGGCCTTGGCATCGGCATCGATCACCGGGCCGACGTCGGTGTTGTGCTCGGCCGGGTTGCCCACTTTCAGCTCCTGCATGGCGCCGGTGAGGATCTCCAGCACCCGTTCGGCGATCTCCTCCTGCAGGTAGAGCACCCGCAGGGCCGAACAGCGCTGACCGGCGCTCTGGAAGGCGGCGCTCACCACGTCGCGCACCACCTGCTCCGGCAGGGCGGTGGAGTCGACGATCATGGCGTTCTGGCCGCCGGTCTCGGCGATGAGCGGCAGGATGGCGCCATCGCGCTGGGCCAGAGTCATGTTGATCAGCTTGGCGGTCTCGGTGGAGCCGGTGAAGCAGACGCCGCCGATGCGCGGATCGGCTGTCAACTTGGCACCGACGGTGGCACCGTCACCGGGCAGCAGCTGCAGCACGTCGCCCGGAATACCGGCCTGATGTGCCAGCGTCACCGCCAGATGGGCGATAAGGCCGGTCTGCTCCGCCGGTTTGGCGATGACGGTGTTGCCGGTGGCCAGCGCCGCAGCGATTTGGCCGAGGAAGATCGCCAGCGGGAAGTTCCACGGGCTGATGCAGACAAACACGCCGCGCCCCTGCAGGAACAGCTCGTTCTGCTCGCCAGTGTAACCGGGCAGCAGGGTCGCCTGCCCCATCAGGCTGCGGGCCTGCACCGCGTAGTAGCGGCAGAAATCCACCGCCTCACGCACCTCGTCGATGCCATCTTGCAGCAGCTTGCCCGCCTCGCGGGTACAGAGGGAGACGAATTGCTCGCGGTTCGCTTCCAGCAGATCCGCCAGCTTCTCCAGCGCGGCAGCACGCTCGCTCACCGGGGTTTCACGCCAGCGCGGGAAGGCTGCGTGGGCAGATGCCAGCGCCTGTTCCACCGCCTGCTCGTCGGCCCAGTGGATCTTGCCGACGGTGAGGCTCACATCCTGCGGGCTCAGCACGGTGCGTGCCTCGCTGCGCTTGAGGGTCTCGCCATCGACGATGGGGCCCGCCAGCCACTGCTTGCTCTCCAGCTCTTTCAAGCGGGCGAAGAAGGGGCGCTGGATGGAGAGGATGTTCATGTTGACGCCGCTGGAGTTCTTGCGGTCGCTGAACAGGTTCACCGGCTGCGGAATGCGGTCGTTGGCAAAGCCGGAGTAGCGCTTGAGGGTGCGCAACGGGTGCTCGGCCAGCGAATCCACCGGGGTGTTGGGATCCACCAGCTTGTGAACGAAGGAGGTGTTGGCCCCGTTCTCCAGCAGGCGGCGCACCAGATAGGGCAGCAAGTCCTTGTGGGCGCCGACCGGCGCGTAGATGCGGCAGTGCAGACCGGGATTGTCGCTCAGCACGGCGTTGTGCAGCTCCTCGCCCATGCCGTGCAGGCGCTGGAATTCGAACTGGCGATCACCGGCCATCTCCAGAATGCTGACCACGGTATTGGCGTTGTGGGTGGCGAACTGGGGAGCGATAAAGCCGCGAGTCGGCTCGCTCAGCAGGTAGCGGGCGCAGGCGAGGTAGGAGATGTCGGTACCCGCCTTGCGAGTAAAGAGCGGGTAGCCGGGCAGGCCCGCCTGCTGGGCATATTTCAGTTCGCTGTCCCAGTAGGCGCCTTTTACCAGTCGCACCGGAATGAGGTCACCCTGCTCGCGGGCCAGCGCGGTCAGCCAGCAGAGTACCGGCAGCGCACGCTTGGAGTAAGCCTGCACCACCATGCCGAGCTTGCCCCAGCCACGGTTGGCGTCGGAGCGGTAGAGCTGCTCGAACAGATCGAGAGAGAGCTCGAGGCGGTCCATCTCTTCGGCATCGATGCTGATGGCCACATCCTTGTCGCGGGCCAGACGCACCAGCCCCACCAGCCGCTCGCACATCTCGCCGAGCACCCGCTCGCGGTTGGCTACGTCATAGCGCGGATGGAGCGCCGAGAGCTTGATGGAGATGGAGGGGGCCGGGCCGCCGTCGCTGATCCGCTCGTTGCCCACCGCCTCGATGGCGTTGCGATAATCGGTCAGATACTTGTCGGCATCCTGCATGGTCAGCGCCGACTCACCCAGCATGTCGTAGGTGTGGGTGTAACCCAGCTCGCGGGATTTGCGGCTCGCCTTGAGCGCCTCTTTCATGTCGCGCCCCAGCACGAACTGCTTGCCCATGATCTTCATGGCGGCGTACATGGCGGAGCGCACCACCGGCTCCCCCAGCTTGTTGACCATGCGCCCCAGCAGGTTGGCCGGGTTGCCGTCGAGCTTTTTATCGAGCTTGATGATCTTGCCGGTCAGCATCAGCCCCCAGGTGGAGGCGTTGACCAGGGTGGAATCACTCTTGCGGAAATGGGATGACCAGTTGGCGCCGGAGAGCTTGTCCTTGATCAGGGCGTCGGCGGTCTCGGCATCGGGAATGCGCAGCAGCGCCTCGGCCAGACACATCAGGATAATCCCCTCCTGGGTATCCAGGCTGTACTCCTGCAGGAAGGCGTCGATACCGTCACCGGAGCCGCTCTCCTTGCGCACCTTGGTCACCAGAGTACGGGCACGCTGGGTCACCTGCTCCAGCGAGGCGCCATCCCCCGGCAGCATGGCCGACAGTTCGGCCAGATAGGCATTTTCATCCACCACGTAGTTCTGGGTGATGGCTTCGCGCAGGGCGGCCAGATCAGAGGGGATATAGTCAGCGGCAAGCACTTGAGTAGCTTTGAACATATGGGGTCTTCCTGTACGCCCTAAGGCTGATATCGACAAAGGCGGTCGCGCCGCCGAAACGCCGACAATGTATACAATATCCTCCCCTATATGAAATGAATTTGTTGCCACTCTTTAACAAAGATCGCTAATTCACCCCGTTCATTCCCTTTTGAAGCCAGCCTGCCAGTAAACATGAGGGTCATCTGACTTCATTTTGTATACGATCTGCCTCCACCCTGTCGCAAAGCAGCCACGCATCCCGCCCAATAGCGGATGTCTCCAATGCGCCCAAAAAAAGAAGGGCCGCCACGGCGACCCTTCTCAGCAATTCAGTCAGCCAGAGGCTGTCAGTTCATCCAGCGATCGCCACGGCTGCGACGGCGGGGCAACATGGGCAACAGAATGCCAAGCAGGATACCGGCACCAACCATGGCACCACCACGGATGAACCAGTCCATCTGCATGTCGTGCTCCTGGTTGTCGTAGCTCTGGGTCAGGGCATCGTTCTGCTCTTTGAGATTGTTCATCTCTTCACCCTGGCTGGCCAGCTGAGCCTTGAGGGCGGCAATCTCCTTGCTCTGGGCAGCGATCTGACCATCCTTCTCGGCGAAGCGTTTCTCGTTGTCGCCGTTGAGGTTTTGCAGGCGGGCCTTGAGCTCGTCACGCTCCTTTTCTACCTGCGGCAGCTGCTCGCGCAGGCTGATCTGGCTCTGCAGTTCGCTGCTTTTGATCCATCCATCACGGCCGCGACCGTCCACCACCTGAGTGAAACCGGCCTCGCCGTTCACCGCCTTCACCTCCAGCGGTTCACCAGCCTTGACGCTACCGAGGATCCGGTACTGGGTACCCGGACCATTGTGGATAAAGGTAAAGATGTTGTCTGAAACATAACGGGTATCGGCCAGTGCCTGTTGGGCACACAAGCAGATAAGAATCCCGAGAAGGGCGCGCATGGTTGATCGATTCTCTTTTTCAGGTTTGGACAAGAGGTTGAATGTTAAGCCGCCAGCAGGTTAAAGGACAAGCAAAGAAAAAGCACCTCCCCCGCTCTGTCACAACCGATAGCTGGGAGCTGGCTCGCAACTTGCGCTCCCGTACGACAACCTTACTTCTTCTTGAGCTCGCGCACCTCGTCGCGCAGTGCCCGCAACTCGCGCAGCAGCTGCTCCTGCTGGTTGTTGTAGTGGTGACGCCACTTCTCGGTTTCGCTCTCCTTGGCCGGCTGCAAAAAGATGCTGGCCATGAAACCACTGATGGCACCAAACAGGCCAACCCCGAACAGGATCAGCAGGCTGGCGACAAAGCGTCCCTCCTCCGTCCGCGGCACCAGATCGCCGTAGCCCACGGTCGACAGGGTCACCAGCGTCCACCAGAACGCATCGTAGGGAGTCTGGATCTCGCTGCCGGGCTGGCCCGACTCAATCCAGTACATGACGCCGGAGCCCACCCCCAGCAGCAGGAAGAAGAGGAACAGGATGCCGGAGAGAGTGGTCTCGTTGCGCTCGCGGCGGAACATGGACCAGAAATCCGGGTGCTCCTTAAACAGTTGATAGACCCGCCACAGCTGGAGCAGTCGGGCCCAGCGCAGCTGTTCCACCATCGGCAAGCTGCCCGGCAGATAGATCCAGTTGGCCTTGAAGAAGGCTTTGCGATCGGGGGCCCTGAGCCAGCCATAGGCAAAGTGGGCGATGAAGAAGTAGCAGATCAGGCTGTCGAGGTCATAGAAGAGCTGCAGGGTCTGGGGGGTCAGTGTCTGATGGCCCCACCAGCGGGCTGTTACCAGTAACACCGAGACTATCGACAGAAATGCCATCAGCAAATCCATCGCCCGCAAGTGAGTTAAGTGATGCCGCATACATTTTCCAACTTTAAACACGGTGCAAATTAATAAAAGAGAAGATAATGCCGATAGCCTTGAGGGCAAAGGAAAAAGCGATTTTCAAAGGAGATTTTACGATGCAGTTGAACCTGCTGGAGAAGCGGATGAGCAACATTCGGCTGGTGCCGAAAGTGGTGTTGCTGATGGTGATCAGTACCATTTTGCTACTGACCAAACTCTGGTTTGATGCCAACAATCTGGAGGCCACCCTGCTCACCGAGGGGCTGGATCCGGAAAAAGCCAACGCCATTGCCGACCGCCTGCTCTGGAGCGGCCTGATGGAGACCACCATCATGGGGCTGCTGTTCGTTATCCTGCTGATGACCGGCTCCCGTCTGATGGTCAAGCAGGTACACTATCTGGTCGATCTGCTGGAGCGTTTTGCCAAGCGGGACCTCAGCCACAAGGTACTGCTCCGCTCCCGCGACGAGTTCGGTGACATCGCCAAGGCGGTCTCCCACTCGCAGGAGAATCTGAAAGCGGTCTTTGGCAGCCAGCGCGCCGCCTGCAAGGAGCTCAACGACATCGCCTCCCAGGTGACCCTCTGCATGGAGGAGGCCAACGAGGCGATCAGCGAAGAGTTCGCCCAGATTGAGCAGCTGGCCAGCGCCATGAGCCAGATGGTCGGCGCCATTCGCGAGGTGGCCTCTCACGCCGATCAGGCCTCCCGGGCCACTGCCGAGACCAGCCAGCTGGCCGAAGCGGGGAGCCGCTGCGTGGCCGAGACCGTCAACACCATCGACACCCTCTCCGGCAACATCCAGCGCTCCGCCAACGTGGTCAACGAGGTGGAACACGGGGTCGAGCGGATTGGCTCGGTAGTCGACACCATTCGCGGCATCTCGGAACAGACCAACCTGCTGGCGCTCAACGCCGCCATCGAGGCCGCCCGCGCCGGTGAAGCGGGCCGCGGTTTTGCCGTGGTGGCCTCCGAAGTGCGCGAGCTGGCCAACCGCGCTCAGGCCGCCACCGTCGAGATCCAGAAGATGATCGAGCAGTTGCAGGGCAATGCCCGTCAGGCTGGCGAGCTGATGGCCCAGAGCGTGCAGCAGGCCGACAAGGGGGTTGCCCAGGTGACCCAGGCGGGCGATCAGCTCGCTACCATAGTGGAGCGGGTACAGGGCGTGGCCGACATGAACCGCCACATCGCCGCCGCTTCCGATCAGCAGAGCTCGGTGGCCGAGGAGATGCGCGGCAATCTGGAGCAGGTCAAGCAGATCGCCGAAGGCTCCGTGGTGGTGCTGCGCGAATTGCAGGAGGCCTCGGTACTGGTAGAGCAACACAGCCAGGAACTGGATGGCCAGATCCAGTCCTTCAAGCTCGCCTGACTTTCCCGCTCCAATCCGGTTAGACTGGAAGGCCCCGCGAGGGGCCTTTCTCATTTCTGACCCACGGCAAGGAGCCAACATGCAGCAGAGCACGACGCACTCACCCATCGAGATCAGTGACGACAAGGGGCGGCTCGATCTGCCGCTGATCCACCGTTTTCTCTCCGAAGAGGCCTATTGGTGTCGCGGTATTCCCCACAGCACTGTGGTGCGGGCCATCAACCACTCCCTCTGCGTTGGCGGCTATGTCGATGGTCAGCAGGTTGCCTTTGCCCGGGTCATCACCGACAAGGCTACCTTTGGCTATCTGGCCGATGTCTTCGTGCTGCCTGAGTATCGCGGCCGCGGTTACAGCAAGGCGCTGGTGGCCGCCATTGTCGACCATCCCGAGTTGCAGGGGTTGCGCCGCCTCTCCCTCGCCACCTCGGATGCCCACGGCCTCTACGCCAGTTTCGGCTTTGCCCCACCGGCCACCCCGGGCAGCCTGATGGAGATCTACGATCCCGCCATTTACCAGCGCACCTGAATGACTGGCTGCCGATAATTCCCGCCGGATCATGCTTCTCGCCCCTGCGCTGTGACGCGGGGGCCTGACAGTGCTAGATTGGCAGCCAGCTTTTTATCCGGCAGTTTCGTTAACCACAAGGACGGCAACCGTGGCCCAGCACTCTCCCTCTTTCTCCGCCTTCTCCCCCCTGCTGCAGGAGCTGGCCCAGCGCCAGTGGCAACGGCTGACTGAACTGGCCCCCGACTATGGCAATCAGCCCGAGCCGGTGCGCCAAACCCTGCTGACCCTGCTCGGTCTCTCCGATTTTGTCGCCGACTCTCTCTTCAAACAGCCGGAGTTGCTGACCGAACTGCTCGCCTCCGGAGATCTGGAGCGGGTCGAACGCTGGCCCGCCTACCAGAGTGACCTCACTGCCCTGCTCGCCGAGGTAAGCGATGAAGAGGCGCTCAAGCGCATCCTGCGCCAGTTCCGCCGCAGCCGCATGCTGGTGATCGCCTGGCGCGAGCTGCTGGGCCACGCGACAGTAGAAGAGAGCTTTATCCACCTCACCAAGCTGGCGGATACGCTGATCTGCTCCGCCCGCGACTGGCTCTACGCTAAACAGTGCGGCGAGCTGGGCACCCCGATGGACGGCAACGGCAACCCACAGCCGCTGCTCATTCTCGGCATGGGCAAGCTCGGCGGTGGCGAGCTCAACTTCTCCTCGGATATCGACCTTATCTTCACCTTCCCCGAGAACGGCTACACGGTTGGCGGGCGACGCGAGCTCGCCAACCAGCAGTTCTTTATCAAGCTCGGTCAGCGCATCATCAACGCCCTCCACCAGCCCACTCAGGATGGTCAGGTGTTCCGGGTCGACATGCGACTGCGCCCCTTTGGCGATGCGGGGCCGCTCGCTATCTCCTTCGCCGCCATGGAGGATTATTACCAGCACCACGGCCGCAACTGGGAGCGCTACGCCATGGTCAAGGCGCGGGTATTGGGCCCCCAATGCGAGCACGCGGTCGAGCTGGCCGAGATGCTGCGCCCCTTCGTGTTTCGCCGCTATATCGACTTTGGCGTTATCGACGGCCTGCGCCAGATGAAGGCGATGATCGCCGCCGAGGTGCGCCGCAAGGGACTGGAGGGCAACATCAAGCTGGGGGCTGGCGGCATCCGTGAAGTGGAGTTTATCGCCCAGGCGCTGCAACTTATTCGCGGCGGTCGTGAACCTGCGCTACGGGTGCGCCACCTGCCCGAAGCGCTGGCCGCCATCGCCCAATGTGGCGCCCTCGAATCTGCCCATTGCGATCGCTTGCTGGATGCCTATCGCTTCCTGCGCCGGGTCGAGAACATATTGCAGGAGATCGGCGATCAGCAGACCCAAACCCTGCCCACCGAAGAGCGGGATCGCCAGCGGCTGATCGCTGCCCTCGGCTTTGCTGACTGGGGCGCCTTTATGGCTCATCTCGATGAGGAGATGGCCGCCGTCCATCAGGAATTCGCCGCCGTGGTGGGGGAAGAGAAAGAGGCCCCCGCCCATCTGGAGCAGCTCTGGCTCGATCTGTGGCGCACCGAGCTCGACGCCGCCGAGCTGGAAAAACTACTGACCGCGCAGGGGGTGGCCGAGCCCGCCCCGCTCTGTGCCGCGCTACTGCGTTTCAAGGAGGAGTACAAACGCCGTCAGGTGGGGCCGCAGGGGCGCATCGCGCTGGACTGGCTGATGCCGGAGCTGCTGCGGCTGGTGGTAGCCAGTGAGCAACCCGCCCGCCTGTTCGAGCGGGTGTGCGAGTTGCTGACTCGCATCTTCACCCGCAGCGCCTATCTGCAGCTGCTGGCGGAAAACCCGGGCGCCCTGCGCCAGCTGGTGCGGCTGTGCGACGCCAGCCATCTGGTGAGCGAACAGCTGGCCCGCTACCCCATTTTGCTCGATGAGCTGCTCGATCCCCAGCACCTCTACCACCCCACCCCGCTCGACCAGTACAAGCCCCAGCTGCGCCAGTTCCTGCTGCGCATCCCCGAAGAGGACGTGGAGCAGCAGATGGAGGCGCTGCGTCAGTTCAAGCAGGTGCAGCTGCTGCGCATCGTGGCGGCCGACATCGCCGGCGCCCTGCCGCTGATGAAGGTGAGCGACCACCTCACCTGGCTGGCGGAGGCGATCACCGAGGAGGTGGTCAATCAGGCATGGGCCCAGATGAGCGAGCGCTACGGGGTACCGCCCGAGGTGGCGGTGAGCGGTCAGCGCGGCTTTGCGGTGGTGGCCTATGGCAAGCTGGGTGGTATCGAGCTCGGTTACGGCTCGGATCTCGATCTGGTGTTCCTGCACGGCGGCGACCCCAACAGCTACACCGACGGGCGCAAACCCATCGACAGCCGCCAGTTCTACCTGCGTCTGGCACAGCGGATCCTGCACCTGTTCAGCACCCGCACCCCATCCGGCATTCTCTACGAGATCGATATGCGGCTGCGCCCCTCCGGCGACTCCGGCCTGCTGGTCTCGTCGCTGTCGGCCTACGAGCAGTACCAGCAAAACGAGGCGTGGACCTGGGAACATCAGGCGCTGGTGCGGGCTCGCCCCATCTATGGCGATGACGCCATCGTTGCCGAGTTTGCCCGCATCCGCCGCGATGTGCTGGCCAGGGAACGCGACCTGCCGACCCTGGCCCGCGAGGTGCGCGAGATGCGCCACAAGATGCGGGATCACCTGCTCAAGGCCGGCGCCGGCGAGTTCGACCTCAAGCAGTCACCCGGCGGCATGGTGGATATCGAGTTTATCGCCCAGTATCTGGTGCTGGCCCACGCCTGCGGCGAGCCCGATGCCCTCACCCGCTGGTCTGATAACGTGCGCATCTTCGACGAGTGCGTGATGGCAGGAGTGCTGACCCTGGAGCAGGCGGAGGGGCTGAAACAGGCTTATCTGGAGATCCGCAACCTCGGCCATCGCCTCAACCTCTCGGAGATCTCCCGCAAGGTGAGCGATGATCAGCTGCAGAGTGAGCGCAGCCATGTGCTCACCGTCTGGCAAACCCTGCTGGGGGAGTAATTCCCGCCAGCGGCAATATGAGAAAGGGCCCGCCTGAATTGCTTCAGGCGGGCCCTTCTCTTATCGGTAAAACAGCATTCTTGCGGCTGCTCAGCCGTGATCCATCACCGTCTCCACCAGCATGCTGTTGAAACGCTGATAGGCCTCTTCCTCAAGGAGCCCCGGATAGCTCAACACCCGCAGCGCATGACCTTGATAGTCAGGATGATAGGGTGGGTGGAGATGGGCATAGTCGTTGAGACAAAAGCCCAGCCCCTGATAGAAGCGCAGACGACGAATGGCAATCTCATCCTCTGGCGGATCGATCTCGAGAATGACGGTTTTGCCTGCCCGCTCGCAAAATTCGGCCAGCAGGCGGCTGCCGTAGTTGCGGCCGCGCAGCGCCGGATTGATGGCCAGATGTTCGATATAGATCTGCTCACCGCACGCCCACCAGAAGATGAAACCGAGCAGCAGGCCGTCCTGATAAAAGATTTGGCAGTGATAGCGAGGATCCCGCATCTTCTGTGGCTGATGCTGTGACTGGCGCTGCTCGTAGCGGGGAAAACTCTCGCCATAGATCTGCCAGACCAGCGGCCACGCCGGATGGTTTACCTCTCTAATCACTTCACTCTCAATCATCAGAACTGCCTCTCGTTTATTTTGCAGAACGTTCATCTATACATGAAAAGTTCTGCCACATCATCCTCTGATAAAATAGAAGCCAGAACGCCCGATTAGCGGGCGCCATCCGGTTGCGAGACAAACTGCTGCTGGCTGCCATCTGGCAACAGCGCCAGCACGCTTTGAGCGGCCAGTTTGATCCCTGCCAGCTCGGTGGCCGAGCCGAAGTTGGCAATCAGTCGAGTGCCATCGACAAACTCGCTCTGCTGCACCACGCCTCTTTTATCGAGCCAGCGAAAACCGGTGAGGGACTGGTTGTAGAGCCGCTCATGCAGCGGGCGGAAGAAGGCATCGAGCCCCTTGAGATAGGGAATGCGCACGCTGGCACTATCCAGACTGAGGTTGAGCAGCGGCGGCACGTTGTAGAGCTGCTGCAACAGCTCGGTGACCTGACGGCTCTCCCTGAACTTGAGGCTATCCATCGTCCAGTGGTGGGTGGTCACTATGCTGTCGTGAAAGACGCTCTGGAACAGCGGCAACCGCAGCGCCGGATCGAAGTAGAGCCCCTGATACTCAGGTTTTAGGTGGCTCTGGCGAAAGAAGAACGCGGGCTGATAGTCGGGATACCAGGCCCCCAGATAGTAGGGAGAGCGCTTGTTGCGGCGCATATCGGGATCCTGCCAGCCAAAACCGCTGGTCTGGGGGCCGTGGGCAAAGGCCGCGGTGCGATTGGCAACCGCGCCGCCCTCCTCGGAACCCACCAGCACACCTTGACTCCTGGCAATCCACGCCATCCCGGCCATCCGGTTTTGCGCATCCTGCGCCTGGCTGGTCGGCTTGGCCGGGTCGAAGTCGTCAAACACCATGCCGGTCGCCGCCACATCGAGGAACCAGCTGTTGTAGTGGCTCGCCTGCTGCAACCAGGGTACGCGCTGTTCCATCACCGGGCGCACGCAGGCCTGATTGGTGTAGACGCCGCTATTTTGAAAGCCGCTCTTGCGCCGTCCGTTCTCCAGCATGATACCGCAATGCAGATAGCTATCCTGCCCCATCTGGGCGGTGAGCCAGCTCTGCTGGCGATTCCCCTCAGGCAGCGCGGTATCGTAAGAGTCGTAAGGGGCGATGAGATAGCCCGCCTGTTTGGCAAGTTCAATCCCCTCTGGCGCAGCAAAACCAGCGGTCCACTGGGGCAGACCCAGCCAGAGTCTGGGTAGTCCAGCCTGCTTGAGAGCGGCGATCATCTTGGCCGAACTGCCATCACCCCAGCTCTGTGGCTCGTTGAGCGCAGCCCCCAGTTGCGTGGCCGCCAGCGTGCGCCGGGCGGCGAAATCAGCCGCTTGCTGACCCGGATGGCGCAGCGCCAGCGCCTGCTCCACTCCGGCCAGCACCAGATTTTGCAGGTAGCGGTTGCGCTCAAGATCGGGTGCTTGCAGCGCCGTTTTACTCTCCCCCTTGAGCCAGTCAACAGGGATCAGGCGGCGCAGCGCGGGCCAACTCTTCACATCCTGTGGCACCAGCAGTCGCTCGCCCCAGAGATAGAGGTGAGAGGCGCCAATCAGCCGCTTGCCATCCGGTACTGCCGCCAGCTTGCTCTCGAGCGAGACCAGCTCACCCCGTTCCTGCAGCCAGCTGCGATAGGCCTTGCCCGCCGCCAGCCAATCACTGCCCGGTTGCAGCAACACCGCCACCTCATAGGGGTCGGCCAGATTGAGGCGATTGACACTATGGGTCGCCGTCAGGGCAATGCCATCTTTCCTGGGCGTAAAAGTGAGCCTGTTGTTGAAGGGGTTGGCAAAGAGGATCGCCAGCTGCTGATCCCCGTGATCCAGCCCGACCAGCGGCAGGGTGAGATTTTCGGTGGTATTGATCCCCTGATACTCCTGCGCCAGCGCCTTGCGCCACGCAGTGTGCGTAGCCGGAATGCGGAATCCCTCGTGGATCGGCAGCATCAGCGCCTGCGCCCCTGCCGGTACCCGCGGCCACACCAGCTCGCCAGCAGTTGCACGGCTGAGGGTAAGGATCAGACGGTTACCCTCAAGGCGAGCCAAGGCACGCACCTCGCCATCGGCACGAGTCAGCCAGCTGGCACGCTCCCCCTCCTGCTGCAAGGCGGTGACCGGCTGACGCGGACCGGGGGAAGAGATGGCAAGGTGCTGGCCCGAGGGTAGGATAGCCTCGGCCGCCAGAGTGGCGGGATCCAGCTCGATACGCCACTGATCGTTGGCCAGAGTCAGCGCCTCGGCAGGCAGGGAGAACAGCGGCATCAACAGCAGCAGGCGGATCCGGCTCGTTAGCACGGGGAAAGAGGTCATGGTCGGTGATTCCTGATACAAACGGGAGCCGCCATTGCAGCAGATCGGCAGGCTCAGATTGTCAGGGCAATGTCAGGATTAAGCCCAGAGCCAAAACGGAGAGGCTGCTCTGCCATTTCCTGTTTGATAGCCACCACCATCCACTGGCCAATTGTTGCAAATAACATCAGCAAAAATTAACAGTCATTGCACCTGCCAAACAATCTTTGCCAGAAGCAGCGACTCAATCACCCGGCATCACTCCACCGGCCCCGCCTGACTGTGAGTCAGCTGCAACACCAGCTGTCCGCGCTGGCTGGTTTGCACCAGCGAGAGGGTGCGCCAACTGTCGGGCGTGGCGGCAGGCCAATCCACCTTGCCATCGAGAGGCAGACGGTTCCACCACAGCAGGGAGTATTGCGGGCGGGCCAGCACAGCCTGATCGAGCCAGAGCGGAGTGCACGAAGCGGGATTGGCGGGGGGATTGGCCACCGCCAGCGGCGAGCGGGAGAGCCAGTCCAGATCCTGCACCGCAGGCAGCGGCAGCACTACCTGCCACTCCTTGCCCGCCACCGTCAGCCGCAGCTGATAGAGTCCGGCTGGTAAAGGTGTCGGTAGATCGGCCCCCACGACCCTGACCCCTTTATTCTCTTCCGCCTCCCACTGGGCGCCAGCAAGTCGGTCACGGCCAGCGAGATCGATAAGTTCAGCGGCAGTGATGGGCCCCTCCCCTGTCAGCTGCACCCGATAGTCCCGCAGCAGCGGCGCATCGCGCTGGATCAGCTCAAGGCGCAGCTCGCTCACCCCATCAGGCAAGGTCAGCGGGAAATCCTTGCCGCAGTGCTGGGCACTGAGCGCGGCCAGCATCCCTTGCCAGCTACGGCGCTCGGCATCGCTGTTGAGGGCAGGCCAAGCCTGTTGCAAAGATTGCCAGGCATGCCGGTTATCCCCCTGCAACAGCGCCAAAGTAGCCGGTTGCAGCGGGTCGGCGCGTTCGGTGTCCAAGAGGCGTTCGGTTGCAATCACACTGCCTGCATTCAGAAGGCCGACGCTTAGAGCCAACAGCAGTCCAGCCCGCGTTGCATGCATCACGTTGGCACCTCCAGCCGGTAGCCGATGCCGCGCACCGTCTCGATGGCCAGTCCGGGCAGCTTCTGGCGCAGTTGCAGAATATGGGTATCAACGGTGCGGGTGGAGGGAAACGCCTGATAGCCCCACACCCGGTTGAGGATCTCCTCCCGGCTCAGCACCCGCCCCGCCATCCGCACCAGCAGGGTGAGCAGGGCAAACTCGGTGGGGGTAAAGCTCACCTCCGCATCCTGCCAGCTCGCCTGCATCCGGGCGGGGTGGAGCTGCAAGCCGCCCACCGCCTGAGTGCCATCCCCCAGCTGGCGCAGCTGAGCCCGGATCCGCGCCAGCAGCTCGTCGTGGGAGAAGGGCTTGGTGAGGTAGTCACGCGCCCCCGCATCGAGCCCGGCCACCCGATCGCTCACCTCCACCCTTGCGGTGAGCACAATCACCGGCAGCGCCTTGCGCGCCAGCCACAGGGGCAGCCAGTCGAGGGCATCCCCCTCCGGCATAGTGCGATCCAGCAGCACCAGATCCGCCGCCAGCCACTGCTGCTCCGCAGCAGCCAGGGTGTCGCACCAAAGGCAGCGATACCCTTCGCGGGTCAGATAGCGTTGCAGGTTCTCCGCCAGCAGCGCCTCGTCTTCGACAAGCAGGATGGTCTTCATGATTCGGGGTCGCTCCAGAGTTGGCAGGGCAGCGTCAGGGTGAAGGTGGTGGGCGGGCCGGATAGGGCGAGGCGCCCGCCAAGACGGCGCAGCAGATGGCGCACGATGGCAAGCCCCAGCCCCAAACCATCGGCACGGGCACCGCGGTGCAGCAGGGTGGCGAGCCGGTAATTTGGCAGCTCGCCGCCATCGCTGACCGCGAGGATCAAACGCCCCGCCTGCCAGCTGGCACAGATCCGAACCGGCGCGCGGCCATGCTGGCTGGCGTTGCGCAGCAGGTTGTCGAGGGCGAGATCGAGCCAGTAGAAGGGGAGCGCCAGAGTCATCTCCCGCTCAAGGCAGAAGGTGGCGTCATGCCGCTCGCAAGCCAGGGTGAGCCACTCGGTGAGACTGACCGCCACCCGCTCATCTTCCAGAGTCTCAGCCGCCAGATAGTGGCGACTGGCCTGTGCCAGCTGATGCAGGCGGGCGACACTGCCCAGCAGCTGACCCACGCTCTGTTGGGCGGAAGGGGGCAGCCGGTCGAAATCGTGGCGCAGCTCCTCGCTGATGCCGGAGAGCGCCATGATGGGAGTGCGCAGCTCGTGGGTCAGCATCTGCAATGCGACGCGCCGCTCCCGCAGCAGGCGCCAGCGCTGCCAACTGGCCCACCCCAGCAACAGGATAAAGCCAAGCGTGCTGGCCAGCGCCAGCCACTGCCAGTGCAGCGTGGGGCGCTCGTTGAGGCAGATCCCCCCAACCCGCTCCTGGCAGGAGCCATCGACCCGGCTATCCAGCGTCACACCAAGCCGCTCGGCCAGCGGTAGCCACTGCCCGGCACCGTAGCGACGCCACTGTCCATCGGCAAGCAGCCAGAGCTGACCCGATTGCAGCAGCCAGCGTTCGCCCCGCAGCAGGGCGTCGAGGTTGTCATCGCCGAGCTCGCCAAGCAGCCCCAGCTGATCGCGCCGCTCCCGCACATGGAGCAGATGGTCGAGCCCGGCCGCCGGATGACCTGCCAGCCAGCGGGCAGCGCTGGAGCCACCCAACGGATAGACGGGGTGAGCGGCAAACCAGCGGGCCGAGGGTACAGCCCCTTGGCCGCAAAGCGCCCGCAGCAGCGGCAGCCACTCGGCGGGCAACTCATTCTCTGTCCCGCACTCCTGTTGATAGCGATAGATGGCCTGCAACTGGCGCAGCGGATAGCGCTGCCAAGCGGGATAGAGGGAGTCGGGAGCAATCAAGCGCCGGTCGAGCCGCTGCACCTCGTCAAGAGGCAGCGCCTGTTCTGGAGTCTGTCTGGCCAGCTCGCCCGCAAGACGATCTGCCAGCGGCCCGGCCAGCACCGGAGAAGCCATGCCATAGCAGATCAGGGAGCAGAGCAGCAGGATCAGGCGCATGGGTTCAACTCGAGATGACTCCGGATCAAGGCGCAGCAGATCACTGCGCCATAAAAAATGTCAGCGCCATTTTTCAATGGCGCTGACATCCGGTCAACCGCTAACGGCATTTACGCGGCTCCCGCCAGCCCATATGAACCGCCACCTATTTGAACAGTCCCTTGAGCAGCTGGTCAGCCACACCTTTGACGGCCTCGTTGTCGGCCTTGTCACCCAGCAGCTTCTTGAGGCCGCGTTCGGCCTCCTTGCGCGCCTTGTCCTCCAGCAACTTGTTGTTGCTGAGCAGCGCCTTCACATCGAGCTGGTAGCTGGGGGCTTGCCAGTGGCCGCCGATCCGCACCGGAATGGTGATCTCCTTCAGCTCGTCCACATCCTTGCCCCCCTGCCCCTTGCAGCTCTCGACGATGGAGGTGAGGAACAGGAAGTCGAGGCTCTCCGGCACCAGCGCCGTCTGCCCCTCGCCCTTGACCCGCAAGGCCGGGGCAAAGAGCTGGATGTCGTTGCTGCGGGCGATGCCATCGGCAATCTGGAAGCTGGCGGTCAGGGCGCTGAAATCGGTCTTGCGCGCCTCCTTCACCTGCTCGGCCCCCTTGCCGCTGAGGGTAGCCCGCGCCTCGCGGATCATCTCAGGCAAGTTGATGCCGTGCAGGGCGCCGTCGCTCAGTTTCAAGGTAACTTTGCCCTGCATCCCGTTGCGCAGGGCCAACTCAGAGATACCACGCCCCTGCACCTGCACATCGAGATCGCCCTTGCCCTCCAGCAGATCACTCTGAGCCAGAGTCTGCAACAAGGGACGAATGTTCACCCCGGCCACCTGCTTGTGCACCTTGTAGGTGGCGGGTTGCTGGCGCGCGTCGAGTACCCCGTTCGCGTTTACCTGACCACCTGCCACGGTCGCGCTGAACTGTTTGAGCGTCAGCAGCCCTTTGGCCAGAGCCACCTGCAGATCGACAGCACCGAGATCCAGCCCTTTCAGACGCAGGCTGCCGAGTTGCAGCCGACCATCCAGATCCACCCCTTTGAGCGCGCCCAGATCCGGTTCGACCGTAGAGAGGGCTTCGCTCTTGCCAGTTACTACTTTATTGCCACTTGCAGCTGTGCTGGCAACACCGGCCGCCGGTTTGTCCTCTTTCGCCTGCGCAGGTGTGGTCGGTACCGATTTGGCGAGCCATTTGTCGAGATCCAGCTTCTCCCCCTTGAGATCGAAGTTGATTACGGGAACGGCACCAAGCTGCACGGTTCCATCACCACTCAACAGCGCCTCATCGGCACTCATCACCAGCTTGCTCAGGGTAATCAACTGTTTGTCGAGCTCGGCACGGGCAAACCCGGCCAGTTTCAGCTTCATCTGCGGACGTGGCAGCGCATCACCTTCCAGCGCTGCCGTCAGCAGCACATCGGAGAGCTCGGCCAGCTTCATCTCTTTATCGAGCCGTCCCTTGAGCGTTCCTTCCAGCGAACCAGCCAGTAAAGCTTGCTGCCCCTCACCCTTGGCTCCTTTCAGCGCCAACGTGAGATTGCTCCACTCACCCAAGGCCAGTCGGTCTCCCTTGATGGAGAAACTGTCGAGTCGCAGGGCCGGGTCACTCAGGCTGCCAGTGAGGCTTAAGTCTTTCAGTTCACTGGCCATCACCTCCTGCGCCAGCTTGATCTGGGTCTGCCCTTTAACATCGAAAGCGAGCTTGTCGGCACTCCCCTTGGCGGCCAGCGTCACGGGTACCCACTGACCGGTGGCCAGCTGCCCCATATCGAGATCGAGGCGATCCAGTCGCAGCGAGGTGCCGCTGCGATCATCCTGTACCAGCGCACTGGCCTGGGAGAGTGCGACACCCTGCAAGCTGATCTGCCAGGGCTTGCTATCAGCGGTTGGCGCAGGGGTTGCGAGGACGACAGGTTCGCTTGCATCAGCAGTGGCATCTTTGATCAGTCCGCTCAGATTGGAGCTGCCATCCGCCTTGGTCTGGATAAAGAGATGGGCGCCACTCAGGGTCACCTTGCCAATCTCCAGACGATGTGAGAGCAGCGGCAACAGGGCCACCGAGGCCTCGCCCTGTTCGAAACGAACCAGATCCGGCTCGGCAAAACCGGCCGGATTGCGCAGAGCCACCTTCTCCAGCGAGAGGCCGAGACTCGGCCAGAAACGCCAGTCAATCTCCCCCGCCATCACCAGTTCCCGGCCCGTGCTCTTGCGCACCTGTTCAGCCAGTTGGGGCTTGAATTGATTGGGGTCGATAAGGCTTATCAACGTCACTATGGCCAGCAAGGCCGCCACGGCGATGCCGAGCAAGATGAGAACTATCTTCTTCACGATATGCTCCTTGAATCCGGATCCACTGCTGACTATACCACTCACCGTCTGACGAATGGCGTCTGCGGGACAAAAGCGGACAAGGATGAGACAGGGATGGTCGCTGCCAATCCCCATCGTCATCAGCAAGGATCAGGCTTGCAAAGGGGATTGCTGCAACCACGCCATCGCGGTGCGCGTCGACTCGAAAGCAAAGCGGGGCAAGGGGATATCGCTGATCTTCAGCCACTGACAGGCGGCCACATCGTCAGCCGGCTGGATGACCGGTTTTTCGCTCAGCACGATGGCGAAAAAGGTGTCACAGGTGTGATAGGTGATGCCATCGTAGGGGTAGATATTGGGGAATGAACCGAGGTAGGTAAAAGGTTGGGCGCTGACATCGAGCCCCAGCTCCTCCTGCAGCTCGCGCACCAGCGCCCCCTCCAGCGACTCGCCGGGATCGACAAATCCGCCTGGCAGATCCAGCAACCCCTTGCCCGGATTGCCGGCACGCACCGCAACCAGCACCTCGTCCTGCCAGCAAAGCGCCACCATCACAGCCGTCGCCACATTCTGGAAAAAATGAAAACCGCAGCCACAGCGAAACTCTTTGGGGCTGACGCTCTGCAAGGTTTGACCACCACATTTTGGACAAAACATGGGCTATCTCCGACGAAATAAAGCGCCATTTTAAGCTGTTGCGACCGTTTTTTATGAGTAAAACAGACGGGGAAAACGAGGAATTCAAAGGAAGAGGAATAAAACGGGGCAATTATCAGGCGATTTGCGGATTTTCAGGCAATAAAAAACCCCGCTCGATGAGCGGGGTTTCTTGTATTGGGTGCCTGGCAGTGTCCTACTCTCGCATGGCGAATGCCACACTACCATCGGCGCTACCGCGTTTCACTTCTGAGTTCGGCATGGGATCAGGTGGTTCCACGGCGCTATTGCCGCCAGGCAAATTCTTAATCTAGAAAGCTGACGTGAATAACGACTGGTCGCTATCACTGAATTTGAGTAGTTCGCTTGGTATTTGCTACAAGCCTTAGAACACTTCTTGGGTGTTGTATGGTTAAGCCTCACGGGTAATTAGTATGGGTTAGCTCAACACGTCACCGCGCTTACACACCCCACCTATCAACG
>NZ_JBCGFC010000018.1:0-66105 GCF_038739615.1 Aeromonas sp. SER | reverse complement strand
TCGAAAGTCAAGCGGTTGTTTTCGCTTTTCTTTCGGCGCCCACTTCGCTAGGAAGCTGGCTCATCAGGTTGGCGTGTTCCGCCGTGCTGGTAGGGGCGCATTATAGGGAGCCGCGCCGCGATGACAAGGGGAAAATTGCAAAAAATGGCATTTTTTACTGATTTCCGCTTCAACCGTTGTTTTATTAAACAAAAGCCCCGCATCGGCGGGGCTCTATGGGGCAATAAACCCTATATTCACATCGAATTGCTATCTTTTTGACCAGAATTCGCGTGCAAAGCTGCGCACCTTTTCCCAATCAGTAAATTCGAGGTCTTTACTGGTATCGGTACTACCACCGGTAATCTTCATAATCAGCTGGATAATGCGGGTCTGCCACCAGTTATAGCGAGAGTACTGCAGCGCACCGGCAAACACCCCCAGGGTTTTCGGCTTCCAGGGAGAGAGGCGCAGAAACTTCTTCATATAGGTATTGGTCTGCGGTGTCTGCTTCTCGGGCTTGCGAGCAGTCAGGTTGACGCAGAAGAAGGCGGCATTGGCGACCTCCAGCTGCTCATGGTGGGCATGAATAAAGCTGAGCAGGCTGGGGTGGAAGTTGCCATAGCGGATAGAGGCACCGATCAACACCTTCTTGTACTTGCTGAGATTGCACTTGGGCAGGGTGTGCAGATCGTGCATCACCACTTCACATCCCGGCATCTCCTCCAGCATGACATCGATGATTTTGCGGGTTTGACCGTCCCGAGAGGAATAAAGCACCAGAATCTTGTCCATAACGACCTCAACTACGCCAGAATGCAGGGGTAAACAGTACCAGAAGCGTAAAAATTTCCAATCGGCCAAACAACATGGCCAACACCAGCACCCATTGTGCAGCGGGTGAAATATTCCCGAAGTTGGCAGAGACCTCTCCCAGACCCGGGCCTACGTTGGTAAAAGCAGCCGCCACGGCGGTGAATGCGGTCACTTCGTTCAACCCCGTCATCAGCAACAGCAACATGAATATAAAGAAGAGGATGATATAGGTAGCGAAGTAGCCCCACACCGCCTCGACGATGCGCTCGGGCACCGCCCGCTTCCCCAGCTTCAGGGTATAGATAGCTCTGGGGTGAACCAACCGCTTCAGTTCACGCATCCCTTGCATGAAGAGGATCATGAAACGCATCACCTTGATGCCGCCGCCGGTACTACCCGCACAACAACCAATAAAGGCGGAGAACATCAGCAGCATGGGCAAGAAAGAGGGCCAGTCGGCATACGTAGTGGTGCTATAGCCGGTGGTAGTGCCCAGAGAGACCGCCTGGAACAGACCGTGGTTGAGTGCTTCTTGCCAGGTGGCGTAGTGCCCATGAGTCAGCAAGGCGATAAAGCAGATCATCACCAAGGTCACCTGGATGGCCAGAAAGACCTTGAGCTCCGCGTCATAGAGGTAGCGCCCGAGCCGAACCGGACGATGGGAAAAGACAGTAAAGTGGAGCGCAAAGTTCACGCTGGCCAGCAGCAGGAACACCACGGTAATCAGGTTGATGACTGGACTGTTGAAAAAACCGATGCTCGCATCGTGGGTAGAGAAACCACCGACCGACAGGGTCGAAAACGAATGGCACACCGCATCGAACAGCGTCATCCCGGCCAGCCAGTAGGCCAGTGCACAGAGCGCGGTCAGCAGCAGGTAGATGAACCAGAGCGCCTTGGCCGTTTCGGCGATGCGTGGCGTCACTTTGGTATCCTTGACCGGGCCCGGGATCTCCGCCCGATAGAGCTGCATACCCCCGATCCCCAGCAGCGGCAGCACAGCAACCGCCAGCACTATGATCCCCATCCCCCCCAGCCACTGCAGCAGCTGGCGGTAGAACAGAAACGCCTTGGGCAGATTGTCCAGCCCGGTCAGCACGGTGGCGCCGGTGGTGGTCAGGCCGGAGAAAGATTCAAAGAATGCCTCGGAAACCGACATATGCGGGGTATCGCTCAGAATAAAGGGCACAGCCCCCACGCTACCCAACACTACCCAGAACAACACCACAATGAGGAAACCCTCTTTCGATCTGAGCTCCTTCTTGTGATAGCGGTTGGGAAACCAGAGCACGACCCCGAGCAGCAGGGCCATGAGGAAAGATTTGATGAACTCGGCGCCGCCCCCATCCCGATAACCAAACGCAACCAGCGCTGGCAGCAGCATGGTCGAGCTGAACAGCGCAACCAGCAGGCCAACGATGCGAATAATGCTCAGGGTGTGCATTCCGGCTCCTACTTCAAAACGATAAAGAGCGATGGATTCTAGCCATCTAAAGGCTGCAGGGATACCCGCCCATGGGTTCTGTCGGTCAATTCGCGGTCAACCCGCTCCCAGACTGCAGACTCCCACGCCACCTGCAGGGTGACCTGCTGGCCGTAATCGGCAGCCAGCAGTTCACCGTTGTGACTGCTGATCAGTGACTCGACCACGCCCATGTCGCCATAGTCGCAATGAATGGAGGAAGGAGTGCGCGGCACCTTGAGTTCGGTCACCAGCTGCTTGAGGGCTGCCCCCACGCCGCCGCCATAAGCTTTGACCAGTCCACCGGTGCCAAGCTGGATACCACCGTAGTAGCGCACCACCACGGCGCAGATTTCACCGAGCCCCGACCCCATCAACTGGGCCAGGATCGGCTTGCCCGCGGTACCGGAGGGTTCGCCATCATCGCTGAAGCCATAAACCTGACTATCTTGCGGTGCGCCCGCCACAAAGGCCCAGCAGTGATGACGAGCGGTCGGATGTTGACGCTTGATCTCGTTGATCCACCCCTTGGCCGCCTCGACGGTCGGGGTGTGGGCAATCAGGGTAATGAAACGGCTCTTCTTGATCTCTTCGATGAGCTCCAATGAAGCGGCTGGAATGGAGTACGCTGCCGCCATCAGAGCCCTGCTTGTCTGGTCATGTTCTCCACCCCGTTGGCGTGCAGCACCACGTTGTCCTCAATGCGGATGCCGCCGAACGGACGCAGCGCCTCCACCTTGTTCCAGTTGACCCGCTTACCCTGTTCACCCTGACGCAGCGGCTCCAGCAGGCTGTCGATGAAGTAGAGACCGGGCTCGATAGTGAACACCTGACCCACCTCCATCACCCGGGTGCAGCGCAGATAGGGGAACTGCTCGGGAGCCGCCAGATGGGTGCCGCGCTCATCCTGCATGAAACCACCCGCATCGTGCACCTGCAGGCCGAGGAAGTGGCCGAGACCATGGGGGAAGAATACGTTGGTCACCCCGGTGTGGATCATCTCGTCCACCGACATATCCACCAGCTCGGTCGCTTGCAGCAGGCGCGCCAGCTTGTGGTGCATCTGCAGATGCAGCTCGCTGTAGCGACGACCCGGTTTGATCTCGCCGATGATCTCCTGCTGCTGCGCATCCAGCGCCGCGATGAGATCGGCAAACTCGCCGCGGCGCCACGCCCAGGTACGGGTGATATCTGAGGCATAACCGTGGAAATCGACGCCCGCATCGATCAGGAAGGAGTAACGCTCGGCATCAGGCACCCGCACGGCCGAGAGATGGGTGTAGTGAAGAATGGCCGCATTGCGGTTGATGGCGACGATATTGCCGTAGGGCGCCTCATTGGCCCCCTGCCCGACCGCCTTCATGTAGGCCAGATTGATTTCGAACTCGCTCGCCCCTGCCATAAAAGAGTCCTTGGCCGCGATATGACCACGGACACCGATGCGGTTCGCCTCGCGCAGACACTCCAGCTCGTAGGGGGTCTTGTAGGCACGGTGATAGTGCAGGTAGTTGAGCACCGCCTCC
The DNA here is from genome assembly GCF_038739615.1 of Aeromonas sp. SER. NCBI lineage: Bacteria > Pseudomonadati > Pseudomonadota > Gammaproteobacteria > Aeromonadales > Aeromonadaceae > Aeromonas > Aeromonas sp. SER. The sequence continues at coordinate 62,325 of NZ_JBCGFC010000018.1, read as the reverse complement.
GGATTGGGCTGGGTCAGACCCAGCAGCTCGGCCACTTCCAGATGACCGCCCAGATAGGCCCACTCTTGCTTGTTGCCCGGCAGATGATCGGCGACTTGTTCCGGTCTGGTCAGGAAGCGGATATCGAAGAACTCGACCCAGAAGGCATTGGGCAGATCCGCCACCTTGTGCCAGAAATCAACCGGACGATAGAACAGCAGGATTGGTTTGTTCACCCCGTCCACCAGCAGCCAGCAGTGGGGATTGTCCAGCACTGGCAACCAGGCCTTGAAGTGCGGGTTTACCTTGAACGGGTAATCCTGATCATCGAGGAAGATACGGTGGGTCTGGCCGGAGTGGATGGCCAGCCCGCCAAGTCCCTGTTGCTGCAGGATATCGCGGGTGCGTTGCTGCAAAGTATCGAGATGCTGGGCAAAAAGTTGGCTGTAGCTGCTCATGGCGTCCTGCTCCGAGGTGAATGTGATTGCAGCATAACATCAAGCGCTTGGCGGCTCGACCCGTCAAGCTGCCGCTTCGTGAGGTAACGCATACGTTACAAACGTGTTTGTTATCAACAGAGAACCAGCCGTTAACAAATCAAAAACAATTCAATACACTGCCGGTAGATACATGAAGTCAGGGATTACTCATGGACAACCTCTGCCTGTGGCAACCGGATCCGCTCAGGATGCAGCACTCCAACCTCTACCGCTTTATGGCAGAGGTGAACCGCTTCCACGGCCTGCAACTGCAGGACTATCCGCAGCTGTGGCAATGGTCGGTGGAAAAGACCACCCGCTTCTGGCCGCTGGTGTGGCAGCACTGCGGCGTCAAGGGCGAACTCGGCAACATAGTGGCGGAGAATCGTCAGGATATGCAGCGCACCCGCTGGTTCCCCGACAGCCGCCTCAACTTCGCCGAAAACCTGCTGCGCCGCCAGGACGAGAGCCCGGCCATCATCTCCCGCATCGAAGGGAGCCCAAGCCACACCCTGAGCTGGCGTGAGCTTGGGGAACAGGTTGCCCGACTGGCTCAATGGCTGCGCAATCAGGGGATTGGTCGTGGCGATGTGGTTGCCGCCTATCTGCCCAATATCCCGGAAACCGTAGTAGCCATGCTGGCAACCACCAGTCTGGGGGCGATCTGGACCTCCACCAGCCCCGACTTTGGCGAGGCCAGCGTGGTAGAGCGCTTCGGCCTGACCCGGCCGCGAGTACTGTTTGCCGTGGATGGCTATCGCTACAACGGCAAGGCCATCAATATTCAGGACAAAGTGGCAGGGGTCGTCAGCCAGATCGACAGCATAGAGCAGACGGTGATGATCCCCCTGCTCGGCAACCCGCTGCAGCTTGGTCACGACTGGCAGCAAGTGCTGGCGAGCCAGCCGGACGCCAGCCTCCAGTTCGAACCCATGGCTTTCAACGATCCGCTCTACATCCTCTACTCCTCCGGCACCACCGGCAAACCCAAGTGCATCGTGCACGGCATCGGCGGCACCCTGCTGCAACACCTGAAAGAGCACCAACTGCACTGCGACATCAAGCCGGGGGAGCGAATTTTCTACTTCACCACCTGCGGCTGGATGATGTGGAACTGGCTGGTGAGCGCCCTCGCCTCCGGCGCCACCCTGGTGCTCTATGACGGCTCGCCCTTCTACCCGGACGGCAACGTGCTGTGGGATCTCGCCCGCGACGAGCAGGTCGCCCTGTTCGGCACCTCGGCCAAGTATCTCGACGCGCTGCACAAACAGGGTTATGCCCCCATCAACAGCCACGACTTGCCGCACTTGCGGCTGATCTGCAGCACCGGCTCTGTGCTGTCGCCGGAGGGGTTCGACTACGTCTACCAGCAGATAAAGCAGGATGTGCAACTCAGCTCCATCTCAGGCGGCACCGACATCTGCTCCTGCTTCGTCATCGGCAACCCGCTCAGCCCGGTCTATCGCGGCGAGAGTCAGGGACGTGGCCTCGGTCTCGCGGTGCAGGTATTCAACGAAGCGGGCCAGCCGGTGCAGGGGGAGAAAGGCGAGCTGGTCTGCACCAAGCCGTTCCCGGCCCAGCCCATCTACTTCTGGGGCGACGAAAATGGCGACAAGTACCACGCTGCCTACTTCGAGCGGTTCGACAACATCTGGTGTCACGGCGACTGGATCGAGCTGACCCCGGCCGGTGGCATCCTGTTCTACGGCCGCTCCGACGCCATCCTCAACCCGGGCGGCGTGCGCATCGGCACCAGCGAGATCTACCGCTATGTCGAGCAGCTGGACGAGGTGGAGGAGAGCATCGTCATCGGCCAGCAGTGGCAACAGGACGAGCGGGTGGTGCTGTTCGTCAAGCTCAAGGCGGGCTGCAAGCTGGATGAGCCGCTGCGCGAGCGGATCCGCCAGCAAATAAAGCAGCACTGCACCGCCCGCCACGTACCGGCCCGCATCCTGCAGGTGGATGCCATCCCCCGCACCAAGTCCGGCAAGATCGTCGAACTGGCGGTGCGCGAAGTGGTACACAACCGGCCGGTCAACAATACCCATGCCCTCGCCGATCCCGAGGTGCTGAACCAGTATCGCAATCGGCCGGAACTGGCCAGTTGATAACAAACTCACAGTCATCCGAGGCGCCGCAAGGCGCCTCTCTTTTGCCCGTTTTGTGATGAAGAGCTTTTACTCGAGTTCTGTTAAACAAATGTTTTAAATAGGTGTTGAAAATGTCTCCTTTTGGATCAATAGTGAGCCTCGCCCCCTGCTGGGGATTAAGGAGCACCACTCCCCACTGAGTGGGAACAAGGAGACACTCTCATGATCTACCAAGGCGAAACCCTGTCGGTCAGCTACCTCGAAAACGGCATCGCCGAGCTGAGGTTTGATGCCCCGGGTTCAGTCAACAAGCTGGATCGCGCTACCCTGCTCTCCCTGAGCGAAGCGATCGCCGCATTACAACAAGAACGTGAACTAAAAGGTCTGATCCTCACCTCCGGCAAAGACGCCTTTATCGTCGGTGCCGACATTACCGAATTCCTGGAACTGTTCGATCTGCCGCAGGAAGATCTGCTCGGCTGGCTGAAAAAGGCCAACGACATCTTCAATGCCATCGAAGATCTGCCGGTTCCGACCCTCTCTGCCATCAAGGGCCACGCTCTGGGCGGCGGCTGCGAGACCATCCTCTCCACTGACTTCCGTCTGGCCGACACCACCGCCAAAATCGGCTTACCCGAGACCAAACTCGGCATCATGCCGGGCTTTGGCGGCACCGTCCGTCTGCCACGAGTGATCGGTGCCGACAACGCGCTCGAGTGGATCACCACCGGCAAGGATTACCGTGCCGATGATGCCCTCAAGGTGGGAGCCATCGATGCCGTAGTCGCCCCCGAGGTGCTGCAGAGTGCTGCGCTGCAGATGATCAAGGACGCCATCGCGGGCAAGCTGGACTGGCAGAGCCGCCGTGCCGCCAAGAAAGCCCCGCTGCGTCTCTCCAAGCTGGAAGCCATGATGAGCTTCACCACCGCCGCTGGCATGGTTGCCGCCGTGGCGGGCAAACACTATCCAGCGCCGATGACCGCGGTGAAAACCGTCGAAGCCGCTGCTGGCATGGGCCGTGACGAAGCGCTGGTCGTTGAGGCACAGGGCTTTATCAAGCTGGCCAAGACCGATGTAGCCAAGGCGCTGGTCGGTATCTTCCTCAACGATCAGCACATCAAGGCGCTGGCCAAGAAGGCGGCCAAGCAGGCTGCTAAGGCCACTGGCCACGCCGCCGTACTGGGTGCCGGCATCATGGGCGGCGGCATCGCCTACCAGTCTGCCAGCAAGGGCATTCCGGCGGTAATGAAGGACATCAACGAGAAGGCGCTGGCACTTGGCATGGGCGAAGCCACCAAGCTGCTCAACGGCCAGCTCGAGAAGGGCCGCATCGACGGCATCAAGATGGGCCAGGTACTCTCCGCCATTACCCCGACACTCAGCTATGACAACGTCAAAGGCGTGGACGTCGTGGTCGAAGCCGTGGTCGAGAACCCGAAAGTGAAAGCCGCCGTACTGGGTGAAGTGGAAGGGATCATCGGCGAAGACGCCGTGCTCGCCAGCAACACCTCCACCATTCCCATCTCCCTGCTGGCCAAGGGGCTGAAGCGCCCGCAGAACTTCTGCGGCATGCACTTCTTCAACCCGGTGCACCGCATGCCACTGGTGGAGATCATCCGCGGCGAGCAAACCTCCGATGAAACCATCAACCGCGTGGTGGCCTATGCCGCCGCCATGGGCAAGTCCCCGGTGGTGGTCAACGACTGCCCGGGCTTCTTCGTCAACCGGGTGCTGTTCCCCTACTTCTTCGGCTTCAACAAGCTGGTTGCCGATGGCGCCGACTTCGCCGCCGTCGACAAGGTGATGGAGAAGGAGTTCGGCTGGCCGATGGGCCCCGCCTACCTGCTGGACGTGGTCGGCATCGACACCGGTCACCATGCTGGTGACGTGATGGCGCAGGGTTTCCCGGCGCGTATGAGCAAGGAAGGCCGTACCGCCATCGACGTGATGTACGAAGTGAATCGCTTCGGTCAGAAGAACGGCAAGGGCTTTTACGCCTACGAGCAGGACAAGAAGGGCAAACCGAAGAAGGTGGCCGACGCCGCTGCTTACGAGCTGCTGGCCCCCATCGCCAAGCCGAAACAGGATTTCGACAAGGAAGCCATCATCGCCCGCATGATGATCCCGATGATCAACGAGGTGGTGCTCTGTCTGGAAGAGGGCATAGTCGCCACGCCAGCCGAAGCCGACATCGCGCTGGTCTACGGTCTGGGCTTCCCTCCCTTCCGCGGCGGCGTGTTCCGCTATCTGGACACCATTGGTCTGGATCGCTACGTGGCCATGGCCGACCAGTATGCCGATTTGGGCCCGCTCTACCGCGTCAGCGACAAGCTGCGCGAGATGGCCGCCCAGGGCAAAACCTTCTACTGATTGCGGAAAGGAGATCCATTCATGAAAGACGTAGTCATTGTCGACTGTATCCGGACCCCGATGGGCCGGTCCAAGGGCGGCGCCTTCCGCAACGTGCGTGCAGAAGACTTGTCCGCGCACCTGATGAAATCCATCCTGCTGCGCAACCCCAACCTCGACCCGAACGAGATCGAGGATATCTACTGGGGCTGCGTGCAGCAGACCCTGGAGCAGGGTTTCAACATCGCCCGCAACGCCGCCTTGCTGGCCGGTATTCCGAAGCAGGTGGGAGCGGTCACCGTCAACCGTCTGTGCGGCTCCAGTATGCAGGCGCTGCATGATGCCTCTCGCGCCATTCAGGTAGGTGATGGGGATATCTTCATCATCGGCGGCGTCGAGCACATGGGTCACGTGCCAATGAGCCACGGCGTCGACTTCCACCCCGGCATGGCCAAGTCGGTAGCGAAAGCCTCCGGCATGATGGGGTTGACCGCCGAGATGCTCGGCAAGCTGCACGGCATCAGCCGTCAGCAGCAGGACGAGTTTGCCGCCCGCTCCCATCGCCGTGCCCACGCGGCAACCGTGGAAGGACGTTTTGCCAAGGAGATCGTCGGGCTGGAAGGCCATGACGCCAGCGGCGCCCGCTTCTTCTACGACTACGACGAGGTGATCCGCCCGGAGACCACGGTCGAAACCCTGAGCCAGCTGCGCCCGGTGTTTGACCCGGTCAACGGCACCGTCACCGCCGGCAGCTCCTCGGCCCTGTCCGATGGCGCCGCCGCCATGCTGGTGATGAGCGCGGATCGTGCCAAGGCCCTCGGCTTCACGCCGCGCGCCAAGGTACGTGCCATGGCCATCGCTGGCTGTGACGCTGCCATCATGGGTTACGGCCCGGTTCCGGCGACCCAGAAGGCGCTCAAACGGGCCGGTCTGACCATCGGTGACATCGACCTGTTCGAGCTGAACGAGGCGTTTGCCGCCCAGTCCCTGCCCTGCGTGAAAGATTTGGGTCTGCAGGATCAGGTGGACGAGAAGGTGAACCTGAACGGCGGCGCCATTGCGCTGGGTCACCCGCTCGGCTGCTCCGGTGCGCGCATCTCCACTACCCTCATCAATCTGATGGAGGAGAAGGATGCCACCCTGGGGGTTGCCACCATGTGTATCGGTCTGGGTCAGGGCATCGCCACCGTATTCGAACGGGTGTGATCCACAAGCAACTCGATCGAATATCAACGTTTTCGGGGCCGGCATTACCGGCCCCTTTTCAAATCTGAGGCCATCGCCACACGGGGTGCTGGCCTGTAGTCGGATGCTGGGTATTGGCCGTCCCGTTTGGGTCGGCCTTTTTTCGTTTTAAACCCGGCAATGGGTGGTTATTGCTCCAAACCTCACATTAGATGGGGGGCTTGCTTGCTTTTTGCTCCCCCGACAGGTTCAATCTGCACAAAAAAATGGGTGGATGCACATACATATGTCAATGAGCAAACAACTGCTGATCGTCGATGACGACCAAGAGATCCGCGAGCTGCTCAATGAATACCTGACCCGGGCGGGCTTTCAGGTATTGACGGCGGCAGAGGGCAACGAGATGCGCGAGCAGCTCGCCCAGCACAGCCCGGACCTGATCATTCTGGACATCATGATGCCCGGCGAGGATGGCTTTACCCTCTGCCAGCAGATCCGTCGCACCTCCCAGGTGCCCATCATCATGCTGACTGCAGCTTCCGACGAGGCGGATCGGGTGATCGGCCTCGAACTCGGCGCCGATGACTACATCGCCAAGCCCTTCAGCCCGCGCGAACTGCAGGCCCGCATCAAGGCCTTGCTGCGCCGCGCCGAATTCCGCCAGCCGGAAAAAGAGAAAGAGCCGAGCCGTCGCCTGCGCTTTGCCGAGTGGACCCTCGACACCCTGAGCCACCAGCTGACCCACGAAGATGGCAGCCTGCTGGACCTCTCCGGCAGCGATGCCATGCTGCTCGGCATGTTCCTGCAACAGCCCGGTGTGGTGCTGGATCGCGACACCATCTCCGATGCCACCCGCGGCCGCGAAAGCCTGCCGATGGAGCGCGGCATCGACGTGCAGATCAGCCGCCTGCGCCAGAAGCTGGGCGACAATGGCAAGAGCCCGCGCATCATCAAAACCATCCGCGGTAGCGGCTACATGCTGATCGCCGAGGTGCACGAACTGCCATGAGCAACAAATGGTCCTGGGGGGCGCTGGTGCCCCGCTCTCTGCTGTCGCGGATGATCCTGCTGCTGCTGCTGGCCATCCTGCTCTCCCAGACCATTCTGACCGGCATCTGGATGCAGCAGATCCAGAAGCGGGAGCTGGAGGGGATGCTCAGCACCACCCGCAACCTCGCCATGTCTGCCGCCTCCACCGTCAACTTCTTCAAATCCCTGCCGCTGCAATATCGCCATATCGCTCTCGATCAGCTGCGCAACATGGGCGGCAGCCGCTTCTTCGTCTCGCTGAACGAAGAGGAGATCCACATCAACGCCATCCCCGACAGCGAACGCAAGACGCAGGTGCTGGAGGAGGTGCAGGGAGTGCTGACCCGCAAGCTCTCCGATGCCATGGCGATCAAGGTGGACTTCTCGCGGCCCGAAGACCTCCACGTATTCAACAACGACACCCTGCTGGCGGATCTTCCCTCCTCCTGGGCGCGCTACACCCTGTCGCTCGAGCCTATCAACCCGCCGGTGCTGGTGACCCAGATCGAGATCGAAAAGGGGGAGTGGCTCTATCTGGCGGCCCTGCTGCCCGCCCCCTACATGACCTTGGATGACACCGTCATGCCGAGCAATCAGGTGCGCTTCATCGCCCTGATGACGGTGTTCCTCTGCTTCTTCACCTTTATGCTGGTGCGCTGGCAGACCCGGCCCCTGCGTCGGCTGGCCAAGGCGGCGGTCAATCTGGGCAAGGATATCGACCAGCCTTCGCTCAAGGAGGAGGGCGCCTCCGAGATAGTGGCGGCGACCCGCGCCTTCAACATCATGCAGCACCGAATCCGGCGCTATATCGATGATCGGGAGCGGCTGTTCAGCTCGATTTCCCACGACCTCAAGACCCCCATCACCCGGCTGCGGCTGCGGGTCGAGCTGCTCGACGACGAGGTACAGATCGCCAAGTTCAACAAGGATCTCGACGAACTGGAGCTGATGGTGAAAGGGGCGCTGCAGACGGTCAAAGAGACCGACATCCACGAGAACATCGAGGAGATCGACATCAACGCCCTGCTGGAGCAGATGGCCGAGTCGCTCAACCTCCACGACGAACGTCTCACCATCGAGGGGCACTGCAAGTGGCCCTACCGCGGCAAGCTGCTGGCGCTCAAGCGCTGCATCGGTAATCTGGTGGACAACGGCATCAAATATGGCCAGCGGGTACGCATCATCATCATGGATGACGAGGAGATGCTGATCCTCTTCATCATGGATGAGGGCCCCGGCCTGCCGGATGACCAGTTCGAGCGCATCTTCGAGCCCTATTACCGGCTCAGCACGGATCAGGCCGGCACCGGCCTCGGGCTCGGCATCGCCCGCAACATCGCCCACGCCCACGGCGGCGATCTGGTGCTGGAAAATCGTCCGCAAGGTGGCCTGCAGGCCACCCTCTCACTGCCAAGGTAGTCTTCTCATGAAGTGGTTCCCTCTCCCCCTGCTCGCCCTGCTCTCCGGTTCTGTCTGTGCCTCCCAGGTGGAGGTGCTGCACTGGTGGACCTCCGGCGGCGAAGCGCAGGCGGTCGAAGTGCTCAAATCGGAGTGGATCGCCAAGGGCAACCAGTGGAATGACTTCGCGGTACAGGGCGGTGGTGGCAAGAGCGCCATGACGGTGCTGAAAAGCCGGGCGCTGGCAGCCAACCCGCCGGAGGCGGCCCATCTCAAGGGGTATGAGCTCAAGGAGTGGGCCGGGCTCGGTTTTTTGCGCGACCTCACCCCCATGGCGGAGCACCTCGGCTGGTACAGCCAGATGCCGCCTATGGTGCGGGCCACCCTCAGCCAGAACGGCGCCCTGATGGCGGTGCCTACCGGTATCCACCGGGTCAACTGGTTATGGCTCAACCGCAAGGTGTTCGAGCAACAGAAACTCACCCCTCCCACCGACTGGGCCCAGTTCGTGACGGTCGCCGACAAGCTTAAAAAACGGGGCATCACTCCGCTCGCCATCGGTAACGAGCCCTGGCAGCTGGCCGTCCTGTTTGAAACGGTGGCGCTCGGTGAAGGGGGCAAGCAGTTCTATCGCAAAGCCTTTGTGGAACAGGACAGCGCCACCCTGACCGGCCCTGACATGGTACGGGTCCTGACCCGCTTCCAGCAGCTGCGCGCCTACGTCCCGCAAAAGTACGCCGGACTGAAATGGCATCAGGCCACCAATCTGCTGGAAAGCGGCGGGGCAGCCATGCAGGTGATGGGTGACTGGGTGAAGGGGGAGCTGCTCGCCGGCAACTACCGGCCGGGCGAAGATATCGAATGCCTGCCAAGCCCCGGCAGCACCGGGCTATTCAGCTACAACCTCGACTCCATCGCCATGTTCAAACAGCGGGATCCGGCCCAGCTGCAGGCGCAGGGGGAACTGGCCCAGCTGCTGATGACGCCGAAGTTTCAGGAGGAGTTCAACCGGGTGAAGGGGTCGATCCCGGCGCTGACCAAACCCAACATGAGCAAGTTTGATCGCTGTGCCATCCGCTCCTATCAGGATTTCCTCCATGCCGAGCAGCAGGACAATCTGCTGCCAAGCATGGCAGAGGGGATGGCCACTCCCACCAATATGCGTCAGGCGATTCTGGATGTGCTGAGCAACTTCTTCAACGACCCCAAAGCCAACCCGCAGCAGACAGCGCTGCATCTGGAGCGGGCGATGCGCTCGACCCGCTGATCCGGTCTACTAGCCAATCGACAGAAATGACAAAGGCGGATTGCTCCGCCTTTGTTGTTGAATCGTCATCAAGTCAGGATTGATCGTTTTCGTCCTCATCCTCGTCATAGTAATCGCTGAGCTCGATCCAGAGCCCCAGCCCGACCATCACCATGGAACCGAACCAGGTACCGGTATTCCCGATCGGGCTGCCCATCACTATCATGGCGAAGGACAAGAACCCCATGCCTGCATAGGCCTGCAATCTGCCGTAGGAGACCTGCATATTCACCTCCTTGTTGAATATGGTTCAATTTTTATATTACTCGTCCGGCAGGCGCTGGATAGTCCGCAATAACATTTTGGTTACATATGCTGTTAGACAGGCCAATGGTTTGCTTATTTTTTAGCCCTGAGTATCATTGGCAGCCGAATAGGTTGAAGGTTGATGATAGATGAGTGATTTATTCTGCGATGCAACTCACGAGTTGGACGCAATCGGGCTTCGCTGCCCGGAGCCTGTGATGATGGTGCGTAAAAAAGTACGGCTGATGGCTGACGGGGAGACCCTGCTGGTCAGTGCCGACGATCCCTCAACCACCCGCGACATCCCCAGTTTCTGCCGCTTTATGGATCACACTCTGGTCGCCAGCGAGACAGAGCAGGCCCCCTACCGTTATCTGATCCGCAAGGGTCAATAATTCCCCGTCTCCGGAGCACGCCATGACAACCATTACCCGAATCGGCACCACCCAGCGTTGGTCTGACGTCGTCATTCACAACGGCACCCTCTATGTGGTGGAAGTCCCCGTCAGCGAAGAGGCCGACATCCACCAGCAGACCCGTGAAGTGCTGACCAGCCTGCAACGCCTGCTGGAAGCCAACGGCTCCGGCGTCGACAAGATCCTGATGGCCAACATCTATCTGAAAGACATTGGCGATATCGCCGCTTTCAACGAGCAGTGGGATGCCTGGATCCCTGCCGGCACCGCACCGGTACGCGCCTGTGTACAAGCCCGTCTGGCCCACGAAGGCTACAAGGTGGAAGTGCAGCTGACTGCGGCTGTCTAAGAGGCGGTTTCCCCCTCATCCACCAGCCCTGCCACCGCAAGGGGAGCAGGGTGCAAATAACATGATGCTGTTACTCGCAACGGCACCAATAGAAAGGCCCCCCCATCACTGGCGGGGCCTTTTCGTTACCGAAACCCGAGCGACTTAGGCAGTCGGGGTCAGGGTAATGGTGACACGGCGGTTCTGGGCTTTGCCGGCTGCGGTGCTGTTGGTGGCAATCGGCTGATCCGGGCCAACGCCGGTAGTGGAGATACGGCTGCCAGCAACACCCTGACCGATCAGTTGAGCGGCAACGGCGTCGGCGCGCTCGCGGGAGAGCTTCATGTTCAGATCGCGGGAACCAGTGCTGTCGGTGTGACCGACTACGTTCAGGCGAGTCTTGTCGAACTCGGCAACCACCATGGCCACGCCGGACAGGGTGTTGGCACCGGCCGCTTTCAGCTGGGAGCTGGAGCTGTCGAAGGTGACGTTGTTCGGCATGTTGAGGATCAGATCGTTGCCATTGCGGGTAACGCTGACGCCAGTGCCCTGCAGCTTCTCGCGCAGCTTGGCCTCCTGCACATCCATGTAGTAACCGATACCGCCACCCAGCGCGGCACCGGCGGCCACGCCAGTCAGGATACCCTTCTTGCGGTCACCCTTGCTGGAGGAGAGCGCGCCTACTGCGGCACCGGCAGCGGCACCGGCCAGCGCGCCCCAGGCGCCCTTGGAGGTCTGGGATTCGCCAGTGTAGGGGTTGGTGGTACAGCCACTCAGAGCAACGGCGAGTGCAACAGCGGGAACCAGAGTCTTGAAATGCATGAAAAAACCTCAAAGAAACAACTCGATAAACTGAAGGGCGGCATTCTACCCCAGAGGTGTGCCAAGGTGTGACGTCAGCAGAAAGAGAGTGACACCGGGCAGAAAAGGGCAGTATCGGTCATTGAACTTGCTCTTCCCTGAACCAGAGGGGAAAACCTGATGAAGAGAATGGATCTGCGATTAAAGGCAGTCCGTTGGGTGGCTCCATTGACTACTATTGAAGGTACTGTCAATAGGGCATCCGAGGGTTCCATGTCTTCACTGCTTCGCAATATATCGATCCGGCGCCTGCTGCTGGGGGCAAGCCTCATCATCTTGCTGACCATGGTACTGAGCAACATCTGGCGCAGCACATTGACCAACCAGCTCGGACTGCTACCGGGCGAAGTGATCAAGATCACCAACGCCCAGATAGCGCTGCAGGAGCTGCGTTACCACACTACCCAGGTACAACAATTCCTCACCGATGCCGCCGTATCGGGGGAGCAGGACTCCATCGGCGAGGCGGAGCAGCATGCTCAGGCGGCTCGTCAGCTACTCGACACCCTGCCCCGGTTGCAGAGTGCCCTCACCCCCCTACTGACCCGTCAGCTGGATGTGGGCAAGCGGATGGTCGATGCCTATCTCAAAGAGGGACGTGAGGCGGGCAACCGCCTGATGAAAGAGCCGGATCAGGGCTTCGATGCGCTGACCGATAGCATATCCAGCGCTGTCGAACAGGCGCTCGAACAGCAGCGGCAACAACTGGAGCAGCAGGAGCTTGTCATTGAAAATCAGAACCAGACCCTGCAGAGCCAGGATATGATCCTGCTGGTCGTCAGCCTGGCCGTTATCATGCTGATGCTGCTGCTGATCCACTTCAAAACCGTCAAACCGTTACAACAACTGATGGCCCAGCTGGTCGAGCTGGCCAATCACAGCCACAACCTCACCTTCCGGCTGCGCATTCAGGGGCAGGACGAATTCGCCTATCTGGCCAAGGTGTTCAACCGCTTCCTCGACAATATCGACAGCCTGATCGGCTCGGTGCAGCAGGTTTCCCACAAGACTCATGACAAGATGGCTCTGCTGATGAACCACTCCGGCAGCACCTTCAACAGCATGCAGCAGGCTCAGCAAAACACCGACATGCTGGCGGCCGCCATCAACGAAATGACCGCCACCGTCCACAACATCGAGCACAACACCGAGCAGGCCAGTCAGGATACCCTGCTCACCCAACAGCAGGCCCACGATGGCCAGCAGCAGGTGAGCCAGACCATCGCCCTGATCCGCCAGGTCGCCGACCATATTGAGCAATCCGCCGGAGAAGTAACCCAGCTGGATCAGGAGAGCACCCAGATCGGCAACATCTTGCAGGTGATCCGCACCATCTCGGAACAGACCAACCTGCTGGCCCTCAACGCCGCCATCGAGGCGGCCCGGGCCGGCGAACAGGGGCGCGGCTTTGCGGTGGTGGCCGACGAGGTGCGCCAGCTGGCCATCCGTACCCAGGCGGCCACCGTCGATATCCAGCAGCGGATCGAAGCGTTGCAGAACAACACCCGCCATGCGGTCAACACCATGCACACCACCCGCAATGTCAGCGAGCAGGCGGTCAATCAGGCGGCCGGCACCGGCGAAACTCTGGGAGCCATCGTCGAGGCGATCACCCGGGTAGCCGACATGAACGGCCAGATCGCCACCGCCGCGGAGCAGCAGGCCAAGGTGACCGAAGAGACCAACCGCAACGTCATGCTGGTCGCCAACATCGCCCGCGAGTGTCTGGACCTTTCGCGCGAGAGCCGCACCCACACCCGGGATCTCAATCAGGCCAATGAGGAGATCCGTCTGGTCAGCGATCAGTTCGAGGTCAACTCAAAAGCGCTCAACGGCAACGAGCAAGATCTGCTGCACTGGAACGAATCCTTTATGGTCAACGTGCCGAGCGTGGACCGCCAGCATCAGGGGTTGTTCGAGGCGATGAACCGCTTCTACCACGCCGTCCGTGACAACAGTTCGCCCCAGCAGCGCAAACAGCGGCTGGACGAGCTGCTCAAGCTGGCGACCCAGCACTTTGCCGATGAAGAGAAGAGCATGGAGCTGGCCTGCTACCCCGACTTGCAACGCCACAAGCAGGAGCATGCCAAGCTGCTGGCCGAGCTGGGCGCCCTGATCCGCCGTGAAGGGGGAGACGAGCAGGAGCGCAATATGGAGATGATCATCTTCCTCAAGAATTGGCTGCTCAACCACATCTTCCGGGTGGACAAGCAGTACAGCGACTGCATGATCAAAGCGGGGGTGAAATAACCCTCCTTCAGCTTGCCAGCAACCGGACAATGCCAGTCAGCCATGACTGGCATTGTTGTTTTCGGGGCCGGTTTGACAGAACTATGTGCGGGGCTGGCGAGCGGCCTGCTGGCATTCGGCGTGGCAGGGGCAGCTGACCAGATGATCGTTCACCATCCCCACCGCCTGCATAAAGGCGTAGCAGATGGTGCTGCCGACGAAGGTAAAACCGCGTTTCTTGAGCGCTTTCGACATAGCATCCGACTCCGGCGAGGTCGCCGGAATGTCGCCGTTACCCTGGCGCTGGTGGACTATGGGGGCACCGCCGACAAAGCCCCACAGATAATCGACAAAGTCGATGCCCTCGGCTTCCAGCGCCAGATAGGCGCGGGCGTTTTTGATGATCGACTGCACCTTGAGCCGGTTTCGGATAATGCCGCTATCCTGCATCAGCCGCTCCACATCCTGCTCGGCGAACTGCACGATACGCTGCGGCTCAAAGTCGGCATAGGCGCGGTAATAGCTCTCGGTGCGCTTGAGGATGGTGATCCACGACAGTCCCGCCTGCTGGCCGTCGAGGCAGAGCTTGGCAAACAGCTCGCGGGCGTCATAGACCGGCCTGCCCCACTGTTTGTCATGGTATTCAATGTATTCCGGGTCTTTGGTCACCCAGGCGCAGCGCAGTTCCATTTCCTCTCCCTCGTTATTTCAGCGGTTTCCCCGACCCTGCCCACTCTACAGGCGGCACTGCTCACATCATATACCGGACAGCCCGCCCGACCAGCCAGAGCGCAGCACCATCCCGCGAATCCGCTGCAATTTCGCCTATTATCCGACCATGCCAGACGGTATACTCCCTCGGTTCACATTCAGCAAATCTTGCTCTGATTTTCATTTCGCGCGAAAAAAATTATGCAAAAATTCGATGTCAAAACCTTTCAGGGCCTGATCCTGCAGCTGCAGGACTATTGGTCCCGCCAGGGCTGTACCATCATTCAGCCGCTGGATATGGAAGTGGGTGCCGGTACTTCCCACCCCATGACCTGTCTGCGAGCCCTGGGCCCGGAGCCCATCGCCTGCGCTTACGTGCAACCGTCCCGCCGTCCGACTGACGGCCGCTACGGTGAAAACCCGAACCGCCTGCAGCACTACTACCAGTTCCAGGTGATCATCAAGCCTTCCCCCGACAACATTCAGGAACTCTATCTGGGCTCCCTGAAAGAGCTGGGCATGGATCCTGAAATCCACGACATCCGCTTCGTGGAAGACAACTGGGAAAACCCGACTCTGGGTGCCTGGGGTCTGGGTTGGGAAGTGTGGCTGAACGGCATGGAAGTGACCCAGTTCACCTACTTCCAGCAAGTTGGCGGCCTCGAGTGCAAACCGGTCACCGGCGAGATCACCTACGGTCTCGAGCGTCTGGCCATGTACATTCAGGGCGTGGACAGCGTCTACGATCTGGTCTGGTCTGACGGCCCGCTGGGCAAGACCACCTACGGCGACGTGTTCCACCAGAACGAAGTGGAGCAATCCACCTACAACTTCGAACACGCCGATGTGGAGTTCCTGTTCCACTGCTTCGAGCAGTACGAGAAGGAAGCCCAGAATCTGCTGGCACTGGAAAAACCGCTGCCGCTGCCTGCCTACGAGCGCATCCTGAAAGCCGCTCACTCCTTCAACCTGCTGGATGCCCGCAAGGCCATCTCGGTCACCGAGCGTCAGCGCTACATCCTGCGCATTCGCACCCTGACCAAGGCCGTGGCAGAGGCATACTACGCCTCCCGCGAAGCGCTGGGCTTCCCTATGTGTCAGCGCAGTGAGAACAAGCAAGGTTAAGGAACGGACATGGCACAACATACATTTCTGGTAGAGATCGGTACTGCTGAGCTGCCGCCCAAAGCCCTGCGCTCCCTGGCCGAAGCCTTTGCCGACAACTTCAAAGCCGAACTGACCAAGGCCGATCTGGCCTTTGGCGACGTTGAGTGGTTTGCTTCACCGCGCCGTCTGGCGCTGAAGGTAAGCGAGCTGGCCGGCGAACAGCCGAGCAAGAGCGTCGAGAAGCGCGGTCCGGCCGTGGCTCAGGCGTTCGATGCCGAAGGCAAGCCGACCAAGGCTGCCGAAGGCTGGGCCCGTGGCAACGGCATCACCGTTGAGCAGGCCGAGCGTCTGGTCACCGACAAGGGCGAGTGGCTGGTTCACACCGCCAAGATTGAAGGTCGTCCGGCCAAAGAATTGCTGGGCGAGCTGGTCGCCTCCGCACTGGCCAAGCTGCCGATCCCGAAAATGATGCGCTGGGGCGACAAGACCATCCAGTTCGTGCGTCCGGTCTTCACCGTGACCCTGCTGCTGGATGGCGAGCTGGTTCCCGCCCACATTCTGGGTATCGACTCTGCCCGTACCCTTCGCGGCCACCGCTTTATGGGCGAGAGCGAATTCACCATCGACAACGCCAGCCAGTACCCGCAGATCCTGCAGGAGCGCGGCATGGTGATTGCCGACTTCATGGCGCGCAAGGCCAAGATCAAGGCTGACGTCGAAGCGGCCGCTGCCGCCTTCGGTGGCGTAGCCGATCTGGACGACGCCCTGCTGGAAGAAGTGACCGCACTGGTCGAGTGGCCGGTGGTGCTGACTGCCAACTTCGAAGAGAAGTTCCTGGCCGTTCCAGCTGAAGCGCTGGTGCACACCATGAAGGGTGACCAGAAGTACTTCCCGGTCTACGACAAGAACGGCAAGCTGCTGCCGAAGTTCATCTTCGTCACCAACATCGAGTCCAAAGACCCGAGCCAGATCATCAGCGGCAACGAGAAGGTGGTTCGCCCCCGTCTCTCTGACGCCGAGTTCTTCTTCAAGACCGACCTCAAGCAGACCCTGGCCTCCCGCCTGCCGCGCCTTGAAACCGTGCTGTTCCAGCAACAGCTGGGCACCGTCAAGGCCAAGGTCGAGCGCATCGAGACCGTCGCCGGCTTTATCGCCGAGCGTATCGGCGCCGACGTGGCTCAGGCCAAGCGTGCCGGTCTGCTCTCCAAGTGTGACCTGATGACCAACATGGTCGGCGAGTTCACCGACACCCAGGGTGTCATGGGGATGCACTACGCCCGTCACGATGGCGAAGACGAAGCAGTGGCCGTGGCCCTCAACGAGCAGTACATGCCGCGCTTTGCCGGTGATGCCCTGCCGTCCGGTCTGGTTGCCTGCGCCGTCGCGCTGGCCGACAAGTTCGACACCCTGGCCGGTATCTTCGGCATCGGCATGCTGCCGAAGGGTGACAAGGACCCGTTCGCCCTGCGTCGCGCCGCCATCGGTGCCCTGCGCATCATGACCGAGAAGCAGCTGGATCTGGATCTGGTTGAACTGGTTGAAGAAGCGGTACGCGTCTACGGCGACAAGCTGACCAACAAAACCGTCGTCACCGACGTGGTCGACTTTATGCTGGGCCGCTTCCGTGCCGCCTATCAGGACGAAGGCATCGGTGCCGACGTGGTGCTGGCCGTACTGGCCCGCCGCCCGACCCGTCCGCTCGACTTCGATCGTCGCGTCAAGGCCGTCAGCCACTTCCGCACGCTGGATGCCGCACTGGCACTGGCTGCCGCCAACAAGCGCGTGAGCAACATTCTGGCCAAGGTTGAAGGCGAGTTGCCGACTGCCGTCAAACCGGAACTGCTGGTCGATGCCGCCGAGAAAGCGCTGGCCACCCAGGTTGCCGAACTGCAAGCCGAACTGGCCCCGCTGTTCGCTGCCGGCGACTATCAGGCTGCCCTCACCCGTCTGGCCGCCCTGCGCGAGCCGGTCGACACCTTCTTCAACGAAGTGATGGTGATGGCCGACGACGAAGCCCTCAAGGCCAACCGTCTGGCGCTGCTGAACAACCTGCGCAACCTGTTCCTGCAAGTCGCGGATATCTCCCTGCTGCAGTGATCTTGGTTGGGTTGAGTGATATTAAAAACGGCGCCGTTAAGGCGCCGTTTTTATTTTGAGAGATAGCTAAGCTATCCCCCCAAAAATGCCAACTGCATTTTAATTATATATTTTCCTTGTGATGATTAATTGCTGCACACCCCCGATTTCGCAAGCTGTACATCTACTTTGGAGATCACGCGCTTACCTTCACTCTCGGGAACAGCCTCAAGCTTGGCTCCACCGACAAAAACACCAATTTTTATAATTTGACGGAAAAAGTAGTTTTTACCTGGCTCAGTAAAAACAGAAATTTTGTTATCTGAAAATTCCGACTCGGTAGAGAGTTCGTGATTTTTACCACCCGCTACCTGCTTATAGAAAAAGGTATGGTTAGCTGACTCACCAAGGCATTCAGAATCGATATAGATGTCTTTCTTCTGCGCCTTCCCCATATAGCTATCTCGGTATACGTAAATACCTGCCATATTACTTTCCGGCGCAGGGAAGGCTTTTAACCGGACACTCTCCTGAGCACTTTCCATTGGAACACTGGCACAGCCAGCCAACAACAAGGTGCCCAATACAGTGGATGCCAGTGCCAGTTTTTTTAACATCATGGGAAATTCTCCGTGCAATATTTAGCCTGAAATTTATATTTTAATAAATAATGAGTTGTCTCTGACAACAATGAATTTAACCATATGAATCCCAGCGTCACCAGAAGACTTTATATTTCAACCTCAAGAACTAAACATGATGTGACAAACATCAAACTTAAATATTGATATATCATGCTTGCCTCATGATAACGGGCAACTCGTGGTGTAAATAAAACATCGATAAATTTCCAACTTGTCGGTTCGATTAGCCTTTAGGCGTAATCGGACGTTCGCGTAAATAGATTCTCCCGCCATAACGGCCAGCCAAATTTCCCCCTCCGACTGGCCGCCTCTGTTGCACGGCAACAACCAAAACCTCTCGTTCGTCCGATGATGCTGCGCTAATCGAACCTGCAGGGCGGTGGCTGGCGCTCTATGCCGGTTGATCAAGACCGGCCATTGCCCTTTGCGAGCCGTGAATGGGCCAATCAGCGGCATCAGGGCACACTGTAAACATGCATAAGTAAAAATTGGGTCATTATCCGAAAACCCATAAATTTTGTTTATACCGACTGCCTTGGCGGAGTTGGCGGCCACCAGCGGCGATAACGGGTGCC
This sequence comes from Aeromonas sp. SER, assembly GCF_038739615.1. Taxonomy (NCBI): domain Bacteria; kingdom Pseudomonadati; phylum Pseudomonadota; class Gammaproteobacteria; order Aeromonadales; family Aeromonadaceae; genus Aeromonas; species Aeromonas sp. SER. Next base: position 43,317 of record NZ_JBCGFC010000018.1, on the reverse strand, counting down.
TGCGGGGCATCGCCCGATCTCTGGCAAACAAGCGAGGCCATCCGCGCCCGCCCTTGCCGCATTTCCTGCAGAAAACGGGGTAACGTTTGGTACCTCAGGAGGAGTGGCTGCGTATTACCGGGAAATTACCCTGCTGGCGGAGCCGAGCTGTTATCATTTGAGTCAGTCCCCAGCGCCGCCACGCCCCGAGAGGAGAGTCATGGATATACCTGCCGCCCCGTCCCCCGCCATCTGCCAGCTGTGTCAGGAGAAAGCAGATCTCGACTTCGACTTCACCATGGCCTTTCAGCCCATCGTCGATTGCAGCAAGCGCACCATTTTCGGCTACGAGGCGCTGGTGCGGGGGCTCAACAACGAGCCGGCGCAGAGCGTGATTGCCCGGGTCAACGACGGCAATCGCTACCGCTTCGACCAGCTGTGCCGGATCAAGGCCATCGCGCTGGCCGCCCGGCTCGATATGCGGGGCATACTGAGCATCAACTTTCTGCCCAATGCGGTCTACCGCCCGGAGCGCTGCATCCGCACCACCCTGCAGGCGGCCCGCGAGCATCTCTTTCCCATCGAGCAGATCATGTTCGAGTTCACCGAGGTGGAGCAGGTGCTGGATAACCGCCATATTCGCGGCATCGTCGATCACTATCAGGCGCTCGGCTTCAAGACGGCGATCGATGACTTTGGCGCCGGTTACTCGGGCCTCAGCCTGCTGGCCGATTTTCGCCCCGACATCGTCAAACTCGATATGCACCTGCTGCGCGGCATCGACCATGACCCGACCCGGCAAGCCATAGTGCGCCACTCTCTGGCCCTGCTTGCCGAGTTGCAGATCACCCCGCTGGCGGAGGGGGTCGAGACCAGCGAAGAGATGGCCTGCCTGCGGGAGATGGGCGTCAGCCTGATGCAGGGCTATCTGTTTGCCCGCCCCGGCTTCGAAACCCTGCCCGAAGTGGATTTCGCCAGCCTGTAAGCGGCTACCGCTATTCCTGCTTTTGCTATCAACGAATCGAGGCGCCATGGGCGCCTCGATTCGTTTGGTTGTTGGGCAAGCGGCGGGATCAGTGGATCCCGGCGGCATGCAGCTCGGGGACGTACTGTTTGTCGACCCGGAAGATATGGTCGATCAGCCAGCTCTTGAGGAACATGACGATATTGAGGTCGGCATCGGGCTCGCCGCGGGCAAAGCTGCCGAGGTGGCGCTCCAGATCCTGCAGCAACTTGACGTGAACCCCCTTGTGGGGAGTGAGCTGGCTGTAACCGGCCCGCTCCATCAGCTTCTCCTCGTCCAGCAGGTGCTGTTTGGCCAGCCCCACCAGCCGGTCGAGCCGCTGTTTTACCTGATCGCTGCCGCTGCCATCCTGAATGGAGCGGTAGAGCTGGTTCATGGCATCGAACAGGCCGATATGCTGGCGATCTATCTCGGCCACCTGCACGCTGAAGGCCTCGCTCCAGTGGACGATATCCTCGTTATTGGCGTGCTCGGTGCGATGGCTGACCTGGAACTGACTGCCGAGCAGGCGGATCTCTTCGCTGCCAAAGCCCACCTCCTTGGTACTGCGGGAGCTTTGCAGGGTAAGCGCCAACGTCTGATGGGCGATGTCGGCCACCTGTACCACACTGCGGTTGGTCTCTTCGGCCACCTGTGACTGCTGCTCGGCGGCGGTGGCAATCTGGGTGTTGAGCCCGGTGATGCGCTCGACCGCCGAGACGATGGCATGCAGGGTCTGCCCCGCTTCGCCCGCCTGCACCACCGCCTGTTCGCTCTGACGGGTGGTCTCGTGCATGGTGCTGACCGCTTCGCTGGTGCGCCGCTGCAGCTGCTCAATCTTCTGCTGGATCTCGACGGTGGCGTTCTGGGTACGGCTCGCCAGGGTGCGCACCTCATCGGCCACCACCGCAAAGCCGCGTCCCTGCTCGCCAGCGCGGGCCGCTTCGATGGCAGCGTTGAGGGCCAGCAGGTTGGTCTGCTCGGAGATGGCGCGGATGGCGTTGACGATCTCGCCGATCTGGTTGCTCTCCTGCTCCAGCCGGTTGATGGTGCCAGCCGCCTGCTCCATGCCGCTGGCGACCTTGTGGATCATCTCCATCGCCTCTTCGACCCGACCCTGCCCGGTAAGCGCCTCGCGCTGGGTCTGCTCGGTCTCCAGCCGCGCCTCTTCGGTGTTGCGGGCGATCTCCTGCACCGTGCTGGCCATCTCGTTGATGGCGGTGGCCAGCATGTCGGTATTGGTCTGCACCTGAACCATCCCCTGTCGGGTGCGATCGGTCTGCTCTTTCAGGCCACCAATCTTGCGGTTGTTCTGCTCCGCCACCCCCTGCACCGTGGCAATGATGTGGTCCACATCGCCGATAAAGTGGTTGAACGTTACCGCCAGCTTGGCAAATTCATCCCGCCCGATCACCGGCAGGCGAAAGGTGAGGTTCTTGCTGCCGTGAGCCAGGTTCTCGAGGTTGCGATCCAGCTGCTTGAGCGGCACCAGTACCTTGAGCAGCAGAACGCCCAGAATGGCGAGCACCAGCAGGCAGGTGAGCAGCCGCAGCGCCACCATCTGGGTCTCGAAACTCTCTTGCAGCGCGAGGTTGGATTCGCGATTGTCGGCCAGCTCCTGCCCATGGCGCTGCAACGCCCCGCCGACCAGGTCGGCGATGGAGGCGGAAACAGCATCAAAGCCACTACCATCGGCTTTCATCACCCGGTTGCCCGCCTCGGCCCCCTGCTGCTGATAGGCGGTGACCATCTGCTGGCCCACCGCCATCTGCTGTTGTAGCAGTTGCTGCAGATCAAGCTTGTCCTCCGCCAGTGAAGGCAACAGAGCCTGCGCAGCTTCTGAGTGGCTGCGTGCCTCGGCCATTGAGCCGGCATCGCCGGTCAGGGAGGCATCGGTCAGAAACTGCTGGATCTGGGTGGTGTGGTAGCGCAGCTCCTGCAACAGGTTTTGGGTGCTATTGAGGTGGGCGGTCTCTTCGTCCATGGCGGCCATCTGTCGGCTCAAGCGCTGATCCAGCACGCTGGTCGCAAACAAAGTGAGCACTATCAGGGCAACGCACCACAGGGTGAAGGTTCGCAGGGAGTAGAGGGCAAGCCAGCGATACAGCATACAACGTCCTCGTCAGGTTGAGTCCATGTCCATATTCGGTGTCAATGTTGAGTTTAGAGGGTTAATTTCCCATTCTTCCTCTTCATCTCATCTTAGCGGCCAAACGACCTCTTTGCGGATCGGTCTGTATCAGGAGCAAGGCCCGGCTCACATATCCGTTTGCCTCCATGGGATAACTGGCTGCATAAAGATCGCGTCCCGCCAGGCCATAAACGACCACACTTGGTGATGTTACCGGGTCATGACGCTGCGTCTGGTAAGCTGTCGGCGTAAAATAGCAGGCTTTGTTGATTAAATAGTTAATAAACAGGGGGGGGTTGAGAGATGAAGAGATCCATAATGGCCGTCTTGCTGACTCTGGCCATGGCAACCGGTGCTCAGGCGGCCGACAAGGTGACCACCGTACCGGTGCAGTTCACCAAGGGAGCCCACAGTGCCCAGATCAAGGGCACCTTCGCAGGCTATGACACCATCAACTACACGCTGGTCGCCAAAGCGGGCCAGACCATGACGGTCGGCATCTCCGGCAGCAGCAATGCCAACTTCAACGTCTTTGCCCCCGGCGCGGTGCCCGGTCAGGCCGAAGCGCTGAGCTCGGGCGCAGTCGGCGAGCAGTGGCAGGGCAAGCTGCCTGCCTCCGGCAAATATCTGATCCAGGTCTATCAGATGCGCGCCTCCGCCCGCCGTGGCGAGCAGGTGCCCCATACCCTGTCGGTCTCTATCCAGTAATTCTTTCCGGCTCAGCCATGACCGAGTAACCACGCAATGAAAAAGGGCCTGACATCGCTGTCAGCCCTTTTCTATCTGCGCCGTCGCTAGCGCTCCGCTCTGGTCATCTCCTGCAACAGCTGATCTATGTAACCCACCACCTGTTCGGAGTTATGTTCGAGCTCGCGGTAAAGCGCCTCTGCCTCAGCATGCTTGTGCTGGTTTTTCAGCTCGATAACCTGCTGGATTACCTGATGCAATCTGGCGTGAGGCGTGGCGATCGCCTTGAAGGCTGGCTGATTGCAACAACAGGCCGCCCCTTCACTGAAATACCAGCGACCAAGACGGCACTCCTTGTCACTCACCGCCTCGCTGCGCGACAACCCCTCCTGCCCATCCAGATAGGCCCGCACCCGGGTCTTCCAGCCCATGTGGGCGGCACGGGCCCGACTCAATACCATCCGCACGTTGGAACCATCCTGGAACTGACCGGCCAGATCCCCCAGTTTGTCCACCAGGGTCGCCACATGGGTAGCAATCTGGGCAGTATCCCGCGCCACCAACGTGGTCGCCTGCGAGATCTCGTGAACGCTGACAATATTGCGGGTGATCTCGTCGCTCACCGAGGATTGCTCCTCCGAGGCGGCGGCGATCTGGGTGTTCATGTCGCGAATGCTATTTACCGCTCCCTTGATATTGCCGAGCGCATCGCCCGCCCGATTGGCTCGCTCTACCGTCTCGCCCGCCCGCTGCACGCTGTGCTCTATCATTCCCACGGTCGCACCGACCGCCCGTTGCAGCTGATCGATGGTGCTGTTGATCTCGGCAGTGGAGTGCTGGGTGCGCCCTGCCAGCGAGCGAACCTCGTCCGCCACCACGGCAAAACCGCGCCCCTGCTCACCGGCCCGTGCCGCCTCGATGGCGGCATTGAGCGCCAGCAGGTTGGTCTGTTCGGCAATGGACTGGATCACTGCCAGCACCGAACCGATCTGCTCGCTCGCCCGCGCGACCTCCTTGACGGTCTGGCCGGCGCTGGCTATCTCGTCGGCAAGCTGCTCAATCATGGTGACGCTCTCTTGCACCACCGCATCACCGGTGATCGCCTGATTGTCCGCCTCGTTGGCCGCTTCGGCAGCCTGCGCCGTGTTGTTGGCCACTTCATGCACCGTGCTGGTCATCTCGGTCATGGCGGTGGCGAGCTGGGTGGTCTGCTCCTGCTGGCGCGTCATGCTGCCAAGGTTGCCCGCCGCACTGCGTGACAGCCGCTCGCTCTCGCCAGCCAGCTCGCCGAGGGTGGCAGTCAGCTGGCTGATGGTGTCACGGATCTTGCCGACAAAAGCATTGAACGCCACGCCGAGGCGGCGGGTCTCCTCCGGCCCGGCAACCGGCAGCTTGCTACCCAGATCGCCGGAACCGTTGGCCAACGCCTCCAGCGCCCTGACACTCTCCTGCAACGGGCGGTTGAGACGGCCCAGCAGCCACACCAACGCCAGCGCAATCAGGACGGTGCCGAGCAGGGCGATCATCACCATCTGCCAGCTCTGGCGCGCCAGCGCAGCGGCAACCACACTGTGATCCCGCGCCAGCTCAATGATGCCGACCGCCTTGCCGGAGAAGTCGCGCAGCGGCGCCGCCATCACCAGAAAATCGCGCCCCTGCTGTCTGATGGTGGTGAAACAGCTCTCGCCCGCCAACACTCCCTGATACCACTCCGCCGACTCGCCGAGCATGGATGTGCCGGTCAGCATTACCGGCTTACCCTGATCAAACAGATAGATGGCGAGCCGACTCCCCTGCCCCAGCAGATCGGCAAACAGCGAATCATCGAGGGCACGGCCAAACTCCACCGAGCCGACCGGCTGACCGTTGAAAGTAACCGGCACCACGCCACGGATCCCGGTGCCGCCCTGACCGGTCTCCAGCCCGCCCACCGGTTGATGGTTGCGGTTTACCTCGACGACTGCCAACCGGGTAGTCGAGAGGTCGTCGCCATGGTTGGCAGGCTTGTGCACCCGATAAAGGGAAGTGGCCGGGGGAATGTGAAAGTGGAACTGCTGGATCCCCTGCGCCTTCAGGGCTGGCCAAACCGGGTCGAACAGTCTGGCGAGGGTCTGCCAATCCTGGTCTGCCACCGCCCTAGCGGCGTCGGGCCGCTGCGCAATCAGGGTTGCCGCCAGCATGGTTTCATGGCTGGCATTGCGGATCACCGATTCGATATTTTGCAGCTCGGTTTGCAGTGCACCCTGTTCGGCCATCAGCGCTCGCTGGCGGTTCTCAAACAGATTGAAGGTGAGCAGCACCACGGCCAGCAATACGATTCCGCTGATCGCCAGCAGCGTGATCTGGTGGCCCAATTTGCGAGGGGGGAACATAAGACACCATCCTTGACAGTCATACCCAACTTACAGGATGGAGCGGTTAAAGAGGGAGTCCATCAGAACTTAACCCTTTGTTGATAGTGATCAAACCATCAACAAAGAAACTGCGAGCCGGGTCAAACTGTTGCAAAAAACAGCTGATACCCCGCGTCCCTGCTCCCGTTCAGCCCAAACAGGCCATAAACAAAAACCCCCTCGCGATGGAGGGGGTTTCTCGTTGCAAACAGGGAAGGATCAGCGCAGCGGCTTGACCGAGCGACGGACGATCAGCTCCGGCTGTACCGTCATCGACTCCACTTCCAGCTCCTTGTTGCGGATCCGGCTGACCAGATGCTTCACCGCCAGCTGGCCCAGTTCGGCCTTCGGGTGACGGATGGTGGTCAGCGGCGGACTGGAGAAGCGCGCCATCTCCACATCGTCGTAGCCGATGATGGAGATATCGTCCGGCACCTTGATCCCGGCTTCCCAGGCAGCGCAGATGGCGCCGATCGCCATGGGATCGTCGAAGGCGAAGACCGCGGTCGGGCGAGGCTGCAGGGTCAGGATGCGCTGCATGGCATCGAAACCACTCTGGCTCTCGTAATCCCCTTCAAAGATCTGCTCCTCTTTCAGAGTCAGACCGTGTTCGCCCAGCGCATCGCGCACCCCGTCCAGTCGCTGCTGGGTGGTCGGCTTGGAGAGCTGACCCGTGATGCAGACGATGTCGCGGTGGCCCTGCTCCATCAGATAGCGCATGGCCATGCGCGCACCGGTACGGGCGTTGTCATTGATAACGTTGGCGAAATCGCACTCGGTTCCCCAATCCAGCACCACCTGCGGCACGTTCTTGTGGATACGCAGCATGTCGCGCAGCTGAGCATCGATATCGGTACCAAGCACCAGCAGGCCGTCCACCCGCTTCTCCATCAGCATGCGCAGATAGTGCTGCTGACGGGGCGGCTGGTTTTCGGTGTTGCAGAGGATCAGGCTGTAGCCCTGCTCGAAGCAGTAGGCTTCCACCCCTTGCACCACTTCCGCAAAGAAGGGGTTCACGCTGGTGGTGACCAGCATGCCGATGGTTTTGGTCGAATTTATTTTAAGACTGCGCGCTACCGAGTTGGGCGCGTAGTTGAGTTCTGCCACCGCCTCAATCACTTTCTGGGTCGCGTCTTCGCTGACCCGGCGAGTGTGGTTGAGCACATGTGAGACGGTGGAGATGGATACGCCTGCACGGGAGGCGACATCCTTGATTGTTGCCATCTCTGTCTCCTGACTTTCAAAGGCGGAACATTAGCAGATTTCCCGAATAAAGGCTTGGTTTTAACGAGCTCTGCCACGGAATTGTCAATGCTGGCTAATTTAGGCGCTCATTTTTGTTTGCGCAAACGGGTTGTGGTCAAAATGGGAGCAGCATCAGGGTAAAATATCGTCAGATTAATCCTCTGGCGTTTATCCAGGCCGCCTCTGGTTACCGAGATGTTAACACCAACTTTCAAAATTAAACTCCAAATTCTATTTTAAAACAGGTCATTTATTTCAAAATACCCGCTCGCGACCCCCTCTGGTTAGTATCTTTAACATCTTGTTATTGCCCCGTGAGGAATGATAGAACCTTATCTACTGCCGGACATGCAGGATCTGGATCCGGAAAGGCACACGGGAATGAAACAATCCACTGATTAAAGGATGAATCAATGAATAATTTTGGAAGAATGGCAGTAAAGGCAGCGGTTTCTTTGGCTCTGTTTGGATCAGTTTCCATGGCCCATGCCGCCGATACCATCAAGATCGGCATCGCCGGTCCGGTCACCGGCCCGGTCGCCCAGTACGGTGACATGCAGTTCACCGGCGGCAAGATGGCGGTCGAGCAGATCAACAAGGCAGGCGGCATCAAGGGCAAGCAGATCGAAGCGATCGTCTATGACGATGCCTGCGATCCCAAGCAGGCCGTCGCGGTCGCCAACAAGGTAGTGAACGACGGCGTCAAATTCGTGGTCGGCCACCTCTGCTCCGACAACACCCTGCCCGCCTCCGACATCTATGAAGACGAGGGGATCCTGATGATCACCCCCGCCTCTACCAACCCCAAGATCACCGAGCGCGGCTACCAGCTGACCCTGCGCACCATCGGTCTGGATAGCGATCAGGGCCCGACTGCCGCCAAATACATCATCGAGCAGGTCAAACCCAAGCGCGTCGCCGTTATCCACGACAAGAAGCAGTATGGCGAAGGCATCGCTTCCAGCGTGAAAGCGGCGCTGGACAAGGCTGGCGTGAAAGTAGTGGCCTTTGAAGGGATCACAGCCGGTGACAAGGACTTCTCCGCCCTGATCGCCAAGCTGCAGAAAGAGAACGTCGATTTCGTCTACTACGGCGGCTATCACCCGGAGCTGGGTCTGATCCTGCGTCAGGCTGGCGAGAAGGGTCTGAAGGCCAAATTCATGGGCCCGGAAGGGGTAGGCAACAAGGACATCTCCGCCATCGGTGGCCCGGCTTCCGAAGGTCTGCTGGTAACCCTGCCGAACAAGTATGATCTGGTGCCGGCCAACGCCCCGCTGGTTGCGGCGTTCAAGGCCAAGGGTCAGGACTCCTCCGGCCCGTTCGTCTGGACTACCTATGCCGCGGTGCAAACCCTGGCTGCCGGTATCGCCAAGGCGGGTGACGAGGATCCGGCTGCCGTTGCTGCCGCCATCAAGGCTGCGCCGGTCGATACCGTGATGGGCCAGCTCAACTGGGCACCGAACGGCGACCTGAAAGGCTTCGAATTCGGTGTGTTCCAGTGGCACGCTGACGGTACCTCTACCCAACTCAAATAATCTGCCGATCGGGGGCGAGCCGACTCGCCCCCTCCTCTCTTTGCGGGCAAGTACAGGGAACGCAGTATGTCCGAACACCTCCTTTATCTCGTTCAGCAGCTGCTGAACGGGCTAACCATAGGCAGCACCTATGCGTTGATCGCCATCGGCTACACCATGGTCTATGGCATCATCGGCATGATCAACTTCGCCCACGGCGAGGTTTACATGATCGGCTCCTATGTCGCTTTCATGGTGATGGCGGGGCTCATGATGATGGGCATCGACAGCACCGTTTTGCTGCTGGGCGGCGCCTTTCTGGTCAGCATCGTCATCACCGGCACCTATGGCTGGACCATAGAGCGGGTCGCCTACCGGCCGCTACGCGGTGGCAACCGGCTGATCCCCCTCATCTCCGCCATCGGTATGTCGATCTTCCTGCAGAACATGATGCGAATGGCGCAGGGCTCGCGGGATATCGCCATTCCCAGCCTCATCTCCGGCGGCTGGACCCTGGGCGAGGCTGACGGCTTTCAGGCCAGCCTCTCCTATATGCAGCTCATCATCTTCGTGATCACCTTCGTCACCATGCTGGCGCTGACCCAGTTCATCGGTCGCTCCCGCATGGGGCGCGCCTGCCGCGCATGCTCGGAAGATATCAAGATGGCCAACCTGTTAGGGATAGACACTCACGTGGTCATCTCCATCACCTTCGTGCTGGGGGCCGCGCTGGCCGCCGTTGCCGGGGTGCTGCTCGGCATGTACTACGGCGTCATCAACCCCTATCTCGGCTTTATGGCCGGGCTGAAAGCCTTCACCGCCGCGGTACTGGGCGGCATCGGCAGCATTCCCGGCGCCGTGCTGGGTGGTCTGTTGCTCGGCGTGGTGGAAGCGCTCACCGCCGGCTATCTCAGCACCGAATACAAGGATGTGATGGCGTTCGCCCTGCTCATCTTTGTGCTGCTCTTTATGCCGACCGGCATTCTGGGCCGCCCGGAAGTGGAGAAAGTATGATGAAACGCCAATTCATCCATGCCTGCATCGCCAGCCTGGTGCTGCTGGTGCTCTCCTTCTGGCTGCTCGGCTTCAAGCTGGAGACCGATGGTTCCCGCCTGCTGGTGGTGAGTCGCCTCGATGTGTCGCTGGCCTGGCTGCTGGGCGGCGCGACCCTGGTGTTCTGGTTCCAGCTGCTGCGCGGCCAGATTGCCAAGCTGTTCCAGGCCTCCATCAGCGGCTTCTCGGTCGGCTTTGGCAAGCTGGTGCTGCCGAGTCAGGAGGAGGCGCCACGCCTCTACAACACCACCGCCATTCTGGTGCTGCTGTTTGCGGTGAGCTGGCCCTTTATGGCCTCTCGCGGTGCCATCGATCTGGCCACTCTCACCCTGATTTACATCATGCTGGGGCTGGGTCTGAACGTGGTGGTCGGCCTCGCCGGTCTGCTCGATCTCGGCTATGTCGGCTTCTATGCGGTCGGCGCCTACAGCTACGCCCTGCTCAACAACTACTTCGGACTGAGCTTCTGGGAGTGTCTGCCCATCGCCGGTGGGCTGGCGGCCCTGTTCGGCTTCCTGCTCGGCTTCCCGGTGCTGCGGCTGCGGGGGGACTATCTGGCCATCGTCACCCTCGGCTTTGGCGAGATCATCCGGATTCTGCTCAACAACATGACCAGCCTGACCGGCGGCCCCAACGGTATCTCCGGCATTCCCAAACCGACCCTGGGCGGTCTGGAGTTCAACCGCACCGTCAAAGATGGCGGCTTCGAGACCTTCCACGAGTTCTTCGGCATCGCCTACAACGCCAACCACAAGGTGATCTTTCTCTACCTGATGGCGCTGGTGCTGGTGATCGCCACCCTGTTCGTCATCAACCGCCTGCTGCGCATGCCCCTTGGCCGCGCCTGGGAAGCGCTGCGGGAAGACGAGATCGCCTGCAAATCGCTGGGGCTCAACCCCACCATCATCAAGCTGACCGCCTTCACCATAGGCGCTACCTTCGCCGGTTTTGCGGGGAGTTTCTTTGCCTCCCGGCAGGGCTTTATCAGCCCGGAATCCTTCGTCTTTATCGAGTCGGCCATCGTGCTCGCCATCGTGGTGCTGGGCGGTATGGGCTCCCAGATCGGGGTGGTGCTGGCGGCCATCGTGATGACTGTGTTGCCCGAGCTGGCTCGCGAGTTCAACGAGTACCGCATGCTGATGTTCGGCCTCTTGATGGTGTTCATGATGATCTGGCGGCCACAGGGATTGCTGCCGATGACCCGTCCGCATCTGGAGTTGAAGAAATGAGTACTCATCAGAAGTTAATGGAAGTCTCTGATCTGTCGATGCGCTTCGGAGGGTTGCTGGCAGTCAATGGGGTCAAGCTGGATATCGACAAGGGCGAGGTGATCTCCATCATCGGCCCCAACGGCGCAGGCAAGACCACCATTTTCAACTGCCTGACTGGCTTCTATCGCCCGAGCGGCGGCACCATCCGCTACAAGGGTGAGGAGATCCAGGGGTTACCCGGTCACCTCATCGCCCGCAAGGGAATCGTGCGTACCTTCCAGCACGTGCGGCTGTTCAAGGAGATGACGGCGGTGGAGAACCTGCTGGTTGCCCAGCACAGGCACCTCAACACCGGCTTTCTGGCCGGGCTGTTCAAGACCCCCTCGTTCCGCCGTGCTGAAGAGGAGGGGCTGGAGCAGGCCGCCTTCTGGCTGGATAAGGTGGGGCTCAAGGATCTCTCCAACCGCGCCGCCGGCAACCTGGCCTACGGTCAGCAGCGCCGGCTCGAGATCGCCCGCTGCATGGCGACCCGCCCCGAGCTGCTGATGCTGGACGAACCGGCTGCCGGCCTCAACCCGAAGGAGACCGACGAGCTGGACGAGCTGATCATGAGCCTGCGGGACGAATTCGGGGTCTCGGTGCTGCTGATCGAGCACGATATGAAGCTGGTGATGGGCATCTCCAACCGCATCTTCGTGGTCAGTCAGGGCACCCCGCTGGCCCACGGCAAGCCGGATGAAATCCGCAACAACCCGGCAGTGATCAAGGCCTATTTGGGCGAGTCGTAAGGAACACAAGATGTTAGAACTTCGCAACGTATCGACCCACTACGGCAAAATTCAGGCACTGCACGATGTCAGCGTCGAGGTGAAAGAGGGGGAAATCGTCACTCTGATCGGTGCCAACGGCGCCGGCAAGACCACCTTGCTGATGACCCTCTGCGGCGAACCCAAGCCCAGCAGCGGCTCCATCTGGTTCGAGGGGGAGCAGATCAGCGACCTCTCCACCGCTCGCATCATGCGCAAGGATATCGCCGTGGTGCCGGAGGGGCGCCGCATCTTTGCCCGCCTGACGGTGGAGGAGAACCTGCTGATGGGCGCCTTCTTCGTCGACAAGACCGAGCAGCATGGCCTGCTGGATCAGGTGTTTACCCTGTTCCCGCGCCTGCATGAGCGACTGGAGCAGCGCGCCGGCACCATGTCAGGCGGCGAGCAGCAGATGCTGGCCATCGGCCGCGCCCTGATGAGCAAACCGCGCCTGCTGCTGCTGGACGAGCCCTCGCTGGGGCTGGCCCCCATCGTCATCCAGCAGATCTTCGACACCATAGAGCAGCTGCGCCAGAAGGGAATGACCATCTTTCTGGTGGAGCAGAACGCCAATCAGGCGCTCAAGCTGGCCGACCGCGGCTATGTGCTGGAGAACGGCCGCGTGGTGCTGCAGGATACGGGAGCGGCACTGCTCGCCAACCCGGCGGTGCGACAGGCTTATCTCGGCGGTTAACCCACTGACCCGCATGCCATATCGACAAGGGAGCCACAGGCTCCCTTATCTTTTGTGGGGTTAGTTTGCGCCCAAGCTTGCGGTACACTGACCGGCAATCAACCTATTCTCAGGACATCCAGATGGACCAGTTTGCCCATATCAATACCCATGATGCCCACCAGAAACTGAGTGCAGGCGAAGCCCGCCTGGTGGATATTCGCGACCCGCAATCCTTCGCGGCAGCCCACGCGGTTGGCGCCTTCCACCTCAACAACGGTACTCTGGTGCGCTTCATGAACGAGGTGGAGTTCGACACCCCGGTCATCGTGATGTGCTACCACGGCAACAGCAGTCAGGGCGCCGCCCAGTACCTGCTGCAACAGGGGTACGACGAGGTTTACAGTCTGGATGGCGGCTTCGAGGCGTGGCGCCGGGAATTTCCCATCGAGGCAGGCGAAGCATGATCCAGCTGCTGGTGCTCGACAACGCCCGCATGGCGCAGGCGCTGGTGGACTATCTGGCGACGCTGGGGATCTCCTGCGAGCTGACCCAGTCCGAGCTGGGGGTCACCATCTGGCTGGCTGACGAGCCGCGCCTTGCTCAGGCCCAGCTGGAGGTGAAACGCTTCCTCGCCGAGCCGAACCACCCGCGCTATATGGAAGCCTCCTGGCAGTCCGGCCGGGCCGATGCCCGCATCGACTACAGCAAGGGGATGACGGATCCCGTCACCGATTTCCTCCATCAGGCGGGGCCACTGACGCTGGTGGTGATCATCGCCTGTCTCGCCATCTACGGCATCGATGCCATCGGCCTGCCCATCTACGACGAACTGGCCTTCCACCCGACGCTGGCCCAGTTCACCGACTGGCAGGCATGGCGCTACTTTACCCCGGCCTTCATCCACTTCTCGGTGCTCAATCTGGTGTTCAACTTGCTGTGGTGGTGGTATCTCGGTGGTCAGATCGAGCAGCGTCTTGGCAGCGGCAAGCTGCTGATCCTGCTGCTGGTGGGCGCCGCCCTGCCCAACATCGCCGAGTTTTTTGCCAGCGGCCCGCTGTTTGGCGGCCTCTCCGGCGTGGTCTATGCCCTGCTCGGCTACTGCTGGCTGCGCAGCAAGCTGCAACCGGCCTGTGGCCTGACTCTGCCACCGGCGCTGATGGGCTTTATGCTGTTCTGGATGGTGCTCGGCTTTTTCGACATGCTCGGCACCAGCACCGCCAATATCGCCCACCTGACCGGACTGCTGGTCGGCCTGCTGCAAGGCTGGCTGGATCGCAACCACCAGCCGGGCTGATTTTCAGCTATCGCAGAAACAACAACGCCGCCCCGAAGGGCGGCGTTTGTTTATGGTCTGCGCAGTTACTGCTTGAGCAGGGAGCTGTTGGCCACTTACGAAGTTCGCTGACTCAACGGTAAAAAGCTGCCGCGATCTCGGCAAAATGAGGGAATTGTCGGTAGAATGTCCACCAACGCTTAAGGAGGACATCATGATCGACCCGAAGAAACTGGAAGAGATCGCCAAACAGGTACACAACTCCCTGCCGCCCGGCATCCGCAGCATGGGCGAAGAGGCCGAAAAGAAGATCCGTCAGGTGTTGCAGGCACAGCTCAACAAGCTGGATCTGGTAAGCCGTGAAGAGTTCGACGTGCAGACCAAGGTTCTGCTGCGTACCCGGGAAAAACTGGCCGCCCTCGAAAGCAAGCTGGCTCAACTCGAAGAGCAGCTCGGCGCCAAAGGTGAATAACGGAAACCCCAGCATGGCTGGGGTTTCTGCTTTACGGGGCTCGGGTTGTCGTCACACCCGCAGCAAGTGCCAGGCCCGTTTGCCACGCGCCTTCGCCTCGTACATGGCCTGATCGGCCACCTCCAGCGCCTGCCGAAACGACAGCGATGCCCCCTCCCACAAAGCGATGCCAATACTGAGCCCGACCCTTTGTGAACAACCGGGTCTGGGCACATAGCTTTGCATCCGGCCAATCAGGGCATCAGCCAGCTCGGCCAGGGTATGGCTCGAAACCCCCCGGCTGAGGTGCACCACAAATTCGTCGCCACCATAGCGACCACACAGGGCCGAGCCCGGCATGATGAGACGCAGCCACTCCGCCATCTGCTGCAGAACCTGATCGCCACAGGCATGACCTAGCTGGTCATTGATCCCCTTGAAATCGTCCAGATCGATAAAGAGCAGCGCTCCTGCTCCATCATGTTGCTGCTGAGCAAACGCCTTGCCAAACCCCTGCCGGTTGAGCAGACCGGTCAGGGCATCGCTGTTGGCACGCTCGGCCAGCCTCTGCTCATAAGCTTTGCGCTGGGTGATATCGATATGGGAACCCATGATCCGCAGCGGCTTGCCATCGGCGTCCCGATCGACCACCCGCCCCCGATCCCAGAGCCAGGTGACCTCCCCTTGCGGGTTGATGGTGCGGTATTCAACTTCGTAGAAGGGGGTTTTCCCCTCGAGATGATCGAAATAGCTGCCCATGGCATGAGCGCGATCGTCGGGGTGGAGCTTGGCGCTCCATTGGTCGAAGTGGGGAGCCATGTCGCCAACCTGAAAGTTCTGCAGATTGAACACCCGCAATTCACCGGTCGGGATAATCCCCTGCCAGAGACAGATGCCGGTGCCATCGAGGGCGGCGTTGAGCTTCTCCTGCAGCAGGCTGTTTTCATGCTTCAGAGCGGCAATTTCTGCCTGCAGCCGGGTCAGTTCACCAATACGGGAGGAGGAGATCAGGGTCGCCGCTGGCTCCGCAGAACCCAGCTCTCCCCTTGCACCTTCTGTCGATGATCTTCCCTCTTCGCTCAACACAGCGCCTCCTCGCCCCATCCCGGAATATCCTTATCCTGCTGCCGACAATCACGCACAAAGATGCCACCAGCTGCAGGGAATTAGTAGCCATTCATACCTGAAATTGCGAAAAAAACTGGACTTGAATGACGAACTCCACAATATCCCGAACTGGTCGCGCCACCATAGCAAAACCCCCGGCTTGACCGGGGGTTTTGGCAGCACAAACGGCTTGTCAGATGAACTCGTAAGCGTCGCCGAAGATGCGTTCCGGCTCGGCACCGAGGATCTTGAACTCCTCACGGGCCGCCCCCGCCATCTCGAAGCGACCGGCGACATAGATGTCGTACTCATGGAGGCTGACGAAATCATCCATGATCGCCTTGTGTACCAGACCGGTACGGCCACTCCAGTCGCTCTCAGGCTCCTGCACCACCGGGATGAAGGTGAGCGGCGCGTAGTCACGCTCCCACTGCTGCATCTGCTCCAGCTCGTAGAGCCAGTGCGCCTGACGCACCCCCCAGTAGAAGAAGACCGGGCGCTTGCTGCCGCTGTCGATCAGGTACTCCAGAATCGATTTGGCATAGGAGAAACCGGTGCCGCCGGCCATCAGGATCAGCGGGCGGGGAGATTCGTTGCGCAGGAAGGCTTTGCCGGCGGGCAGCTCGACCTCGATCTCCCCCTGTTCGCGCATGCGGGCCAGCACCTGACCGGCATAGGCGTTTTCGGGAGTCGCGCCGATTTGCAGCTCCAGCACGCCCGGGCGGGTCGGCGAGTTGGCGATGGAGAAGGGACGCTTGTCCGAATCGCTCATCACCACCAGCAGATACTGGCCCGGCTTGAAGCTGATCTCTTGCTGCGGCGTCAGGGCCACATGCCAGATGGTGTCGACATATTCGCGCAGTTCCTCTACGCGGCATTTGATACGTTGCATTCTTGTCCTTGTGGCGGGTTCGCTCGACCCGCTTCGCTCATTGTTTCACTGTCAGGTGATGACCAGCACTGCTGGCCCTATTCGTCGAGGATACCCAAATCGCTGCGGATCTCATCCATTTTTGCAGCAAACGGGCCATTTTCGCCTCAACCGAGGATATTCAACTCATCCCAGATGGCATCGATCTTCTGCTTCACCGTCTCATCCTGCACGATGGGCTGACCCCACTCGCGGTTGGTCTCCCCCGGCCACTTGTTGGTGGCATCCAGCCCCATCTTGGAACCCAGGCCCGAGATGGGCGAGGCGAAGTCCAGATAGTCGATCGGGGTGTGTTCGATCAGGGTGGTATCACGGGCCGGGTCCATCCGGGTGGTAATGGCCCAGATCACATCCTTCCAGTCGCGGGCGTTGACGTCGTCATCACACACCACCACGAACTTGGTATACATGAACTGGCGCAGGAAAGACCAGACCCCCAGCATCACCCGCTTGGCGTGGCCCGGGTAACGCTTCTTGATGGTGACTACCGCCATCCGGTAGGAGCACCCCTCCGGCGGCAGATAGAAGTCGACGATCTCGGGGAACTGCTTCTGCAGCAGCGGCACGAACACCTCGTTCAGCGCCAGACCCAGCACCGCCGGCTCATCGGGCGGACGGCCGGTGTAGGTGCTGTGATAGATGGCATCCTTGCGCATCGTCATATGGGTGATGGTAAAGACCGGGAATTCGTCCACCTCGTTGTAGTAGCCGGTGTGGTCGCCATAAGGGCCTTCCGGCGCCATCTCGCCCGGCTCCAGATAGCCTTCCAGCACGATCTCGGCACTGGCGGGCACCTCCAGGTCACAGCTGATGGCTTTTACCACCTCGGTACGGCTGCCGCGCAGCAGACCGGCAAAGGCGTATTCGGAGAGGGTATCCGGCACTGGCGTCACGGCACCGAGAATTGTCGCCGGATCGGCACCAAGCGCCACCACCACCGGGAAGCGCTCGCCCGGATGGGCCTCCTGCCACTCGCGAAAATCGATGGCTCCGCCGCGATGATCCAGCCAGCGCATGATCAGCTTGTTCTTGGCGATCTTCTGCTGGCGGTAGATGCCGAGGTTCTGCCGCTTCTTGTAGGGGCCGCGGGTGATGGTGAGACCCCAGGTAACCAGCGGCGCCACATCGCCCGGCCAGCAGTGCTGGATAGGAATCTGGTCGAGATCGACCGCATCCCCCTCCTGCACCACCTGCTGGCAGGGGGCGGAAGAGAGCCGCTTGGTCGGCATGTTGAGTACCTGCTTGAAGATCGGCAGCTTCTCCATCAGCTCTTTGAAGCCACGGGGCGGTTCCGGCTCCTTCAGATAGGAGAGCCATACCCCGACCTGACGCAAGGCGCTCACATCGGGCTGGCCCATCCCCATGGCGACCCGATCCGGGGTACCAAACAGGTTGGTCAACACCGGCATGGTGTAGCCTTTGGGATTTTCAAACAGCAGAGCCGGGCCGCCCGCACGCAGGGTGCGGTCGCTGATTTCGGTCATCTCCAGATAGGGGTCTATCTCGCGGGTAATCCGCTTGAGTTGTCCGTTTTGTTCCAGCTGCGCAACAAAATCACGCAAGTCCTTGTATTTCATGCAGGTTCCCAACCAGATTCAGGAGGTAAGGCATTATAACCCTGGCCGCCTCTTCGTTGTACCCGAATCGGGGAAGAGAGCTGGGGCCAGGGGGATCATGTTGTGCTGACCAAGGCGTTTGGCCAGTGCCGACAGCAGTAATGGCTCATCCACCTCCATCAGCAGATCGGCTACCAGAGATCCATACTGCCGGTTGGCCAGCTCACCAAGCAGGTAGCTTCTTGCCTGTTGCGGCAGGGGGGATAGCGCGCTCAGCTGGCGCAGGGCCGGCTCTTTCAAATGGGGATTGGTGCTCGCGGCGATCAGCAGCTCGCTGGCCTCATTACCCTGATGAAAGCGGTTGATGGTGGCCAGTGCAGCCAGAGCATCCTGATCCACCGGTTGGCGCCAGAGGCGGCTGTAGAGGGCCAGCTCACCGGTACGCTGCAGCAGGTAACTCAGTAGACGGTTGTCAGGCAGATAGATGTTCTGGGCAGCCAGCGTCCGGCTCTCGCGCTGCAGCAGGGAAACCGGCAGCTGATCGAGGGCCTGCAGCAGCGCCTGTTGCTGACGAGCCAGCTCGGGGTTGCCGCGGTAGTAGATCGACTTGAAACCGAAAGTACCCCGCTCCAGTTGCTGGCGATAATCAGCCTGCCACGCCAGTTGCTGCCACTGACCCAGCAGCAGCCGGGCCTGAGCGGCAAAATCGTAGGCAGGCTGCTGCACCAGAAAGCCGTCCACCCGCTGCTCGACCAGCCACCGGGGGGCCTTGTCTGCCTGGGCTGCCACCCAGGCGTGCAGTTCGGGTGACGCCGGCAGGGTCACGTTGATATTGCGCAGCAGTTGCAGCAGCAGATACTCGCGCTGCTCGCGGCTCTGGGTCGCCAGCAGGGAATCGACAGCGGCAAACTGCCCCCGTTGCAGGCAATTCGACAGATAGCGCAGATCGGTGCCCAGCTCAGCTACCTCCACCGAAGGAGGCTCTGGCACGCTCTGCGCAAAGGCCGGGATACCGAACAGCAATCCCGGCAGTAACCAGTAAACGGGTCTCATGACGTCTCTATCCTTGTGACATCGAAGCTTCATACTACCCAGTCGGCCGAAATTTAGATAAACAAAAACCGCGACCTTGGCCGCGGTTTCGTCATTTTCTGACCTGACTTACTTCTGCTGGCGCCGCATGGCGTCGAAGAACTCGTCGTTGGTCTTGGTCATCGCCAGCTTGTCGATGAGGAACTCGATACCGTCGATCTCGCCCATCGGGTGGACAATCTTGCGCAGGATCCACATCTTCTGCAGCTCGTCACCGGAAGTGAGCAGCTCTTCTTTACGGGTGCCTGAACGGGTGATGTCGATAGCCGGATAGACGCGCTTCTCGGCAATCTTGCGCGAGAGGTGCAGCTCCATGTTGCCGGTACCCTTGAACTCTTCGTAGATAACCTCGTCCATCTTGGAACCGGTATCGATCAGCGCGGTGGCGATGATGGTCAGGCTGCCGCCCTCTTCAACATTACGCGCGGCGCCGAAGAAGCGCTTGGGACGGTGCAGGGCGTTGGCGTCCACACCACCGGTCAGTACCTTGCCGGATGACGGGATAACGGTGTTGTAGGCACGAGCCAGACGGGTGATGGAGTCCAGCAGGATCACTACGTCCTTCTTGTGCTCGACCAGACGCTTGGCCTTCTCGATCACCATTTCGGCAACCTGAACGTGACGGGATGCCGGCTCGTCGAAGGTGGAAGCGATCACTTCACCTTTAACCATGCGCTGCATCTCGGTCACTTCTTCCGGACGCTCGTCGATCAGCAGAACGATCAGTTCACAGTCGGGATGGTTGTAGGCGATGCTCTGGGCGATGTTCTGCAGCAGCATGGTCTTACCGGCCTTGGGCGGTGCGACGATGAGGCCACGCTGACCTTTACCGATCGGGGAGGCCAGATCCAGAACGCGAGCAGTGATGTCTTCGGTAGAACCGTTGCCACGCTCCATGCGCAGACGCTCGTTGGCGTGCAGCGGAGTGAGGTTTTCAAACAGGATCTTGTTGCGGGAGTTTTCCGGACGGTCGTAGTTGACCTCGTTGACCTTGAGCAGCGCGAAGTAGCGTTCGCCCTCTTTCGGCGGCCGGATCTTGCCGGAGATGGTATCGCCGGTACGCAGGTTGAAGCGGCGGATCTGGCTCGGGGAGACGTAGATATCGTCCGGGCCTGCCAGGTAGGAACCGTCAGCACTGCGCAGGAACCCGAAACCGTCGGTCAGGATTTCCAGCACACCGTCGCCAAAGATATCCTCGCCACCCTTGGCGTGCGCCTTGAGGATCGCGAAAATAATGTCTTTCTTGTGCGCCCGAGCCAGATTTTCCAACCCCATGGATTCGCCGAGCTTGACCAGCTCAGACACAGGAGTGTTCTTTAATTCAGTCAGATTCATAGTGGTGAAAGTCTGTAAGCAAGGATTGAAATGAGGAGACAGTCTGCTGGATTGATGCTGATCGGATTTGACTTGCCAGGCTAGCAATGGAGTCAGGCAAAAAGGTTAGCAAACGAGCGATAAACTAGCACCAATCGGGATGAGCGTCTAGGTGATAAAACAGAAGGAGCGCATTATTGCAATGCGCTCCTCTTCGATTATTACAGGTTGCCGTCCAGGAACTCTTTCAGCTGAGTCTTGGACAGTGCACCGACCTTGGTCGCTGCCACTTCGCCATTCTTGAACAGCAAGAGGGTCGGGATACCACGAATGCCGTACTTGGGCGGAGTATCAGAGTTATGGTCGATGTTCAGTTTGGCTACGGTCACGCGACCTTCGTACTCTTGGGCAACTTCTTCCAGGATCGGGGCAATCATCTTGCACGGACCACACCACTCGGCCCAGAAGTCGACCAGAACGGCGCCATCGGCTTTGATTACATCTGCCTCGAAGCTGGCATCGCTCAGCTGAACAATCTTGTCACTCATCTCCAACTCCAGTCAGTAAATAAGGCTTTATTGACACGTCAATAAAGGCAATAGTTGCCCTATTTGAAATGATCCTGTTTATTATTGCAAGCCTAACCTGATAACCTACCGCCATGAGCAAAACACACTTAACGACCGACAAATTCGCCCAAATGGGCCTCGAACCCGAAGTTCTGGCTGGTCTGGAAGCAAAGGGATTTCACTATTGTACGCCCATCCAGGCACTGTCCCTGCCACTGCTGGTAGAGGGCCATGACCTCGCCGGGCAAGCACAGACAGGCACCGGCAAAACCATCGCCTTTCTGGCCGCCACCTTCAACTATCTTCTTACCCACCCGCTGACCAAACCCCGTCTGGTAAATCAACCCAGAGCCATCATCATGGCACCCACCCGGGAGCTGGCAGTACAGATCTATAACGATGCCGACAGCATCGCCGCCTCTACCGGCCTGAAACTCGGCCTCGCCTACGGTGGTGAAGGTTACGACAAGCAGCTGGCCGTGCTGGAGCAGGGCGTCGACATCCTGATCGGCACCACTGGCCGCATCATCGACTACTTCAAGTCCAAGGTGATCGACCTGAGCAACATTCAGGTCGTGGTTCTGGACGAAGCGGATCGCATGTTCGATCTGGGCTTCATCAAGGACATCCGCTTCCTGTTCCGCCGCATGCCGCCCGCCACCGAGCGTCTGAGCATGCTGTTCTCCGCCACCCTCTCCCTGCGCGTGCAGGAGCTGGCCTACGAACACATGAACCACCCGGAACATGTGCAGGTAGAGCCGGAGCAGATGACCGGCGTGCGGATCAAGGAGGAGCTGTTCTACCCCTCCAACGAAGACAAGATGTTGCTGCTGCTCTCCCTGATGGAAGAGGAGTGGCCGGAGAAAGCGATCGTCTTCGCCAACACCAAGCACGTCTGTGAAGACGTTCATGCCTGGCTGGAGAACGACGGCCACCGCGTTGGTCTGCTGACCGGCGACGTGCCGCAGAAGAAGCGGATGAAGATCCTGGAAGAGTTCACCAAGGGTTCGCTGGACATTCTGGTCGCCACCGACGTGGCCGCCCGTGGTCTGCACATCCCCGACGTGACCCACGTCTTCAACTACGACCTGCCCGACGATGCCGAAGACTATGTTCACCGTATCGGTCGTACCGGCCGTGCCGGCAAGAGCGGTCACTCCATCAGCCTGGCCTGTGAAGACTATGCCTTCAACCTGCCGGCCATCGAGGAGTACATCCACCACCCGATCCCGGTCAGCAAGTATGATCGCGAAGCACTGCTGGATGATGTCACCGCGCCGAAACGGGTGTTCCGCAACCGCCAGCCGGTGAACCGCAACATGCGCGATCGCCAGGGTGGCAACAGCAACAACCGCCGTCGTCCGCCGCGCAAAAGCTAAAGGATAGGCCCGTTGCACAACTCGCCTCTCTATGCCGCCATCGACCTCGGCTCCAACAGCTTTCACATGCTGGTGGTGCGCGAGGTCGCCGGGGCCCTGCGCACCGTTGCCAAGGTCAAACGCAAGGTTCGCCTCGCCGCCGGGCTTGATGCCGACTTCCGTCTCAGCCGTGTCGCCATGGAGCGGGGCTGGGACTGTCTGCGCCTATTCGCCGAACAGCTGCAGGACATACCGGCCGACAACATCCGGGTAGTGGGTACCGCCACCCTGCGGCTGGCTACCAACGTCGACGAGTTCATCAGCGAAGCGGAACGGGTGCTCAACCACAGCATCGAGATCATCTCGGGCGAGGAAGAGGCCAAGACCATCTATGAGGGGGTCTCCTGGACTTCTGCCGGTGAAGGTAACCGACTGGTTATCGACATCGGCGGTGCCAGTACCGAACTGGTGATCGGCGAGCATAGCGAAGCGAAACTGCTCAACAGCCTGCACATGGGCTGCGTCACCTGGCTCAACAATCACTTCGGTGATGGCGAGCTCTCCGAAGCCCGTTTCGAGCAGGCGATTGCCGCCGCCAAGGCGGTGCTGGAGAAGGTGGCGGATGATTACCGTGCCCTTGGCTGGCGCACTTGCGTCGGTGCCTCCGGTACGGTACAGGCGCTGCAGGAGATCATGCTGGCGCAGGGGAAGAGCGAGCGGGTCACCCTGCCGAAACTGCAGGAGCTGATGGGTCAGGCCATCGCCTGCGGCAAGCTCGACCAGCTGCAACTGGAAGGGCTGGCAGCCGAACGGCTGACCGTGTTCCCCTCCGGCCTTGCCATCCTGATCGCCATCTTCGAAACCCTGAACATCGAGAGCATGACGCTGGCGGGTGGTGCCCTGCGCGAAGGCTTGATCTACGGCCTGCTCGGCAACAATCACGACTGCGATGCCCGTGACCGCACCGCCGACAGCCTGATCAACCGCTACCAGCTGGACAAGGAGCACGCCGAGCGGGTGCGTGATACCGCCATCGAGGCGTTCACCCAGTTACAGCCGGCCTGGCGGCTCTCCAAGCGCTACGGTCGGCCGATCCTGCGCTATGCGGCACTGCTGCACGAAATCGGTCTCTGCATCGAGTACAAGAAGGCACCGCAACACGCTGCCTACATCATCGACAACATCGATATGCCGGGCTTCACTCCCGCGCAGAAGAAGCTGTTGTCGGCCCTGCTGTTCAACCAGCGGGATGAATTCAAGCTGGAACCGCTGGAGAAGCAGGGGGCGGTCACCGCTCGTCAGGCGATCCGGCTGGCTCGCATCCTGCGTATCGCCCTGATCCTCTGCATGCGCCGCACCCAGGGAACCGTGCCCGGCTTCACGCTGGAAGCGGACGAGGATGCGCTCACCCTGACCCTGCCCAAAGGGTGGCTAGAAGAGCACTACCTGCGCGCCAGCGAACTGCGCTTTGAAGTGGAGCGCCAGCAGAAGATGGGCTGGCCGACCCGTTTGCAGGAAGCCTGATCCCTCTGCCTTCTCAAGGAGCAGACCATGCCGGATTACCAACCCATCAGCTGTGACCTCTACGACTGGTTGGAGATTGCTGCCAGCTGGCAGTTGCAGGTCGCGCTGACCAGTCGGGACGGACGTCAGTGGGCGGATCGGATCCGCACCATAGAGGCCCGCGATGGGGTGGAGTATCTCCAGCTGCACAGCGGCGAGCAGCTCAGTCTGGCAGAACTGGCGACCATGAGATTCAGCTGGCAGGGAGAGGAGAAGCTGATCCGCTTCGCCCCACCAGCCCAGTCAGACAGCCAATAAATAGCAAGAGGGCCAACCCCATCGGGTTGGCCCTCTTTTTTGTTTGGTCGCCCGGACGATATGCCAGTCGCCGCTTAACTCGCCAGTGCCGCCATGACGTAGACATCGAAGCGGTTGCTCTTGGTTTCGATGGCCATGCTCGGCTTCTGTTCGTTGAGCCAGCCAGCGTAGTCGGGGCGCTTCACCACCACCCGCTTCTCTGCCATTTGGAGCGCAGCTGGCAGCAGGGCATCCGCATCGAGATCCGGCCCCACCAGCGACTGGAACACTCGCATCTCTTTTTTCACCAGCGCCGACTTCTGCTTGTGCGGGAACATGGGGTCGAGGTAGATCACCTCGGGCCGTTCGGTCAGCCCCAGCAGGGTATCCACCGCAGGGCCGTGCAGCAGCTGCATCCGCTCGCGTACCCATGGGCCGATCTCGGAGTCTTCTGCGGCGCGTGCCAGACCATCCTGCAGCAGGGCGGCCACCACGGGACTGCGCTCAATCATGGTCACCCGGCAACCGAGAGAGGCGAGTACGAAGGCATCGCGCCCCAGCCCGGCCGTGGCATCGACCACGGTAGGAGTCGCTCCCGACTTGAGCCCAACCGCCTTGGCAATGGATTGACCGCGACCGCCGCCAAACTTGCGGCGATGGGCGACGGCCCCTTCGACGAAATCCACGTAGACAGCCCCCAGCTTGGGCTCATCCAGCTTGCGCAGCTCCAGCCGCTCCGGGGTAAATACCAGGGCAAACTGGGGAAGGTCTATCTGGGCAAGCTGGCTGGCCAGCGCGTCTGCCAGCGCGGCCTTGGCGGGGTCTTCGAGGAGGATTTGCATGGTCTCTGGATGCGTTCTAAGTTCAGTGAACCGAGTGTACCACAGCCCCTTCGCGTCGCTGTAGGGAGGAAACCCCATGAACCTGCTCATCGCCTTGCTGCTCGCAGCCCAGAATAGCCCCCATCTCAAGGTCTGTGGCGTGGACTGGCCCCCCTTCTCCTATGCCGAACAGGGCAACCTGAAAGAGGGGATATCGGTCGAGATCCATCAGGAGGTGGCGCACCGCCTCGGCATGAGCCTCACCCTGCTCGAACTGCCGTGGGGACGTTGCGAACAGTACGTCAACACCGAGCTGGCGGACGGCATTCTCGATAATGCTCCCCTGCCCGGCTGCTACCACTCTGACCTTGCTACTGCTTTCTACCCGCTGGCCGCCTATGTGCGCACCGACAGCCCGCTGCAGACTTTCTCGTGGGAGATGGCCAAGGGATTGAAAGTGGGGATGGTCAGGGGCTATGACTACACGGACAAAATCAAGAACTTCACCGGCTGGGAACCCATCAAGGCCCACTCCGACAAACAGTTGTTGCTGATGCTGGAGAAGAGCCGGGTCGACATGATAGTGCTGGATTACTTCTCGGCCCCCATCCTCTCCAAAGAGCAGGACGTCAAGATCCGCGCCCTCACCCCCTTTATCGATTCAACCCCGCTCTATCTCTGCTTTGGCAAACAGAGAGCAGAGCTGCTGCCAGCCTACAACAAGGCGCTGCAGCAGATGCTGGATGAGGGCGTGCTGGATCGCATCTATATGCGCTATCTCGGAGAGGATTACCGGACGCTGCGGGGCAAACAGGAGAAATTGAAACCGGCGCAGTGACGGTCAGCTGGAACGAGCCTGCAAAAACATGTTCTTGTCGTTGAGCTGCAAGTATTCGGTGAGATCGTCGTAGGCGAGTGGACGACTGAGCAGATAACCCTGAGTAAAGGCACACCCCTTCTGGCAGAGGAAGTTGAGCTGCTCGCGAGTCTCCACCCCTTCTATCACCACCTGCATCCCGAGGTTGTGCACTATGTTGATGATGCCGTCGAGCAGCATGCGATCCTGTTCGTTGAAGGGAATATGGCGCACGAAAGATCGGTCGATTTTGACGAGATCGACCGGGAATGTGCGCAGATAGTTGAGCGCCGAGTAGCCGGTGCCGAAGTCATCGATGGCCAGCTTGCAGCCCGCCTCGCGCAGGGCATCGATCCGCACCCTATGCTGATCGCTGCTCTCCATCAGCAGAGATTCGGTAATTTCGATGACGATGTCGGCAGGATCGAGCTCAAAATGGTGGATAACCTTGAGCCACTCGCTCGCCTCGGGGTCGATGGTCTGGAACTCCATGGTGGAGCGGTTGATCGACATCTGCAGATCCGGAAAACCGGAGCGCTGCAAACGCGCCAGATCCCGACACGACTGCCACAGCACCAATGAACCCAGCCCCTGGATCAGCCCCGCCTCCTCCGCCAGTGGAATGAACTCGGCCGGTGAAACCTGTCCCCACTGGGGGTGATACCAGCGCACCAGCGCCTCCAGCTTGGCCACCCGCCCGCTGCGGTTGTCCCAGATGGGCTGGTAGGCCATGGTCAGCTGCTCCTGCTTGATCGCCTCCGCCAGATCCTGCTGCATCTGATGACGCTGGCGCACCTCTTCGCGCATGGAGGAACAGTAGGTGCCGATCAGCCGTCCCTGCCGTTTGGCGGCAAACAGCGCCTGCTCGGCGTTACGCAGCAGCTCGTCGCTCTCGCTGCCATCGATGGGGCAGAGGGTCATCCCCACGGTTGCCGTCACATAGAGGTGCTGGTTGGCCAGCATGAAGGGGCGGGCAAAGCTGCCGATCACCTGCTTGGCAAACACCTCTGCCTGACGGCGGGTCACTATGCCCGGCACCAGAAAGGCGAACTCGTCACCACCGATGCGGGCCACCAGATCTTCGGTGCGCACCCGGCTCACCAGCCGATCCGACACCTCCCGCAGCAGGGCGTCACCGGCATGGTGATCCATGCTGTTGTTGACCGCCTTGAAGTTGTTGAGGTCGAGCACCATCAGGGCGAAGCGTTCGCCCCGCTCGCAGAAACGACCGAGGCAACGGCCAAACAGCCAGCGGTTGGGCAGGCTGGTGAGGTTGTCGTAGTTGGCCTGTGCCGCGATCTTCTGTTCGGCGAGCTTGGTCTGGGAAAGATCGCTGAAAATGGCGATATATTGCTGGATCTTGCCCCCTTCACGCAGAGTGCTGATCATCAGCTGCTGCGGATAGAGCTTGCCGTTCTTGCGCTTGTTCCACACCTCGCCGCGCCACACCCCCACCCGCTCCAGCGCGTGGTACATGTCGGCATAGAAGGTCTGATCGTGCAGGCCGGACTTGAGGATGCTGGGGCGTTGGCCGCACACCTCCTCGCTGCTGTAGCCGGTGATCTGCTCGAACGCCGGGTTGACCGAGATGATGCGGCTGTCGTCATCACACACCAGGATCGCCTCGGAGAGGTTGTCATAGACCCGGTGGGAAAGCTTGAGCTGCTCGGCGTGGCGCTTGAGGGGATCGATATTCTCCAGCAGCACCATCAGATAATCCGGCTGCTGTAGCGCATCGCGAATAAGGGTTACCGTCACCCGCCCCCACAGCACTTCCCCGCCCTTGCAGAAGTAGCGCTTCTCCTGAGTGAAGCTGCTGCGCTCGCCACGATAGAGCTGCTCGTAGTATTCGGCGCTGCGCATCCAGTCTTCGGGATGATTGATGTCGGAGATGGTGCGATGGAGCAACTCGTCGAGCGGGTATCCCAGCATCTTTTCGATAGCCGGGTTGGCCCACAGGATTCGCCCGGCAAGATCCAGCTTGCCGATCCCGACAGGCGCATGGGAGAGCATGCTCTGCAGCATATGGGGCGAATCGGGCAGCGGTTGCTGCGCACGCTGCAGCAGGAGAGCCAGCTCGCGACCGGCCAGCGGCCCCAGCAGCTTGAGCAACCCCATTACCTTGCCCATGTTGGCCTGCGGCTGGCGATAGAGCAGGCTGCAGATACCGATGGACTCGCCATCGGCATTCTTGAGCACGATGCCGGCATAGGCCTGCGGCTGCCACTCCTGCGCAAGAGGCACATGGGGGAAGAGCTGGAGCAGACGGTCGCTGAACCAGGCTTCTCCCTCATGCCAGGTGATGGCATCGGGCGAGCCGGTTAGCGGCAGTTGCAGGGATTCGGGTTCAAGACAGGAGGGATAAGCGGCCTGCGCCCTGAACTGGGCAGCGTTTGGTTCCCATGTTGCGATCAGGACGACATCAGCCATCACAACCGCGGCGATTTCACTCACAAAGGTATCGAAATATCCCTGACCACTCGAATGAGCCAGACTGGAGATGATTTGATAGACGGAATCGAGTGCTCGCCTCATGGCAAGGGGCTTTCTCTCCTTGAAGATGTAGAACACGACTCTACTTAAGAGGCGCGGGCAGTGCAAACATGCATTCAGCAAGATATTAAAAAGGCATGAGAAAAGGGACCAAAAGGTCCCTTTTTATGGCAAAAATCACGTCTTGATCCCACTATGCCGCAAAAGCGTATCTGCTTGAAGCTCACCGCTACGGCGGGGATAAAAGGTTATGCCGCAATCCCGCTATGGCGCAGCAGCGCATCGACCTTTGGCTCCCGGCCACGGAAAGCACGGAACAGCTCCATCGGCTCCTTCGAGCC
Organism: Aeromonas sp. SER; assembly: GCF_038739615.1. Lineage (NCBI taxonomy): Bacteria > Pseudomonadati > Pseudomonadota > Gammaproteobacteria > Aeromonadales > Aeromonadaceae > Aeromonas > Aeromonas sp. SER. The sequence goes on along the minus strand of NZ_JBCGFC010000018.1, from coordinate 14,657 downwards.
CCCTTTCTCCAGAATGTTCTGCAGGAAGGATTGGCCGGTCGCCGGGTTGAAGATCCCCTCCTCCTCAAAGCGGGAGAAGGCATCGGCAGAGAGCACTTCCGCCCACTTGTAGCTGTAGTAGCCCGCCGCATAGCCGCCCGCGAAGATGTGGGAGAAGCTGTGCTGGAAGCGGTTGAACGCCGGCGGCGTCATCACCGCCACCTGGCTGCGCACCTCATCCAGCAGCGCCGGAATTTGCGCCGGATTGGCCGGGTCAAACTCCTGATGCAGACGGAAGTCGAACAGAGCGAACTCCAGCTGACGCAGCATCTGCATCGCCGCCTGGAAGTTGCGGGCAGTCAGCATCTTCTCCAGCAGATCGGCAGGCAGCGGCTCGCCGGTCTCGTAATGGCCGGAGATAAAGGCCAGCGCCTCCGATTCCCAGCACCAGTTTTCGAGGAACTGGCTCGGCAGCTCGACCGCATCCCAGGCCACGCCGTTGATACCGGCCACGCCAGCCACATCGATCCGGGTCAGCATATGGTGAATGCCGTGACCAAATTCGTGGAACAGGGTGACCACTTCGTCATGGGTGAAGAGCGCAGGCTTGCCATCTACCGGGCCGTTGAAGTTGCAGGTCAGGTAGGCGACCGGCTTTTGCAGCGACCCATCCTGACGGTAGCGACGACCCAGACACACATCCATCCAGGCACCGCCCCGCTTGTGCTCGCGAGCGTAGAGGTCGAGATAGAAGCTGCCGCGCAACTCATCCTCGCTATCGAAGATGTCGTAGAAGCGCACATCCGGATGCCAGGTGTCGATGCCGAGGCGCTCGCGCACCTTCATGCCGAACACCCGCTTGACCACTTCGAACAACCCTTTCACCACCTTGTTGGCAGGGAAGTAGGGGCGCAGCTGCTCGTCGGAGATGGAGAATTTGTGCTGCTTGAGCTTCTCGGCGTAGTAGGCAATATCCCAGGCCGCCAGCTCGCTCTGGCCATGTTGTTCGGCGGCGAAGGTGCGGATCTCTTCCAGCTCTGCTTTGCCTTGCGGCAGGGATTTGGCCGCCAGATCGGTGAGGAAATCCACCACCTGACTGGTCTTGTCGGCCATCTTGGTCGCCAGCGACAGCTCGGCATAGTTGGCAAAGCCCAGCAACCTGGCGAGCTCGCTGCGCAGGGTGAGCAGCTCGGTCATGATGGCGGAGTTGTCCCACTTGCCAGCATTGGGCCCCTGATCGGAGGCGCGAGTGGTGAAGGCCTCATACATCTCGGCGCGCAGTTCGCGGTTGTCGGCATACATCATCACCGGCAGGTAGGAGGGAATATCCAGCGTGAACAGCCACCCCTCCTTGCCCTTGAGTTCGGCCATCTGACGAGCCGCCGCCAGCACGCTCTCCGGCAGACCGGCCAGCTCGGCTTCATCGGCCACCAGCTTGTGCCAGCCTTGGGTCGCATCCAGCACGTTGTTGCTGAAGCGGGAAGCCAGCTCGGAGAGGCGGGCCTGAATTTCGCCGTAGCGCTGCTGCGCTTCGGCGGGCAGACCGATACCGGAGAGACGGAAATCGCGCAGGGTGTTCTGGATCTCCTTGCGCTGGGCGCCGCCAAGCCGCGGGAAATCATCGCTCTCGGAGAGCGCCAGATAGGCTTGATAGAGCCCCTCGTGTTGACCGACATAGGTCTGGAATTCGGAGAGCAGCGGCAGACAGGCATCGTGGGCCGCGCGCAGTGGTTCGCTGTTGAGCACGGAGTTGAGGTGGCTGACCGGTGACCAGATCCGCGCCAGACGGTCGTTGACCTCTTCCAGCGGGGCGATCAGGCTGTCCCAGGTGTGGGGCTCGGTGTGCGCCAGCACATCCTTGATCTTCTGTTTGCAATCGGCGATGGCCTGCGTCACGGCGGGCTGTACATGATCAGGCTGGATCTGGCTGAAAGGGGGCAGCGAATCCATTGACAGCAAAGGGTTATTCATCCCGGTTACCTCTTGTTTGGTCTTGAACAGACCGCTTTAGCAGCTCTTCATGGTTCTCTAACATGTGGCCAAGTCACGCAATAATCAAGCTTCAATCCGCCTGTCAGCACTGTTTTCCCCTCTTTGTGAGCTCAAACACCTCTCTGCCAGATACTGGACGGCAACAGCATGAATAATCGGTACTTTTTTGCTCTTTTTGCGGCTTTTTCAACTCTCGAACCACAAGGAAGCAGAGCAAATCCAATCGACAAAAGAGTAGGTCACAGCAGCGTATCACCGGCCCTTTCCATGCTTGGGAAATAACTAATCAACAAGTTAATAACCAAAACAAATCATACACATACGTTGATTAATTTGTTTTTAAGTGCATATCATAAGCAGCCTGTTACTCAGGTCACTTGATTCTCCGTGCCGCACGGAGAACGGGTGAAAAAGGCAAAGTGACCCGAAAGGGCACGACGCAAAGCCACCGGTCTAAGGGAGATTTCCTATGACAGCGGGGCTGCCCCCGGGAGCGTTCGGCCATAGCTGGACGCTCCGTTTGTACTGTATGGAGATATCAAGATGAACAAATTGAAGTTATCCCTGCTGAGCTGTCTGCTCGGCATGGGCGCCCCCATGGCGCAGGCCACCTCGGCCGGTCAGGCCATGGTCAATCCCCAATCCGGTGTCGTCGTGGGTTACTGGCACAACTGGTGTGGCGGCGCTGGCTATCAGGGCGGTACCGCTCCCTGCGTCAAGCTCGACCAGGTCAATCCGCAATATAACGTGGTCGATGTCTCTTTCATGAAGGTATATAGCGGCAGCTCGATCCCGACCTTCAAGCTCGACCCGGCTACCGGCATGAGCGAGAGCCAATTTATCGAGCAGATCGCAGAGCTCAACCGCCAGGGCCGCTCCGTGCTGCTGGCGCTGGGCGGTGCCGATGCGCATATCGAGCTGCGTACCGGTCAGGAGCAGGCCTTCGCCGACGAAATCATCCGTCTGGTGGAGACCTATGGCTTCGACGGTCTGGACATCGATCTGGAACAGTCCGCCATCACTGCCGCCAACAACCAGACCGTGATCCCGGCCGCCCTGCGGCTGGTCAAGGATCACTATCGCGCCCAGGGGAAAAACTTCCTCATCACCATGGCGCCCGAGTTCCCCTACCTGACAGCCAGCGGTCTCTATACCCCCTATCTGCGGGCGCTGGAAGGCTACTACGACTGGATCAACCCCCAGTTCTACAACCAGGGTGGCGACGGTATCTGGATCGATGGCATTGGCTGGATTGCCCAGAACAACGATGCCCTGAAAGAAGAGTTCATCTACTACATGGCGGACTCGCTGATCAACGGCAGCCGCGGCTACTACAAGATCCCCCACGACAAGCTGGTATTCGGCATTCCGACCAATATCGATGCCGCCGCCACCGGTTACGTCAAGAATCCGCAGGATCTGTTCGATGCTTTCAACAAACTGAAGAGCCAAGGTCAGCCCCTGCGCGGCGTGATGACCTGGTCCATCAACTGGGACATGGGTCGCAACGCGGCCGGTCAGGCCTACAACGAAGCCTTCATCAAGAGCTACGGCCCCTTCATCCACGATCAGAACATCACCCCGCCGGACGAAAACGGCAAGCCGGTGTTCAGTGGCCTGAGCGATGCCCGCGTCAAGCACGGCACCCGCTTTGACCCGCTGGCCGGTGTCAGCGCCAGTGACAAGGAAGATGGCGATCTGACCGGTCAGATCCAGGTGGAAGGGAGCGTCGATACCCAGCGCATCGGCCTCTATCCCCTCACCTACAAGGTGAGCGATCGCGACAATAACGTCACCGAACAGGTGCGTACCGTCGAGGTCTACAGCATGAAGCCGGTCTTTACCGGTATTGCGGACACCACTATCGAACTCGGCACCCCGTTTGATCCGATGACCGGCGTCAGCGCCCACGATGAGGAAGATGGCGATCTGACCGCCAACATTCAGGTCAGCGGCAACGTCGACAGCAGCAAGGTCGGCCGCTACCCCCTCACCTATCAGGTGAGCGACAGTGCCAACCAGCAGGTAACCCAGCTGCGCAACGTGACCGTCAGGGAGCAGGGTGCCATCTGTCAAAACAGCTGGGATGCCAAAAAGACCTACGTCAGCGGCGACATCGTCAGCCACAACGGCAAGAGCTGGCGCGCCGAGTGGTGGACCCAGAACGATGAGCCGGGCACAACCGGTGAGTGGGGCGTCTGGCGTCTGCAGGGAGACAGCGACTGCGACGGTGGCGAGAAGCCGCCGGTGATCGGCAGCAGCGACTTCACTGTCGGCGCCATGGGTTCCGACTACACCATAGTTAACGGTCAGGTCTCCATCCGCTTCAACATCACCACCGCCAACCCGGTGCAGATCTCTGCCACGCTGGAGCAGAACGGCCACAGCTATGGCAACACAACCAGTCTGGTGAACGGCACCAGCGCGCTGGTTTTGCAGGGCAGCAATGTGACCGATGGCAGCTATGAAGTGGTGATCAACGGTCTGGCTGATGGCCAGCAGCCGGTGGTACAGCGCTTCCCGGTTGCACTGACCGAGCAGAGCAGCGGCGGTGGTGAGGGTGACTACCCGGCCTACGCCCCCAACACCAGCTATCAGGCCGGTGATCGGGTCAGCAATGCCGGTGGCAACTATGAGTGCAAACCCTGGCCCTACAGCGGCTGGTGTGGCGGCTCGACCAGCCACTATGCACCGGGTACCGGCAGTGCCTGGAGCGATGCCTGGATCAAGCTGTAATTAGCCGGTCATAAAAAAGGGAGCCGTTGGCTCCCTCAGCCACTATGCATCAACCGCGACCGGCACTGCCTGGAGCGATGCCTGGATAAAGCTGTAATCAGCTATCAGTAACGAAAGAGGGGAGCCATCGGCTCCCCTCTTTTCTATCCGTTACACGCTCGGTCACGTCAGCTTAACGGGCATCTTCCTTCAGCCACTGCGCCACGCGCTTGGCGAAGTAGGTAAGGATGCCATCGGCCCCGGCCCGCTTGAAGCAGAGCAGGGACTCCATGATGCACTCCTTCTCTTTCAGCCAGCCGTTCTGGATCGCCGCCATGTGCATGGCGTACTCGCCACTCACCTGATAGGCAAAGGTCGGCACGCCGAACTGATCCTTCACCTGACGGATCACGTCCAGATAGGGCATACCCGGCTTGACCATCACGCTGTCAGCCCCTTCCTGAATATCCAGCGCCACTTCGTGCAGGGCTTCGTTGCTGTTGGCCGGATCCATCTGATAGGTGGCCTTGTTGCTCTTGCCGAGGTTGCCGGCAGAACCGACCGCATCGCGGAACGGGCCGTAGTAGCAGGAGGCGTACTTGGCGGAGTAGGCCATGATCTGGGTGTTGATGAAGCCGTTCTCTTCCAGCGCGGCGCGGATGGCACCGATGCGGCCATCCATCATGTCGGACGGCGCCACGATATCGACCCCGGCCTCGGCATGGGAGAGCGCCTGCTTGATCAGGATCTCGGTGGTGATGTCGTTCAACACATAGCCTTCGTCATCGATGATGCCGTCCTGCCCGTGGGTGGTGAACGGATCGAGCGCCACATCGGTGATGACCCCCAGCTCCGGGAAGCGGGCCTTGAGGGCACGCACGGTGCGCTGGGCCAGTCCGTTCGGGTTGTAGGCCTCTTCCGCCATCAGGCTCTTGCTCTCCAGCGGGGTCACCGGGAACAGGGCAATGGCAGGCACGCCCAGCTCCACCAGCTCGGCAGCCTCGATCAGCAGCAGATCGATGGAGAGACGCTCCACCCCCGGCATGGAGGGAACGGCTTCCCGACGGTTCTCCCCCTCCAGCACGAACACCGGATAGATGAGATCGTTGACGGTCAGTACGTTCTCGCGCACCAGACGACGGCTGAAATCGTGTTTGCGCAGACGGCGCAGGCGGCGGCCCGGAAAGGCGCCCGGAAGAGTTGTAGCCATGAATCACTCCTGGAGAGGAAGTTGGAAGAACGCGGCGGAGGTGGCCCGGGTGTGGGCCAGCAAGGCCTCGGGCGCTTCACCACGACAGGCCGCCACCACCTGGGCGATGTGCGGCAAAAAAGCGGGTTCGTTGCGTTTCGGGCGCGGTTTCAGATCGCGCGGCACCAGATAGGGGGCGTCGGTCTCGATCATCAGGCGGCCAGCTGGAATGCGGGCCACCTGCTCGCGCAGCAGCTGACCGCGGCGTTCGTCGCAGAGCCAGCCGGTCACCCCGATATGTAGCCCCAGCGCCAGACACTCGTCCAGCTCCTCGTCGGAGCCGGTGAAGCAGTGCAGCACGGCTCCCGGTAGTTTCGGCAACCAGGGACGGAGGATCTCGATGAAACGGGCGTGAGCATCACGGCAGTGGAGAAACACCGGCATCCCGAGCTCGGCGGCCAGTGCCAGCTGGACGTCGAACACAGCGTCCTGCACCGGACGGGGGGAGAAGTCGCGGTTGTAGTCGAGACCGCACTCGCCGATGGCCACCACCTGCGGCAAGGCCGCCAGCTCGCGCAGGGCGGGCAGGGTCGCCTCATCGACACTCTTGGCATCGTGGGGATGGACCCCGGCGGTGGAGAAGCAGTAGCCCGGCCAGCGGGCGGCCAACCCGGCGCTCTCGCGGCTGCCGTCCAGATCGGTACCGGTCAGGATCAGCGCTTCCACTCCGGCGGCACGGGCACGGGCCACCAGCTCAGCCTGCTCGCCGGCAAACTGGCTGCTGGTCAGGTTTAAACCGATATCGATCATGGGATGAGGAGTTCCAGACAAAAGGAATACATATCAGGTATTTGAAAACCATCTACCGAATGGGGCCTTACCATACGCCTCGAACGGGAGCATGAAAAGAGGAAGGGAGCCTTAGCTCCCCTCTTCAGTCTGTTCCTGCTTCTCTTCGCTCTCTTCTTTCACGTAGAAACGGGCGAAGAAGAGACCCAGCTCCCACAAGCCCCACATGGGGATCGCGAGCAGCGTCTGGGAGAAGACATCGGGCGGCGTCAGCAGCATGCCGACCACAAACACCCCGACGATAACGTAGGGACGCTTCTCCCGCAGGCTCTTGGGACTGGTTACCCCGGTCCAGCAGAGCAGGATGGTGGCCACCGGAATTTCGAACGCTACCCCGAACGCGAAGAACAGGGTCAGTACAAAGTCCAGATAGCTGGCGATGTCGGTCGCCACCGTCACCCCGGCGGGGGCGGTACTGGTGAAGAAGCCGAATACCAGCGGGAACACCACGTAGTAGGCAAACGCCATCCCCGCGTAGAACAGCAGGGCACTGGAGACCACCAGCGGCATGATGAGCCGGCGTTCATGCTGGTACAGACCGGGGGCGATAAAGGCCCAGGCCTGATAGAGCAGATAAGGGATCGCCACGAAGAAGGAGACCACCAGCGTCAGCTTGATCGGCGTCAGGAAGGGGGTCGCCACATCCGTCGCTATCATGCTGGTGCCTGCCGGCAGCTGGCTCAGCAGCGGCTGCGCCACGAAGTCGTAGATGTTGTTGGAGAAGTAGATCAGCGCCAGAAAGACCAGCAGGATGGCCGTCACCGACCGCAACAGGCGGGTTCTCAGCTCCACCAGATGGCTGATCAGGGGTTGTTCTGCCTGACTCATGGCTTCGCCTCCCCTTTGCTGACCGGCTCGTTCACGACTTCATGCTCCTGCTGGCTGTTGACCGGCGGCACCTCGTCATTCACCTGGGCAACCTGAGCCACTGGCTCGACGGGCGCCACAGGTTCTGCGACGGGGGGACGGATCTCGTTCTCGACCTGATAGGGGCGGTTGACCGACTGGGCCGCCGCCTTGAGCTGTTCGATGGACTCCTGCAGCTCGGGGCTCAGGTTGTTCATCTGCAGCTGTTCGGCCTTCTTCAGGTCGTTGTGCAGCTCTTGCAGCTTGAGCTCCTGCTCCAGCTCGGCCTTGACCGAGTTGGCGGTGGAGCGGATGAGGCGGATCCAGTGCGTCGTCGTGCGGATAGCGCTGGGCAGCCGTTCCGGCCCCAGCACCACCAACGCTACAACGGCGATAACCACCAGCTCCCAAAAACCGATATCGAACATGGCTTAGGCCTGATCTTTGTCTTTCTGCTTGGCGGTCTCGGCGTTCTGGTTAGCCGTTTCGTTCAGCTGCTTCGGCGGAAACTCGGCATCGTTCTGCTGCTTGGTATCGTTTGGTTCATCGGCCAGCGCCTTTTTGAACCCCTTGACCGCCGCACCCAGATCGCCGCCGATCCCGCGCAGTTTCTTGGTACCGAACAGCAGCACGACGATGACTGCGATGATCAACAATTGCCAAATACTGATACCACCCATGACTTTCTCTCCAGAGCAGGCGCCTGATGGCGCGGTTTTTGTTTAATGGGAACGGGTTCGCAGCCAGCCAAGCAGCCAGCAGATCCCGGCACCGGTGAGGCTGATTTGTCCCCACTCGATGTGTTGTTTTTGGGTCAGCAAGAATACACCCGCCAATAGCAGGCTGGCTCCCACCCCTAAGAGGTATCGTGCCTGCCCCTGCCGACGGCTGTGGCGCCGAAATTCGGCAAACATCTGGTCGAAGTGATGCTGCTGATGGCGGGTCTGACGCAGGGTCTCGTAGACCAGCTCGGGCAGTTCCGGCAGCTTCTCCGCCCAGAATGGCGCCTTCTCCTTGATGGCATTCAATACCGACTTGGGCCCCACCTGCTCGTGCATCCAGTTTTCGAGGAACGGCTTGGCGGTCTGCCACAAATCCAGCTGGGGATAGAGCTGACGGCCCAGTCCCTCGACATAGAGCAGAGTCTTCTGCAGCAGCACCAGCTGCGGCTGCACCGCCATATGGAAGCGGCGTGCGGTGTTGAACAGATTGAGCAGCACGTGACCGAACGAGATCTCGGAGAGCGGCTTCTCGAAGATGGGCTCCAGCACGGTGCGGATGGCGAACTCGAACTCGTCCACCTTGGTATCTGCCGGCACCCAGCCTGACTCCACGTGCAGCTCCGCCACCCGGCGATAATCACGGTTGAAGAAGGCGAGGAAGTTCTCCGCCAGATAGCGCTTGTCTTCCCGGTTGAGGGTACCAACGATGCCGCAGTCGATACCGATCCAGAGCGGGTTCTCCGGGTGTTCATAGGAGACGAAGATGTTGCCCGGATGCATGTCGGCGTGGAAGAAGCTGTCGCGGAACACCTGGGTGAAGAATACCTCCACCCCACGCTCGGCCAGCAGCTTCATGTTGGTGCCGTTGGCTTCCAGCGCCGCGATATCGGAGACCGGTATGCCGTAGATGCGCTCCATCACCAACACCTGCTCGCGGCAAAGATCGGTGATAATTTCAGGCACATAGAGCGCCTCTGAGCCGGTGAAGTTGCGCCGCAGCTGGATGGCGTTGGCCGCTTCGCGCATCAGGTTGAGCTCGTCGAGGATGGTCTTGCGATACTCCTCCACCACCTCGATGGGGCGCAGTCGCGCACTCTGGGGCACAAAGCGCGCCACCAGACGGGCCAGCGCCCGCATCAGGCGCAGATCGGCGTCGATGACCGGCTCGATGTCGGGGCGGATCACCTTGATGACGATCTCGCGGCCACTCTCCTTCAGCCGTGCGGTATGCACCTGGGCGATGGAGGCAGAGGCCAGCGGCGTCTCGTCGAAGTCGTCGAACAGGGTTTCGATAGGGCAACCCAGACTGCGCTCAATCTGCTGACGCGCCGCCTGACCGCAGAAGGGGGGCACTCTGTCCTGCAGCAGGGCCAGCTCCTCGGCGATGTCCGGCGGCAGCAAGTCACGCCGGGTCGAGAGCATCTGACCAAACTTGATGAAAATGGGGCCGAGCGCCTCAAAGGCGAGGCGGATACGGGCGCCACGGCTGAGATCAGGTTGCTTGTTCTTGAGCCAGAACAGGGAGTGACGAGCCAGACGACCCGGCCAGGGTTGATAGCGAGCGGGCACCAACTCGTCGATGCCCCGCTCCAGCAGGATGGTGATGATGCGATAGAGGCGTTTGAACTCTTTCGGGGTCATCAGGCCACCTGCTGTTCGAGTCGAGCCAGCCGCAGTTCAACGGCCTTGAGCTGCTGGGCCAGCACCTCGACATCATCGTTGAAGCTCGCCACTTCCAGCGGGCCGGGGGCAAGGCGGATCTCTTCGGTCAGATATTCCGCCAGCTGACGCTGGCTGCGGCACAGTTCGCGGCCGACCAGACGACGTGCCTGACGGGCACCGCTGAACAGGGTGTGCGCCACGACATCGCCGGTATAGCGGGAGAGCTCCTCCTCCCAGTCGATATCCAGCTCCCCCAGCAGCACGCTGAACGCCTGCACCAGCTGAGGGTCACCGCTCAGATCCAGTTTCTCCTCGCGGATATAGCGGGTCAGGGCGGAGGGCTCCTTGAGCAGACCGAGAGCGGTCAGGGAGAGGCTCAGCACTGCATCCGCCTCCCCTTCATAGCTGGCCAGCACATCCAGCCGGCGCTCGGAGAAGACAAACCAGAGTGGCTTGAGTTCGCGCAGCTCCAGCTTGAGGACCTTGCCTGCCAGCTTGCGCAGCCGCTCCGGGCTCTCTTTGTCCAGCCCCAGCAACTGGTTGAGGCTGGTTTCGATCACGGCGGTGACCATGGCATCCATCGGCATAGGCAACCTTAAAACTTGTAACCGCGGTGCAGGGCAACCACGCCCTGAGTCAGGTTGAAGTACTCAACCTGTTCGAAACCGACATTCTCCATCATGCCTGCCAGGGTCTGCTGATCCGGGTGCATGCGAATAGATTCTGCCAGATACTGGTAGCTTTCGCCGTCATTCGCGACGATTTCGCCCATTTTCGGCAGCAGTTTGAAGGAGTAGAGATCGTACAGCTTGGCGATCACTTCGCTGACCGGCTTGGAGAACTCCAGCACCAGCAGACGACCGCCCGGCTTGAGCACCCGGAACATGGAGGCGAGCGCCTTGTCCTTATCGGTGACGTTGCGCAGGCCGAAGCCGATGGTGATGATGTCGAAGTGGTTATCCGGGAACGGGAGCGCCTCGGCGTTGGCCTGGACGTAGGAGACGTTGTTGGCGACCCCAAGATTGCGCAGCTTGTCGCGGCCAACCTTGAGCATGGAATCGTTGATATCCGCCAGCACCACCTGACCGGTTTCGCCAACGATGCGTGAGAACTTGGCGGTCAGATCGCCAGTACCACCGGCCAGATCCAGCACCTTCTGTCCCTTGCGCACGCCGGAGCAGTCGATAGTGAAGCGCTTCCACAGGCGGTGGATGCCGAACGACATCAGATCGTTCATCAGATCATACTTGGCTGCCACCGAATGGAAGACGCCTGCCACCAGAGTCTCTTTCTCGGTCGCGGCCACGGTTTTAAAGCCGAAATGCGTTGTCGTAGCTTGTTCTGACATCCCTTAAACACCCATAGAACAAAGAATGGTCGCCAGTTTACCAGAGCCAATGGCGTGCGGACACCTTAAACCCGGCTCGCAACCATCTGCATGCCGAGCATGAGCATGGCCAGACAAAGGCACAGATTGAGACCGATATTGAGCTGCGACGTCAGAGAGGCGTCGTGTCGGGCCAGCACCATTGGTATCGAGGGAAAAGGAGGAGACGCTGGTCAAGACACCGAAGCGCCCCCAATCGCAACATAGACCCAGGCTTGCATGGCATCACTCCCTCAGGCTAAGGCCGCCATTATGTCGTAATGGCGGCCCTTGTGCCCAGCGAGGGAACTAATCGCCATCCGGCCTGATTGAAAACTCAGCGGCGAAAATCGATGGGCTCAGGCTGACCCAATACTATCTCGGTCTGGGCTGGTCGGGTCTGGGCAATCACCTTGCCGTGGCGGACCGAGTAACGCACCGGCACCTGACGGCGCACCGCATCGAAGCCGCTCTCGGCGGGCAGGATCAACAGATTGGCCGGTTTGCCCACCTCGATACCATAGCGATCCTGCACGTTCAGGGTGCGGGCGCTGTGACTGCTGATCAGCTTCAGCCCATCATTGATCTGCTCGTAGCCCATGATCTGGCAGACATGCAGCCCCATGTGCAGCACCTGCAACATGTTGGCGGTGCCCATGGGATACCAGGGATCGAACACGTCATCGTGACCGAAGCAGACGTTGATGTTCGCCTCCAGCATCTCCTTCACCCGGGTAATCCCGCGGCGTTTAGGATAGCTGTCAAACCGCCCCTGCAGGTGAATGTTCACCAGCGGATTGGCCACAAAGTTGATGCCTGCCATCTTGAGCAGACGGAACAGGCGGGAGGCATAAGCGCCGTTGTAGGAGTGCATGGCGGTGGTGTGGCTGGCGGTGACTCTATGGCCGATACCCCGCTCGTAGGCCAGAGTTGCCAGTGTCTCGATGAAACGGGACTGTTCGTCATCGATTTCGTCACAGTGCACATCGACCAGAACCTGATACTTCTCGGCAAGATCGAAGATGTAGTGCAGACTTTCGACCCCATATTCCCGGGTAAACTCAAAATGGGGGATGGCGCCAATCACGTCGGCACCCAGCTTGAGCGCCTCCTCCAGCAATGCCTTGCCATTAGGGTAGGAGAGGATCCCCTCCTGCGGGAAGGCGACGATCTGCAGCTCCACCCACTCCTTCATCTCTTCCCGCACTTCCAGCATCGCCTTGAGCGCAACCAGATTGGGATCGGAGACATCGACGTGAGTACGGACAAACTGGATGCCGTTGGCAATCTGCCACTTCAGCGTCTGGATGGCACGCTGTTTCACATCCTCATGGGTCAGCAGTGCCTTGCGCTCGGCCCAGCGCTCGATCCCCTCGAACAGGGTGCCGGAGAGATTCCAGCTCGGCTCGCCAGCCGTCTGGGTGGTATCGAGGTGAATATGGGGTTCGATAAAGGGAGCGATCGCCAGACCACCCTCCCCGTCCAGCACCCGACCGGCGACGGCATGCTCGTCATGGGGCTCAATGGCGGTGATGACCCCATCCTGACAGCGGATCTGCCACAACCCTTCCCGATCGGCCAAACGAATATGTTGAATCAGCATTTGCTAGCTTCCTGTACCAGAACCGGCCGCTGGGTGAGGCGAACCAGAATGAAATAGGTGAAGGCGGCGCCCAATACCGCGTTGAGTGGCACTATGCCCGGCAGCCACTTGCCGACAGCTACCCCTACTGCCGTTGCTACCAGCGCCTGCCAGCGCACCGTCTCGAACTGCTGATCGGCAAACTGACGGTAACGCTCACGATTGAGCAGGAAATCCATGATGATAATGCCACCAATCGGGGGAATTGCCGTACTCAAAAAAGCCAGCCAGCCGACAAAGTTGTTATAGAGCCAGAGGGCACAGGCGGTACCGATCAGACCGTTGATCACGCTGAGCGGCTTGCTCTTGAGACCGGTAATGTTGGCAAAACCGAGGCCGGAGGCGTAGAGGGCGTTGTCGTTGGTGGTCCAGATATTGAGGCCGAGCACCAGAATGGCGGGGATCAGCAGCCCCTGCATCAGCATCACTTCCGAGATATCGGCCTGCCCGGTCACGGCCGCGCCGGCTGCACCGAAGACGAACATTAGCGTGTTGCCCAAAAAAAACGCCACCATGGTAATCATGACGGCGCCCCAGGGTTTGCGACCAAAGCGAACAAAGTCGGCAGTCAGGGTTCCTGCACTAATGAAGGAACCGACCACCATGGTCAATGCCGTGGTGAACTCGATGGGATTGCTTGGTTGCACCTGCTGCAAGGCAGTCATGCCACCGGTCGAGGTCACCGCCAGCCAGACCGAGTAGCCACCCAGCAGGGCGATAGCCGGTACGGCCACAAAGCTCAGCACCATCAGGGCAGAGATCCCGAAGTAGACGGTCACCGTCATCAGAATGCCCGAAATGGCGATGAGCCAGTTCACATCGATGCCGGTCGCCTTCTGCACCGGCAGCGCAAACATGGCGACGCCGACACCGAACCAGCCGACCTGAGTGCCGCCCAGCAACAGGGATGGCAGCCAGGAACCTTTCACCCCAAACGAGTAACGCGCCAGCAGATGGGTAGAGAGACCGGTTGAAGCACCGATATAGCCGAGACAGGCGGTGTAGATACCCAGCAGCAAGTTGCCGAGCAGTACCGCCTTGATGAAATCATTGAACACCAAGCCGGTGCCCAGCGCACCACCGGTCCACATGCTGGCAGAGAAGAAGGTCAGGCCGAGCATCACCAGCATCAGCGACAGCACACCTTTGCGCCCTTTGGTGGGAACCGCCCCCAAACAGTATTCGTTATCCTGCGCCATGCTTTTTCTCCACGTAATAGGCAAAACGCGCCGGATTTTACACGTAAAACGTTTTACGTCAATCAATCATGGTTAAATATCTGGATAAAACCATCAATAGCAGTCAAATGAGTAACACCTTGGGACTCAGATCAGCAGAAAACAGTACAGACTACAAACAGAGGAAAGTATTGAAGGTAAGGAATATGAGGGGATTTTTTGGAAAGCGACAGATGCAAAAAAGCCTCCCTTTTCAGGGAGGCTTTCTCTTTAATGGTGCTGATACCCAGAATCGAACTGGGGACCTCATCCTTACCAAGGATGCGCTCTACCGACTGAGCCATATCAGCACACTAACCGGTAAAGACCACGCTATCCGCGTAATCTAAAATTGGGTGCCTGGCAGTGTCCTACTCTCGCATGGCGAATGCCACACTACCATCGGCGCTACCGCGTTTCACTTCTGAGTTCGGCATGGGATCAGGTGGTTCCACGGCGCTATTGCCGCCAGGCAAAT